>JAJDNH010000165.1 GCA_022340775.1 Acidobacteriota bacterium
GCCGCACCCCTCGGGGACAGTCAGCCCGTTCTCGAGGAGGACCTCGGGCCGGTCTTCCTGTCCCGAGGGGCCGCTCCGCTCGGATCTGCCTCTCGCGTCGAACGAGCGATGGGTGACCCCACCCCCGTTTTGATAGAAGAGGGATCGCGCAGGTGCGCCCTCTCGCACCACGCCGCTGCGCTCGCTTCGTCGCCACGACCACGAGGTCAGTGCACTCCTCGCTCGCTGGCGGCGAGGCGCGAGGAGAACGCCCTGCGCAATCCTGCTTGGACAGGTGCTGTGCGATCGCATGTCCCGTGCGGGCGATGCCCGCAGCCCGCTGCGCGGGCCGGCGCGGCGGGGACGGACCGATGCGTCGGCTCGCGGCTGCGCCCGCCGAGAACGCCGGGGAGCCCGTGCTCGGAGGCTTACCGTCGGGGGACCTCGGGCCAAGCCTCCTGTGCCCGGTCCCCCCGCCGCCCGCGGCGGGGTGGCCGCTCGCCTCCTTCCGCTCCGTCCCTGCCCCGCCACGGGACCGTCGCTGGCGAACAAGCCATTCCTGAGTCTTGCCTAGCCAGAAGGGTTCCGGAGTTCCGGTGGATGAGCGAGCCTGCCGTTGCAGCAGAGCCCGGTTGGATTGTCCGGGCTGGCGCGGTGCGACTCGGAACGGTAGGCTGAGCGCGTGAGCGAGCTCCAGGAAGGGCTATCGGCGGCCACCGCACCTGAGGACGAGGAGAAGGCCCTGCTGCGCGAGGCCGAGGCGTTGGAAGCCAGGGGAGCGCGAGAAAGGGTGGCCTACTACGCGCGCCTGCTCGGGCCGGAGCGCCGGGGGCGTCTGCTGGACGTCGGATGCGGCAACGGCTATGCGGTTGACGAGTGGCGCTTGCGTGGGGCCGACGGCTACGGCGTTGACTGCTCGATCTACAGGTTGGGGAGGTGGATCTCCGAAGGTGGCGGTGCGCGCGGGCTCGTGGTCGCGGATGCGGGCCGTCTGCCTTTTGCCGACGGCACGTTCGCGGACGTGATTTCCTCGGGGATGATCGAGCATGTCGGTGTCGACGAGAGCCCCAGGCCGTACTCGGTGCGCGCCAGGCCGGACCGCGACGCGCTGCGAGAAAGGGTGATCGAGCAGCTCGTTCGGGTGAGCGACGGCTCGGGCACGGTGCTGGTCGACTGCCCGAACGGCACCTTCCCGGTCGACTTCTGGCACGGCGACCGGATCGGCTCGTTCCGCCCGCACCGGATTCCGGACGTGCTGCTGCCGACTTTCGGCGCCTTTCGCCGCTGGGCCCGCCGGCTGGCGCGTCCGGCCCGCCTCCGCCCGCTGTCGGGGAGGCTGAGCTTCCGCCAGGTGGGCCGGCACTGGTGGGGGCGCGTGCTGCGGCCGGCGATGGCCTTCTGGCTGTGGTCGCTCGACCTGGGTGTCCGGGCCGGCCTCGGAAGACTCCTGGCGCCGCTCTACCCGTACCTGGTCGTCGAGCTGTGTCCCCCTGACAAACCCGGACGCGACTCCACGCACCCCAGATGAGCGCTCGCCGTTTCTGTTCTTGTCTTTGAGTCTTGGTGGCCTGATCGTGGTCAGGCGGTCGCGCTCTCGCGGATGCCGTCCTTGTGGCGGTAAATGAGCCACAGGTTGCGGACGTAGATCACCCAGCCGGTGCTCTGTCCGAGGATGCCGACGATGTCCCTGCGCCACACGAAGTAGATCACCAGCATGCTGGCCCCGCCGAGGCTCATCCACCAGAACGACACCGGCACCACCGAGCGCTTGCGGCGCTCGCTGACCAACCACTGCACCAGCATGCGTCCGGTGAACAGCACCTGCCCGAGGAGTCCGAAGACGACCCACGCGATGCCGATGCTCGACGAGATGTTGAGGAACGCGAACAGCGTTTTTCGCCCCGAGTACTCGGCGTAGAGCAGCTCGGCAAAGCGATCGGGTGGCAGGTCCGACTCGTGGCCGTCCCGCCAGCTGACGTGGTACAGGTAGCCGCCGCCCGGCCGTGGGACGAGCTCCACCGAGCGGACCCCGGCGGGCTTGATCTTGAGGTGCAGCGGCCTGGTGGGAGCGTCCTGCACCGTCGGTCGTGCGGCGGCCGCGGCCGGCACTCCGGACAGGATGAGCGCTGAGGCGAGGCACAGCGAGGCGATGGCGCGCCGGGGTCGTGAGCGGGCCCTGTTGAGGCGGCCTGGCGTCACCGCAGCTTCCAGTTCAGGTGGCGGTCCTGCATCCAGCGCACGGCGAGGGCGTCGCGCAGCCCCCGGAAGGCGCGGTCCCAGGTCCCATACTTGCTCCGCCCGGCCGCCCGC
Organism: Acidobacteriota bacterium; assembly: GCA_022340775.1. Classification (GTDB taxonomy): domain Bacteria; phylum Acidobacteriota; class Thermoanaerobaculia; order Thermoanaerobaculales; family Sulfomarinibacteraceae; genus JAJDNH01. The sequence continues at coordinate 2,290 of JAJDNH010000165.1, forward strand.
GCGGTGTGACGTACCGGTAGCTGGAGCACCGAGTACCCCTCCATCTTGAGCAGAGTCGGCAGGAAGCGGTGCATGCCGTTGAACATCTTGATCGAGCGAATGGCGTCGCCGCGGAACACCTTGAGGGGGCAGCCCGTGTCCGCGATGTCCTCTCGCGTCAGGCGGTTGCGCACGCCGTTGGCGAACCCCGACGTGAAGCGGCGCCACCAGCTGTCGTGGCGTTCGGCACGGATGCCGACCACAGCGTCGGCGCCCTCGCGCTCGAGGATCTCGACCAGCTGCGGGATGTCCTCCGGGTAGGTCTGCAGGTCGGCGTCGAGAAACGCGACCAGGCGGCCGCGGCTGGCCCGGAAGCCCGCGTCCATTGCCGCCGACTGACCGCAGTTGTCGACAAAGTGAAGTACCCGCAGCCACGGCCGCTCCCCGGCCAGCTCGTCGAGACGCTGACCGGAGCCGTCGGTCGAGCCATCGTCGACAATGACCAGCTCCCAGCCGCCCTCGAGGTCCTCGAGCGCCAACCCCACCCGTTCCACCAGCGGTACAGCGCTCTCGACCTCGTTGTACAGGGGGACCACCACCGACAGGAAGACCTCCGCGCTGTGCTCCATGGCGCGAACAGAGTACCACGGGACCTGAGCCGGCAGCAGCCCCGTCAGGAGGCCGCCCGCCGCGGTGCAAGACGCCGCCGGATCGGGCTGATCCAGGCGCGGCCTCGAGGCGACGAGCCTTGTCGACCGGCCCGCGACGTCACCACTCGGGACGGATCGGATCGGAGCCGGACTCGGTCTCAGGTGAGAGTCCGGCCTGAATGAGCGCGCCGAGCCTGGTCATCTGTTCCGCGGTCAGAACCAGCGGTACCTCCTGCCAGCTGAGGAAGCCGGTTCTCACGAGGCTGAGCCTGAACCGCCGCTCGACGCCCTTGGGCTCCAGCTCCTGCAGATTGAATCGGGTCTTGCCGAGACCGCCGTGAAGCTCTACCGAGCCCAGGTCTCGTTTGATCGTGCCCTGGAACGTCGTCCTCTTGAACCAGTCGATGAAGCCCAAGAGCTCGCCTCCAATCCTCGGCCCCGGGGCTCCGCTCCAAGGCCGGCCCCTGGTTCGCACAACCGTCCAGGCCACAGAAGGTTGCGACGGGTCCCGATGGCTGCAGTATACCTGCGTCTACCGCGGCCGGACCTCAGGACCATGACCGGGACCAAGTTTGTCGAGGAAGCGGGAGGCGAGCTCCGGAGTCGGCAGTAGGCAGCTGTCGCGCCTTCCGAACCAGCGGTAGCGGTTGCGCGAGACGAGGTCGTAGAGAACATCGCGGAGCCGGCGTGGAACGACGCGGAAGGGGCGGACCCACCTCCAGGGCCGGCGCAGATGGTCCGCGATCTCGAGCGCGGCGGCGGATCGCACACGGACCTGGCCTCCGCTGACCAAAACGAGGCTTGGGATGGCCTCCGGATCGAGTCCGTGCCACCGCAGCAGCTCCCTTCCAGCGGGCGATTGCGCCGCTGCGAAACGGAGTCGGTGGTCGCGCTCGTGTGCCAGGATGAACCGCACAGAGCGCACACAGAGATTGCACATTCCGTCGAACACCACGATGCCCTGCTGGCTCATGCCGGGGATGAAGGTCTGCCTGTCACTCACCCTCTCCCAACGCCTTGTCCATCACGCGCTGCCGCTTGGTCTCGCGAAAGCCCAGGCGTTCGTAGAACACCCTGGCCTCATCGCGGCTGGTGCGGCTGCGCACCCGCAGCTTCACGACGCTGCGCCCTGTCACCCACGCCTCGGCAGCGGCCAGCAGCTGTCTGCCGATGCCGCGCCGACGGTGCAACTCACCAACCACGAAGCCACCGAGCTCCGCGAACGGGTCCGACTCGACCCGCTGAGCGAGGAAGACGTGGATCCACCCGACGACCGCACCGTCGCCCGAGGCGGCCACGATGACGGCGTGGTCGTCCGAGCCGAGGATGGGAGCCAGGCGGTCCTTGGCCGCGGCCGCGGAGGTCGGGTAGCCGAGCTCGGTCGACAGCTCCGCGAGGGCCGGCGCGTCGTCCAAGGTCGCGGGGCGGATACCTGTCTCGTGGTCGTTCATGGTGCTCTCCGTCTCTGCCTGGCGGCACACGTTCGTGGTGCGCCGTCAGATTCCGAGAAGGTGAGTGTAGATGCCCAGCCCGATGAAGAACAGGATCAGGAACACGACGGCGAGCACCACCACCCGGAAGATGCGATCGGTGGCATCAACCCCGCTGTCGATCCACCGCAGAATCCAGGAAAACGGCGGCACGCGTGCCAGCAGGGATGCTACAAAGTCGCCGACTACATAGACGACGGGGGCGACGAGAAGCCAGAGCGCCCATTGCACCGGCGTCTTTGGCGGTTCGTTAGAGTCGGGGATGAGGGCAAGGCCGCTCAGAACCCACAGCCCGATGAAGATCGCAATCAGCCAGGGCCGGCTCAGCCTCTCGATGAGGCTCTTGCGGTGGGAACTATCAGGGTTCATGGCACCTTCTGATCTTCTCGTCGACCAACACCAGGGAGCGTACCTCTGCCGGACATGATCACCAAGGGGTTGTGGAATTTGCCTCCAATCACGAGGTCCAACTGGACAGCGACAACCTCGAGAGAGGGGGTCGTGTTCGGGTGGTTACGCCTACCGTTCGTAGACCGTCACCAGGAGATTGCTGGCGTAGATGGCGGCGGGGGAAACCACCTGCTCGTTGCTGGGCGGAGGACCGCCCCAACGCTCGTTGACCTTGGCCTTGACGAGGGGGTCGGAGAGATCGAACTGCCCGATCGTCTGCAGCTCGCCCAGCTTCACGCCGAGCGCACGATCGAAGACCTTCCAGACCAGCTCCGAGCAGTAGATGCGGTCGTCGGACCATTCGAAGTAGAGGTCGTAGTGCTTGCCCTGGAAGGTCCTGCCTACCTGCAACATCCGTCGGAGCGCCTTCCTGGTCAGGATGCGGTCGGCGTCGCGCAGCCGCTTCACCACGAAGTGGCCGCCCTTTCCTCTGGCGATCCAACGTTCCAGAGGCGTCGTGGTCACCGGCTCGATCGCCTCGAACACCACGGGTTTGCCGTCCCTCACGTACACGATGCCCATGTGGCTGTACGGTGAGTGGGTGGCCCTCTGGATCGCGAGGCTCTGGGAGGAGCGCGAGGTCTGGAAGACGATGTCGCCGTTTCTCGGCTGGTACCGCGCCGCCGGCGTGCAGGCAACGGTCAGCCCGACGATGAGAAGGCTGAGAGTCAGGCGCCTGGTGTTGTTCCGAGAAAGACTCGCAGGCTTGGCGCCGTCATCTCGACGCATCAGAATCCCCGTAATCCAGAAGCCCGGTGTGGAGGATCAGGAGCCAGCGGCCATCGACCTTCGTGTACCCTTTGCACGCCCGCCCCTTCCAGTGGAAGGGCTCACCGGTTGCCCGGCTGCGCCACAGGGTGTCGACGTCGACGACCGCGAATGCCCCGTCGCCCTGCTCGGAGACCTGGATTCGAACCGTACGCCGGCGGTTGTGCACCAGCTCGTAGTCCCGGAAGAGCTCTTCCCAGCCGGTTCGCCAGCGCTCTCGATCGTACCTCCCGAGCAGGAAGAGCCACGTTTCCGGGTCGTGGGCGTCGGGGTCGGGCGGCCACGGCCAGACCATGTCGGGGTGGAAGAGCGAGACCAGCGCCTCGGCGTCCAGGTTGTCCCACGCCTCGGTCTCGCGGTCGACCATGGCTTGAATCTCGGCCTCGATGCTCGACATGAAAGCTCCCTCGAACGCCTCTTCGACGAGCGGAACCGGCCCGCGATCTGCCGGCGGCGCCTCACTCCGGCTTCTTGGCCCTCAGCTCCTCGAGCGCCCGCTCATAGTTCCTGCCGTCGAACTGCTTGACCTCGATGCCCGCCTCTCCGAGGTCGAGATCGTCGAGGCAGCGAACGTTGATGCTGAACATCTCGGGGGCAGAGCGAGGGTTGGAGAACGGGTGGATCCCGCAGTACTGGCAGAACCAGTGCTTGGCGGTCTTGGTCCCGAACTGGTAGAGGCCGATCGACTCGCCGCCGGACAGGAGCTTGAACCGCTCCGGCGGGACCCGGTGGTGCAGGGCCCCCTTCTTGGCGCAGATCGAGCAGTTGCACTCGGTCACACCGGTGAGGTCGGTCTCGATCTCGAACCTGACCGCACCGCAGTGACAGCTTCCGGTGTAGGTTTTCATGATCGCCTCCGAACGTCGCCGACTCGCTGACAGAGCTTCTCATCAGGTGGCCGGTGCTGATCGGCCATGATTGATCTGGTTCAAGTATACGGGTCCGGGTCTCTACCCTCACATGAACCTCGTATAGCGCGTGAACAGCAGCCCGGCGTTGTGCAGGTAGACGAGAACGAGGGCGATGCTGAGCCAGCCGGCGAGACGTCCTGGCCGGAGACGGAGCCTGCGCATCCAGGCCGCCCCCAGCAGCGCCAGGAACGGCATGGTCTGCAGCATGTAGGTCGCCTTGATGGTGTCACCCTTGCCCGGAGACGGGTACATGATCAAGAACCAGAGGTAGCCGGCGAAAGACGCGACAATCACCGCCACCGCGACGACCTCCAGCGAGAGAGGCCGGCCGTCCCTCGACTCCGCCAGCCACGACCAGGTCCGCCGCAGGCCGAGCCCGAAGCCGAGCAGCAGCACTGCCGTTGGCAGGAGCGCGAGCAGCTGCGCTCTCCCCAGGTAGCGGTTGATGGTGAAGCGGTTGGTGTCCAGACGGGCGGCCGACTCGGGCCTTGCCAGCGCGCGCTCGAGAGCTCCTCCCGGGACGTACCTTCCCGTGTCGAGGTCCTTGGCGTAGACCAGGAAGTAGCACTCGTAATCTCCCCACATCTCCGAGTAGAAGATCGGCAGGAGCTCGTTGGCGAACGATCTGCGCACGGGATCAGTGAACAGCTCGGGCAGCCCAAGCCCGAGGTAAAAGTGAACAGGCTGGTTGGCGAGGGAGAAGCTGGGCTCTCCCGACCGGTTGAAGGCCGTCGCGCTGCCCTCTACCGTGCGGAGGTGAATGTAGAACCAACCGGCGCCCACGGCCAGCACGACCACTGAGATCGCCATCGCGGCCAAGAGGCGGCGCACGGCGTCCCGGCGGCGCACCATCTGAGCCCCGAGAGCCGCGAGGATTCCTGCGATCGCCAGCAACCCCCACTGCCTCGACAACGCCATCGCGGCGAACGCGATGCCGAGCAACAGCCCGCGACGGGCGGTGGGGCCCCGGTCTTCAGCGGGTAGGAGAGCCTGGCCGGCGGCGGCTACCGTCACCAGCGCCAGCAGCGGCTCGCCCCTGATCAGGGCGAAGCTCTTGACCCACACCGGTAGAAAGCCGAGGAAGCCGAAGGCCCAGGCCATCGTCACCGGGTCGTCAGGCCACCTTCGCCGGGACAGTCGCGCCAGGAGGACGAACGTGAGGACCGAGTAGAGCAGGTTGAGAAGCTGAGCCAGCTTGCGCATCCCACGCGTCGCCAGCAGCCCGAAGTGCTTGGCAAGGGCGGGAACCAGGTACGGCAGCGGCGGCGAGAAGAACTCTCGCGACTGGGCCGACGTCGGCAGCTTGAGATGCGAGTAGATCTCGAGGTTCTTGAGGTGCTGTCTGGCGTCGTAGCCCACGTAGGGGTGGTGGTAGACCGCGTTGTAGGCCATCACGAGATGGACCGCCAGCGCGACCGCCAGCGGGGCCCAGCAACGCCATGTCGGGTGTGCCGTCATCCCTCTCTTCCGGACGAGCGAGGCCAAGAGACCGTCCCGACTCGCAGCAGATACTCACTTAGGGTGCATTCCATGTCTGGCCTGTGTCCAACCGTTTTACGGCCGCGGCCGGGTACCTGTCACGGCTCTTACCACCGCGTCCGGTCTCGGTGCCGGGTGCCGTCGGCTCCGATGGTTCGGCTACCTCTCGAGAGCCAGCCGGAGCGCCAGGATGGCGAGGACGAAGCTGACCGGCGTGAAGATGAGGCTCTCGAGTGACGACAGCGACGCGGCGTTGCCGATGATGTTGAAGGTGAAGTAGGCGAAGACCAGCCAGATGCCGTAGCGGGCGGCCGCCCTCAGGCCCGGCGACCGGAGGTAGCCGACGTGGGCGACGACGATCAGCGCGAACAGCAAGGTCACGACCAGACTGATGGTCTCCAGCAGCACCGGGTCGAGCGGCGAAGCGGTCGCCCGGCCGCCCCACACGAGGGCCGCCGGGAGAATCCCCAACGCGACCAGAACGTGGAACACCGCCAGCAGGGTGAGAACACCGAGAAGGACATTGGCCGCCGTTCTGGCGGAGATGAGACCTCTGAGAAGGCTGATCACGTCTTCGCTCGGCTCAGGACGACCCTGGTCTGCGCCAAGCGATCTCCGAGGCGCGTCCGCTCACTCGAGGTCGCGATCAGCACTGCGCCCAGGATCCCGAGCGCCGGCAGGCCGTCCACCACGCGCAGGAGGTTCCTGACCAGGGATCGGGTCAGGCCGGGGCGCCCGCCGTCGGGACGCCTGACGCGCAGGCCGGCCGCCACCTTCCCGGGCGTCGCGCCTGGGAAAGCCTCGAACAGCACGAAGTAGAGGATCATGACAGCAAGGAAGATCAGGCACAGGGGATCCGTGACGAACCAGCCGTGGGCCCAGCGGTGGTCGGTCGCCGACATGATCCAGGTACCTTTGACAATCCGGGTGACCGGGAAGAACACGGCCGACAGCACCATCAGGTCGAGCAGGATCGCCAAGTACCGGATCGCCACGCCTGCGTAGGCCATACGGGTTGTCCTCCGTACCTCGAGCGTACCCGGATCGCTGCCGCGCTACAACAGACCCGGGACGAACCGCCTGGTGCGTGCGCAGTAGGCCGCGTAGGCGGGCCCGAGCGACTCGAGAAGCGCTCGCTCTTCCTTCACGACCCGGTTGAGCACCCCGAGGATGATCGGGACCAGCAGCACGACAATGCTGAGCCAGTCGGCGAAGAACAGCCCCAGCCCCACGAACGCGATCAGGAGCCCGGTGTACGACGGGTGGCGCATATAGCGGTAGAGCCCGTGCTCGACAACGTCATGGTCGGAGTGGATGGCGACGTCGACCGTGAACAGCCTGCCGAGGGTCAGAATGGCCGTCCACCGTACCACCAGACCGCCCACGAGCAACGCCAGCGCTGCAACGCGAATTGTCGGCAGCGGGACCGGGAGCTGCGTCCCGGGCACCCACTCGGCGGCGGTGGCCAGGACGACCCCGAGACAGATGCTGAGCCAGAGCAGCCGCATCGAGCCCCGGTCCTCGCTTTTCGCGGCCCGGCCGCGCGAGCGCTTGATCAGCGACAGCGCGATCTCGGAGACCGGGAACAACATCACTACGATCAAGAGAATGCGCTCAATCATGAGTCGCCACGGTTCACCGGAGCGTGGCCCCGCGCACGAAACCCGTGGAACAGGTTCGACCAGCACTGGTATGACGCGCCGATAGCGAAGGCGGCAACCGCCGTGAGGACTGAGGCCTGCCCGGAGCGCAGAAAGAGGACGTAGCCGTAGACGGCCAGAGGGAGGTACACCAAGGATCCGGTGAGGACGCCGGGGGAGTAGCTGCGGGTTCTCACGGTACCCCTGAGGTGCCAAAACCCGTTGGCGGCCAGGAGGGCCATCACACAGAGCCAGAGCGCGACGCCGAGCCGGCTTCGGCCCAGGGTGCCGACGTCATAGCAGAGAAAGAGCAACAAGCCGTTGATGATGGCGAGGAAGCCCGTGGTGATGCTCTTCGTGATGCCGGGCTTGTAGTGCTTGTACCACTGGGGGAAGTGCCCCGGGGAAACGAACTCCTCGACCATGTGAAGGCTCGCGGCTGCGAGCGGCGACCAGAAGAACCAGCCCATGCCTCATCCCTCTCTTTCGGACGGTCCCGGCCGCGCATCAAGGTCGTTGCCGGGGCCCTCGAGCTACTCCTGTCCTACGGGGGAGGTGGGGTCCCGGTTTCCGGAGAGGGATGGCGTGCGGACTCGCCAGTTGCCTGGGACCCCGCGTTGCCCCGTGCCGCGCGGCACGGGGTCACCGAGCTACCGACAGAATACCGTCCCAGAAGTCGCACTGCTCGGTACGGACGCCGTCGCCCGCGCTCACCGGCACGTCGAGCCGCAGGTACGGGTCATCCCCGGAAGCGGCCTGCGGCCACGGCACCCCCTGGACCACCCCGGGGTTGCCGTTGGCGGCGAGTGAGGTCCACGCGCCGACGATGGCGTCGGACAGGGCCTCCTCCTCCGGCGGCGGATCGTAGCCAGCAATGTGCAGGTCCCCGAAGACGTAGGGAAGCTCGGCGCCGTGGTAGGCGCCGTACGCCTCGAGCAGGGCCGAGCCGCCCTGGTAGGCGCGGGCGAAGAAGTATCGCCACACCGGCAGATCCTGCCCGGAGCGGGCCGCGCGCACCACCCGGCGCGCGGTGCAGATGAACTTGACGTCGCTCGAAAGGGCGACGTAGGCGGCGCGCGGCGAGCCGTAGTCGGAGACCGGGTAATGCGCCAGCGCCAGGTCGGCGAGCGCCTGGTTGCCCCCCGCCAGCACCAGCACCGCGGCACGGTACTGGTCCTCGGTCATCGTCAGGGGCGCGTCGCGCCCGGTCTCCTGGGCGTTGGCTCCGACCACCAGCGGCACCTGGTGGTGGCGGCCGGCCGCGATCATGTCGAGCGGGTCGTCCGGGATCACCACCCCGTCGACCACCGGCTGGTACGGCCCCTGCGGCCCGCTGACGCTGGGCGGCGACGGCAGCGCGAGCACGACGTCGTCCGCGGGCAGCGCCCGCATGCACGCTGCGATGTCGGTCGCGCCGGAGCATCCGACCGCCGACACCAGCTCGGCGGCGGTTGTGTGGGCGGTGCTCAGCGAGTGGGCGCTGCAGCCGCCCGACTCCATCAGCGCGGAGGAGAAGAGGCCCGCGGCGGGCGTGGCGACCAGCAGCATGCAGGTCTCGACCGCTCCGGCCGACTCTCCGAACACCATCACGCGGTCGGGATCGCCACCGAACGCGGCAACGTTGCGGTGGAGCCACCCGAGCGCGGCCACCAGGTCGAGCGTGCCGAGGTTGCCGGAGCCGCCGTCGCCACGCTCGGCGTCGATCTCGGGGATGCTCACGTAGCCGAGCGCACCGAGCCGGTACTGCACGGTCACCGCGACCGCGCGGCCGCGGCGGGCGAGCTCCGAGCCGTCGTAGAGGATCTCACCGGGGCCCGCCTCGACGGTCGCCGAGCCCTGGACGTGGCCGCCGCCGTGGATGAACATCATGACCGGCAGCAGCTCGCCCGGCGAGCGCACGGCCGGCGTCCACACGTTGAGCTGCAGGCAGTCCTCGTCGCCGAAGTACGCCCCGTTGTCGTCGAGCTGCGGGCAGGGCGGGCCGAACTCGGCGGCCTCGCGCACGCCCTGCCACGGCGTCGGCGGCTCGGGCGGAAGCCAGCGCAGCGGTCCCACAGGCGGCGCCGCGAAGGGAATGTCGCGGTACACCACGACCTGGCCCTCGCGCGATCCCCGCAGCAGCCCCTGCTCGACGCGGACGATCTCCGGCTCCGGCACCGCACGTGCCCTGGCACGGCGTGCCTGCGCCCCGGCCACAGCCGGCGCCGCAATGGCGAGCAGCACGAGGCACACGATCGGTCGGGGCCGGGCATTCATCGTGCCGTTCGACGCCGATCCGGGCCGCTGCGTTGACGCACGGACGTGTATGCGACGCACCTTGGGGCGTGGTGCCAAGTCGATCCACCCTCCTCGGTACGGTATAGAGGTTCCAACCAGGAATGGGCTGTAGCGCCGAGCTGTCAGGTGGAGCTTGACGATTGGCGGCGTCGAATCGACTGCACGGCTTCGTCGAGCTGCTGAAGAAATAGCGAGCGGTCGCGCTTGGTCAGGGGTCGTGGGCCGCCGGTGAGCTCACCGGCGCCGCGAAGGTCCGCCAGCAGGTCTCGGATCGCCACGGCCTGACCGATGTTCGCTTCCGTGAACGGCTTGCCGGTCGTGCCGATCACCAAGGCCCCTTTCTTCAGGCACCGGCTCGCGAGCGGGACGTCGGCGGTGATGACGATGTCGTCGGGTTGAACATGCTCGACGATCCAGTCGTCGGCCGCATCGAAGCCCTCCTCGACCACCTCGAGTGAGACACCACACTCACCCGGAACCCGCATCCAGGAGTTGGCCACCAAGGTCACGCCGAGGTTGTAACGACGAGCGACGCGGTAGACCTCCTGTTTGACCGGACACGCATCGGCGTCGACGTAGATGTGCACCAACTTGTGATCCTCACCCGGTGCTGAACCGGAACCGCAGCCGGACCCAGCTGGCGACCGGCCCCAGTGTTCAGCGAGAGCATACAGGGCGCCGCTGCGGGCTCGCTACCGGACTCTCGTCGCTCCGATGACGATCAGAAAGCCCCAGCCGCGTACGGGGTACTCCGGAAGGATGGGGAGCTTGAGGTAGCGGCACGCGATTGAAAGGCCCAAGCGCCCCGGCTCGGCTCTGTACCGGGCCATAATCTCGGCCCCGTAGAAAGAAGGAACGCTGGCATCGGAGCGCCGGGCGGCACCCACCACCGGTCCGATCTCGAGGTCTAGAGGACCCGACGGGAGCATGTGGAAGTGCATCCCTCCGGTGAGGTAGGCGATCGGCCCCCGCTCCTGCGTGCGTGTTTCGTCGGGGCCGCCGAGGCTCCAGTAGTGAGCGACGATCTCGACGTCACGCTGTACGTATCCGAGAGCCAGCGAGTACCCCAGGCCGTCGCGCTCCCACTCGCGCCGGACCTCGACGCCGAACCCGGTTCCGGGCGTGAGGTCCTCCGGGAGGTTTGGCTGGCCCGCACCACGAATCTCCTTGGCGCCGACGAGAAGGATGCCGCCAACGCTCGTCAGGGTCGCATTCGTCTGTGCGGATGCCGGCCGGGCCAGCAGCACGACACACGGTACCGCCAGCAGCAGCCGAAATGAGACTTTCATTGGCCGAGAACCTCCAGAGCCGGTCTTCATCCAGTCTACGGAGCGGGCAGCCCGCTCGTCGGGTGGGAACGGCTCCGGAAGGCTGTTCCGTTGCCCTTGACAGGGGTCGGCCGTTGCGGAGGACATTCTTCAGTGCGCCGATGGCACGTTGCCCGGCCTCACATCTCTTGGGAGTGCCCTGCTCGGTCATCCTGGCAAGCTGGGGGGTGGCTCAATTCCAGTTCGAGACTTCCACCCACTGGAGATCCTTGTCGACGGTCAGCAGCGTGCCTGCGGGGTAGGTCTTCCCGCCGAGGGAAAGGGGCACCTGTAGCTCGAGACGGGTTCCATAGCACTGGAGCTGGGGCTTGTGATTGCGATAGGCGAGGATGCCCTTGGTTATCCACTTGCCGTCGCTGTCGATCCTCTGGACGATCAGATAAGTGGTGCAGATATCCGTCCGTTCAGGGTAGGTGGAGACGATCTGTGAGTACGTTGGCAGGGTTGGCCGGGCGCGCGCCAAACCGCTGAGGTCCATCTTGCGCAGACTGCTCTGGTAGAGGAGCTCCACATGCGTGGTTTGACTCCCGGTGGCGGCATCCGACGGAATCAGGATAGTGGCCGACGTGACCCGCTCGTCTGTATTGTGAGTGAAGTTGATCAGTCCCCAGATCTTCGGGTTCCCGAGGCCGCCGGAATCCCGGTCGGCGTGCACGCCCTTGTCGTAGCTCCAGCCGGGGCGCCTCATCCGCCGGTCGTAGAAGTCGTACACGCTCTTCTTTGATCCACTGGTCCGCAACGACAGGCTGCACATGATCTGACCGGTCGGCTCACACGTCTGGACCGGCATGATGGTGGCTCCGGGGAAGATCGGAAAGGCTTCCCGCAGGAGTGTCGGGAGCTTCGACGTTTGGCTGTCGATGGCTGGCGCTCCAAGCCGCTGCAAGAGCGAGGTCATTCCCTTCTTCTGGGCGAGGCTCACGGCGTTGACACCCGAGCCCGTAGCGTGCTTGACGTTTGCGCCACGGTCGATGATCAGTCCTGCCAGCTCTTCGTGGTCGCTGTTGATCGCCAGCATCAACGGGGTCCATCCGTCGGCTGTCTGCACGTCGAGTGAAGCACCCCTCTGGATGAGCGAGCGGGCAAGCTCCACGTGGTCGTTGGAGATCGCCGTCATCAGGGGTGTCCATCCGTCCTTGTTGGTGACATTGAGGGAGGCGCCTCGGTCGATGATCTCCTTCGCGCACTCGGGCTCGTTGTAGCGCAGAGCGATCAGCAGAGGCGTCCACCCGTCGTTGTTGCTCCCCTCGAGGTCGGCGCCCTTGTCGATCAGTAGCTTCGCGTTGTCCGCTTGACCGTATCGGAGCGCATACATGAGAGCCGTCCATCCGTCCTTGTTTCGCACCCCGAGGTCTGCACCCTTGTCGATCAAGAGCCGCGCAATCTTCGGGCGGTCGAAGCGGAGAGCGAACATCAGTGGAGTCCATCGATCCTCGTCGACGGCGTCGATCTCGGCACCTTCGGTCAGGAGGAGGTCGGCACACTCCTCCCGTCCGTTGCGGGCGGCATGCATGAGGGGTGTCCAACCGTGGCCGTCATGGATGTTGAGCTTCACGCCGCGATTGATCAGGGTCTTCGCGAGCTCGGGCGGTCCGTACTTGAGGGCGTACATGAGTGCGGACCAGCCGTTCTTGTCCACAGCGTCCAGCTCGGCGCCGCGCCTGACGAGTGTATCTGCAGCCTCGGTTTGCCCGAAACGAATGGCATACATGAGGGGCGTCCACTGGTCCTTGTCTCGAGCGTCGAGGGCGGAACCACCTTCTATCAGGGTCAACGCGAGCTCGGCACGCCCGTTGCGGAGGGCGAACATCAGAGGCGTCCAGCCGTCTGAGTTGGCGACGTCGACACGAGCGCCCTTGTCGATCAAGAGCTTGGCGAGCTCGGGCTGGCCGTAGCGAATGGCAAACATGAGCGGCGTCCACTTGTCCTCATCGTGGGCTTCAATATCGGCGCCGCGCTCGATGAGCAGACGAGCCTCGGCGCCTCCCTGGTTGCGAAGCGCGAATATCAGAGGAGTCCAGCCGCCCTTGTTCCGAGCGTGAATGTCGGCGCCGCGGTCAATCAGAAGGCGGGCCGAGCCCGTTCGGTGGTACCTGAGTGCAACCATCAGCGGAGTCCAGCCGGAGCGGTTTGCCGAGTTGATCTCTGCCCCGGCATGGATCAGCTCCCGGGCGATCTGCTCGTGGCCGTATCGGATCGCGAACATGAGGGGGGTCCACCCGTCCTCGTTCTTGGCGAGGGGATCGGCCCCATCCTTGATCAGGTGATGTGCGATTCGAGGTTGGTCGTAGCGAAGGGCGAACATCACAGGCGTCCACTGCTCGTTGTCGCGAAGGTTGATGTCGGCGCCCCGCTCCAGGAGCTCCTCCGCGACCTTGGGCTGGTCGTACCGAAGGGCTGACGTCAAGGGCGTCCACCCGGCGTCATTCGCCTTGTTCACCAGAGCCCGGTTGCGGGTCAGCTCCTTTACCCTCTGGAGATCCCCGTTCTTAGCCGCGTCGAGCAACCAGGCGAGCTCGTCATATCCGGGTTGGCCGGGTACCGTCGGGTAGACGTAGCCGCGGAGTACGGCAGCGCAATCGGCGTGACCGCGCTGCAGCGCGAGGCAGAGCGGAGTGCCGTCGATGGCTTGCCCGTTCTCGTCCGTGCACTTCTCCGGGGTAAAGTCTGGAATCACGGCTGTTACGGCCTGAGCCTGGTGAAGCGGGCCCATGTTCTCTCGGATGTTGCGCAAGGTGACGCTGGCCCCGGACTTGACGAGCTGTCTCACGATCTTGCTCGATCCCTGCCAAGCGGCCCAGTGCAGCGCGGTCCAACCGGCCTGATCCCGGAGGTTGGGTTCGGCGCCGGCTTCTAGCAACGTCGCGACCAGCTCCCCTTGATTGCGGGCCGCGGCCCAGATCAGGGGGGATGCTCCATCCCGATCCCTGGCGTCGATCTCGGCGCCACGGTCGATCAGTAGCTTCGCGGCCTCGGCGTTCCCGGTCGTGGCGGTGAGGTGGAGGGGAGTGACGCCGCCGCGTGTCGTCGTGTTGACTCCGGCACCCCGATCCAAGAGCAGCTCTACAATGTCCCGGCCTCCGACATGAACGGCCATGTGCAGGAGCGAGACGCCGTCTTCGGTGGTTCGCGTGATGAGGTCGGGGGCTTCGGTGAGCCGCGCCCGGACCTGGTCGATGTCTCCGGCGGCCGCCATGTTGCAGAGCTTCTCGAGCTGCGGCTGGCCGTGGGCGGCGGCAGCGCATATTGCGGCAGGTTCTTGGGCTGTGAGGCTGCCAGCTGCGGCCAGCAGGCACCCAACCAGCAACTTGCACCCTCTGCCTGGTACCGATGAGCGGACGAATGGATGGTGTTTCATGTGTCCCTTCCGAGCGGGAGTCGCCGCCTGCCGCCGATCTTCAACTGCTTGGTTGCAAGCATGGGTCCAACATCTTCTTTGCCGACTAGATTCTCGTAACTAATTGCTTGCAGTGACCTTCCGTCTCGATTGGCGGTACTGTTCGTCATCCCCTATGCGGCATATCATACTCAGTCAAGCGCGCTGATACCACCGGGGGTATGGCGTTTCGCCTGCCGGCCGCCGTTTTCACTACGGTTTCCCGCCGGACCCATTCGTGACCACCTTCGTTGCCCTTGACAGGGGTCGGCCGCGGGCTAGCATGGTGGGCGCTGGGAAAGGAGCCGGCAATTACCTGCCTCCGCAACATTGTTCCCACAGCGACCGTGTGGAGACCCGTGTGCCCGGCCGGCCCGCGGCCGGCCCGGGTTGCCGGCCGCCTCTTCTTCGATCTGGCTGCCCTCCTGTGCCTCGGCCTGACGCTGTCCGGCTGCCGGCAGCCGGGGCCCACGGGGTCGGCCAAGGGCTTCAACCTGCTGCTCGTCACCATCGACACGGTGCGCGCCGACCACATCGGCGCCTGGGGCGACCGCGACGCCGAGACCCCAAACATGGACGCCCTGGCAGCGGCGGGGGTGCGCCTCGCCGACGTCTCGACGCCGGTGCCGCTGACCGCCCCGGCCCACGCCTCCATCCTGACCGGCCTGCTGCCGCCCCACGACGGCATGCGCACCAACGGCGGCGACCGGCTCGGGGACTCGACGCCGACCCTGGCAACGATCCTGGGCGCCGCCGGCTACCGGACCGGCGCCTTCATCGGCGCCTACGTGCTCGACCACCGGTTCGGCCTCGCACGCGGCTTCGACACCTACGACGACGAGATCCCGTTCGACCCTCACGCCGGCCTCAACGCCCAGCGGCCCGGCAGCGAGGTCACGGACCGCGCCCTGGCATGGCTCGGGGCGGCGAGTCCCAAGCCGTTCTTCGCCTGGGTCCACCTGTACGACGCCCACACGCCGTACCGGCCGCCCGAGCCGTACCGGACGCGCTTTGCGGCTCACCCCTACGACGGCGAGATCGCCGAGGTGGACCACCAGATCGGGCGGCTCCTCGAGTGGCTGAAGCAGTCGGGGAAGGCGGCCCACACGGTGGTCGTGGTCGCAGCCGACCATGGCGAGGGGCTCGGCGACCACGGCGAGCTGACGCACGGGCTGCTTCTCTACCAGCCAACCCTGCACGTGCCGGTGATCCTGCGCGCCCCGGCCGTGCTGCCGGCAGGCTTCGTCGCCAAGACGCCGCTGAGCCTGGTCGACCTGGCGCCGACGCTGCTCTCGGTACTCCACGCGCCCGCTCCTGAGGGGAACGGTCACTTCGACGGGCACGACCTTGCCGATGCGCTCGCCGCTGGGCACGAGCCTGCCGCCGAGGACGTGTACGCCGAGTCGCGCTACGCCGAGAGCTTCGGCTGGAGCCCGATCGCCGCCCTGCGCCGCGGCAGGCTGAAGTACATTGCCGCCCCCGAGCCCGAGCTCTATGATCTGAAGCCCGATCCCGGCGAGGAGCACAACCTGCTGCCGGCTCGCTCCGCCGATGCCGACAAGCTGGCCGACGCGCTCGCCGTGCTGGCATCCGGGGAGGTCGTCGCGCGCAAGGCAAAGCTCGACCGTGAGGCCCGCGCCAAGCTCCAGAGCCTGGGCTACCTCGGCGGCGGGGGGAGCACAGCGCCGGGCGGGCGAACCAAGGACCCGAAGCGGATGGTGGCACTGCTGCGCGCCTACGACAAGGCGCAGTCGGCGATGGAGGCCGGCGACGTCGCGGCGGCGCGGCCGCTGCTTGAGAAGATCGTGGCCGCCGACCCCGACAACCCGCTGTTCCTGGGCGAGCTGGCGCAGGCGTGTCACCGTGCGGGCGACCTCGATCGGGCCATCACCCTGTTCCAGCGCGCCGTCAAGCTCGCGGTCGATGCCCGCAGCCTGCGCTACAACCTGGCGGTGACCCTGCTCGAGGCGGGCCGCACCGACGAGGCCCTGACCGATCTCAAGAAGGTCGTTGCGCTCGAGCCGTACCGGGCCGACGCCCGCAACGCGCTCGCCATGGCGCTGGCGGTCAAGCACGACCTCGACGGCGCCAGCAAGCAGCTGGAGGAGGCCTCCCGGCTCGACCCGAACGACCCGCGGATCCTCAGCAACCTGGGCGACGTGCTGCGCGGTGCGAGGCGCTTCAAGGAGTCTGAGCACGCCTACAAACGTGCGATCGAAGTTGACGTCCGGTACGCCGCAGCGTGGAACGGTCTCGGCGCCCTCTACCTGCAGCAGAGGCGCCCGGCCGAGGCGCTGCCATGCTTCGAACGCGCCCTCGCGATCCGCCCGGACCTGCACCAGGCGCGTCTCAACCGCGGGCTGGCCGAGGAGCTGGTCGGCAACCGTGCGGCGGCGATCGCCGCCTACAAGGACTTCCTGACCCGGACATCGGGCGACCCACGGTACGCGGCACAGGCCTCGATGGCGCGGCGCCTGCTGGCTCACCTCGAGGAGAACCCGGCAGGCTCGTAGGTGGGCGGGGCGGCTTCCTGAGCTGGGCGCCACGGAAGCCGCATCGCGTTGACGTGGACGCGCACCAAGCGGTCGTAGCTGGTAAGCTTGTGCAGGTGATAGGTTGAGAGGGCGAGGCGCTGAGGGAACGGCCGGGGTGTGGGCCCCATCAGGGCAGGCGGGGCTTGTGGGTCCTGTCTTGCCGGTCCTGTTCCTGCTCGTCGCGCTCGGGGCTGGCGCGACGACGGTCCAGACGCCGCCCCCGCGCATCCACGATGTATGGAGCACCGCCGAGGGGCTGCCGCAGAGGTCGGTCAACGATATGATCCAGGACCGGCAGGGCTACCTGTGGCTTGCCACCTTCGGCGGTCTCGTCCGCTTCGACGGGCGCGGGTTCAAGACCTTCGCGCCGGCAACATCGCCGGGTTTGACCAGCATCCGCATCCTCTCCTTGCTCGAAGACTCGGCGGGCCGGCTGTGGATCGGCACCCAGGACGCCGGGGTCATCGTCCGCGAGGGTGAGAGCTTCAGGCCGGTGCCGATGGCCAAGGGGTCGGGGCAGCTCGTCTGGGTCCTTGCCGAGGGTACGGACGGCTCGGTGTGGGCGGGATGCGAGGGGGGACTCCTGCGCTACGAAGGAACACGCCTCGCGGCCCACTACGGCGTCAGCGACGGCCTTCCGGTAGCCGAGGTTCTCAGCCTGACACCCGGAGATGACGGCACGATCTGGGTCGGAACGCGGGAAGGCCTGGCGCGTTATTCGAGAGGGAAGATCGAGCTCATCCGCGACCCCGCCTTCCGAACCTTCGGCGCGGTGTACGACATGGTCTCGGATGAGATCGGGTCACTCTGGGTCCTGATGGACGATACGGTCTACCGGCTCAGGG
The DNA here is from genome assembly GCA_022340775.1 of Acidobacteriota bacterium. Lineage (GTDB taxonomy): Bacteria > Acidobacteriota > Thermoanaerobaculia > Thermoanaerobaculales > Sulfomarinibacteraceae > JAJDNH01. The sequence goes on from JAJDNH010000165.1 coordinate 20,017, forward strand.
AGGGGAGGGTCGTCCGGAGCGTTCATGTGCCGGCGGTGGGGAGCAGATCGGTCGGAGCGCTGGCCGTGGGCCCGGGGACCGGGGTGTGGGTGGGAGGAGCCGGCCTGTACCTCCTTCCTCGCAACGCACCGGATCATGTCGAGCTGGTAGAACCGTTCAGGGGCAATCCGGTCCGCACCCTGGAGCGGGACTCCGAGGGCAGCCTGTGGGTAGGCACCGACGGCGCCGGTCTGCACCAGTTTCGAACCGGACGGGCCACCACCGTGGCCGAGGATTACGGATTGCCTGACCGGAGCGTCACCGCGATTCTCGAGGACAGTGCCGGTACGCTGTGGGCCGGCTCGCTCTGTGGCGGTCTGTACAGGGCGAACGGTCCGCGGTTCGAACGCGTGCTGCTGCCGTCGGGTGCCGGTTTCGGGTGCGTGTACTCGCTCTTCGAGGACAGACGGGGCGGTCTTTGGGTTGGGCACGAGGGGCTGACACGGATCGCCCGTGACGGCCGGATGCGGCATTTCGAGGAGGCGGACGGGCTTCCCGCCGGTAGCCTCTACGTGCTATTCGAGGACGACGCCGGCACCCTGTGGATCGGCACCGATCGCAGCCTTGCACGACTGGTCGGGGGGCGGTTCGAGGTGGTTGCGGCGGGAAGCGAGAGCGACCCGTTGGACGTGCGCTTCCTGACGCAGTCTCCCGATGGCGTGCTCTGGATCGGAACGACCAACGGAATCGCGACCTGGAAGGAGGGGGAGTTCCATCGTCTCCGCGACGTGCCGGGAGCGCCGCAGGGACGAGTCCGGGCGATATGGTTCGACGATGACGGCGCCGTTTGGGTCGGGACCTACGGCGGCGGGCTCGGGCGGCTGTATGGCGGCCGGTGGTCGTGGCTGACGACTGACGAGGGCCTGGCAGAGAACGTCGTGTCGCGGATCCTCGCCGACGGAACCGGCCACGTCTGGCTGTCGGGCAACCGCGGGATTTCCCGGCTGTCGTTGGAAGAGCTCAGGTCGGTCGCGGACGGGAGGGCGGCACGCGTCACCCCGCTGGTGATTGGTGAGGGGGACGGGCTCACCTGTGCGGAAACGAACGGCGGATTCCAACCCGCAGGTTGGCGTTCACGCGACGGTAGGCTGTGGTTTCCGACCACGGCCGGCATCGCGGTCATCGACCCCGCCCGCCTTCGCCGCAACCCGGTGCCGCCGCCGGTGGTGGTCGAGGAGGTCCGGGTGGGCGGCCGAAGGCTTGCGGGCGCCGCGCCGCTGCACATTCCCGCGGGAGCGAGGAACCTGGAGTTCCGCTACGCGGCGCTCGCCCTCGCGCATCCGGAGGCCGTGGAGCATCGCTACCGGCTGCGTGGCTTCGATGACGACTGGGTGCACGCCGGGGACCGGCGGCTCGCCTTCTACAGCCGGGTACCGCCCGGCCGCTACGAGTTCCAGGTCATTGCTGCCAACGAGGACGGCGTGTGGAACAAACGTGGGGCCTCGCTCCCGCTGGTGGTCGAGGCTCACTTCTACGAGACCACCGGTTTCAAGCTGTTCGCGGTGCTCGTGGTCCTTGCCCTGGTGGTTGGCTCGTACCGGCTGCGGGTTCGGGGCGTGGAGCGACGGCGACGGCTCCTCGAGGCGGAGGTCGAGGCCCGCACCCGGGAGCTGTCTGGCGCTCACCGGCGGACCGAGCAGCACCTCAAGCTGCTCAGCAAGCAGGATGAGGAGCTCAAGAGGCTCAACCGCAACCTGGCCAGGCTGGTGGACGAGCGGACCCGTGAGCTGCGGGAGACCCGGGACGCGACCGTTCTCTCTCTGGCGGGACTGGCCGAGCTGCGCGACGGCACGACCGGGGCCCACCTCGAGCGCATCGCCGCCTACTCACGAAGGCTGGCCGAAGCGATGGACGGCGGGGCCTACGGTGACCTCGGGGCAGAGTTCATCGAGCAGATCGCCCGCTCCAGCCCTCTGCACGACATCGGCAAGGTGGGCGTACCGGACCTCATCCTGCGCAAGCCCGGACCGCTGACCGTCGAGGAGCGGAAGGTGATGGAGGAGCACACCAACATCGGTGGCAACACACTGCGTGCGACCCTCGACCGGTTCGAGAGCCAGGGGTATTTGGAGATGGCAATGGACATCTCCTACTCCCACCACGAGCGCTGGGATGGGACCGGCTACCCGCTCAGGCTCGCCGGAGAAGCCATTCCGCTCGCCGCACGAATCGTGGCGCTGGTCGACGTCTACGATGCTCTGACCAGCGAGCGACCCTACAAGCGCGCCCTTCCTCATGAGCAAGCGATCCAAGAGATCGTGGCCGAGCGTGGCACCCACTTCGACCCCGCCGTGGTGGAAGCGTTCCTCGAGGTCTGCCATGAGTTCCCCGACCTCGGCGCGAGTTTATCGGCAGCGGACACGGCCTCGCCTGCCAGCTAGCCCGGATTCGTGTGTCGTCTGCGACCCGGGGGTAGCGACTCCCTGAGAGCAGCCTACGGGAACTGCATCACGGTGGCGTGGGCGGTCATCCGGCGGCCATCGCGCTCGACCTCCAGGGTGCGGGTTACTCCCGGCCGGCCGCGCAGGGCGCCGATGACCTGCCCCATGGTCGAGCCGGCAACCTCGAGCTTCCCGATCCTCACCAGCCTGTCGCCGGCCTCGATCCCCTCGACCGAGGGCCTGCCGTCGACCGTGACGACGCCGGCCACCGAGAAGCCGCCGTCATCCTCGGCGCGGACCGTGAGCCCGACGATGTCGAGGTCGTGGTCGCCGGCCTCGGGGCCTGCCTCCCAGTAGGTCATCCGGTTGGGAAAGTCGACCTCGAGGCGGAAGCGCTCGAGGACGTTCGCGCCGAGGAAGCCCGCGACTGGTCCTGCGGACTTGCGCGAGTACCAGTCGAACAGCCTCTGCCCGAGCCCGAGCACCGTCACGTCTCGCACAAGGATGGGCCCGATGGAGAGCTCCGGCAGGCGCATCAGCACGCCGTT
>JAJDNH010000172.1 GCA_022340775.1 Acidobacteriota bacterium
GACGCCGACTCCCATACCTGACACGCGCGATCCCATGATTCTCCCCCCGTCTCAGTTCCTGGAGGTACGTGAAACAAAGGACCCGGGTTACGCGGCCCTGGACGGCGGCACCACGGTAGGCCTCTGGCTTCTGAGGTTCCAAAGACGATGTATTCTTGCAAAGAGAGCGTCACCTCGAGGAGTGGAGAAATGAAACATCTGCTCATGGTTGCGGCCGTTGTGCTGGCCGGCCTGGGCGCCGCGATGGGCGCCCACGGCCAGTCCGGAGTCTCCAGCGAGGGGACAGGCAACCACCGGGAGGCAATAGCCCAAACGGAGGCCACGACGCCCTCCACCCCGTGGCTCGTCAAGCACGAGGTGGGCAACATCGTCTACTTTGTCTTCCAGGATCCGCCACGGATCGAGCGCTTCGACCTCGTGTCGGAGTCGTGGAAAGAAGCGGTTCAACTCGACGACACCCCCACCGCCTTCACCGCAGACGATCAGAGCCTGTACGTGAGCTTCGGACGACGCACATCGCGCTTCGACCTCGACGGCCTCAACGAGGTCCATCTCCACAACACGAACTACGATGCCGACTGGCTGTTCGTGATTGGCAGTGCTGTAGGAATCTACGACGATCACGAGCTACTCAGCGTAGACTCGGAGACCGGTGACCTCCTCGATTCCCAAAGCTACTACGACAGACTGAGGGGGTTCGACCCTGCGCCGGGCCTGGGGTGGGTGTTCGCCATGGCCTCCGATATCGTGACCTTCCAAGTTTCAAACGACGGCCAGATGGGGCCTATCGTGAAAAGCCCATCCAGCGGAGATTATGCGGACGCCACCCGCTGCTACGTATTTCCGAATGAAGCTCGTGTAGCCGACAACGCGGGCATCGTATACGCCACGTCTGACCTCACGTACGCTGGCAGCCTAGCCGGCCCAGTGGACGATATGGCCTTTTACGGCGACCTGCCCATCGTCCTCCGCAACGGAAACGTCTTCTCTTACTCGACCACTCTCCTGCGCACCGGCCGATATACGCCTGCGGTCCCGGCCCTGGGTATCGCGGTTTCGGGAGAGACCGTGTTTGCTTTTGCACCGGGCACCAGCTCCCAACCAGAGGTCGAGGCCTTTCCTGTCGACTCCCTCACGCCTCAGACACCCGGGGCGCCTGCCGATCCGGTGGGCGAGCAGTTCAACCCAGACGCCGTACTTTCCGGGCCGGACGGCGACATCCTGCTTCTCGACGCGGGCACCCTGACCGTCCACCGTTGGTCGCGCGCGGCCAACCGGTACGAGGCCAGCATTCCGTTGCTCGCCGTGCCTTCCTACGTCGCATACTCCGACATCAACCGCGCCCTGTATGTCGCCTACGCCTCCGGCGAGATCACCCGGATTCAGTTCAGCGAGCTCGGCCAACCCGGCGTTGAGCAACCATTCGTCAACCAGCCGGCTGAGCCTCGCGGCCTGGCAACGGCGGGAGAGTACCTGTTCGTGTGTGACAGGAGCGGTGCCTGGGCCACCCATTTCACCTACAGTCCGGACGGTGCCCTCATCTCCCAAGTAGACTGGAACTACTACTCTCGCGAGTACACCTGGAGTGAAGCCAACCGGCGGATGTACTTCTTCCGGGACGCCATGTCTCCAAACGACCTGCTCTTCGAGGAGATTCTCGCCGACGGCACCCTGGGCACCGAGGATGACTCGCCTTACCACGGCGAGCTGCAAGCCGTGCTGCCCATTCGTGTCAGCTCCGACGGTGCCCTCGTGCTTCTCGGCTCCGGGAGAATCTACGACGGAGGCTCCCTGGAACAGGTGAATACGCTGTCCAATAACATCTCGGATGCCGTGTGGCAAGGCAACGCACTTGTGACTATGCGGCCACTCAATGCAGCGACCCAGCTCCAAGAGTGGGACGCAGTCGCCAACTACTCGGTTGAGGCCACGAAAGCACTGGCAGGCGAACCGGTCCGTCTGCTGTATGACAGCCTCGACGGCATGGTGGCGGTCACGTTGCGGGATGGCAAGCCGAGCTTCACGCGCTGGAACCTCGACCTCACCGGAAAAGGCCTGGCCGTAGCTTGGACCGACGGCACTGAGAGTGCACCAGCCGGCGGCTCGATCCAGTACAAGCTCTCCATCGAGAACATCTCGGAGGAGACGTTGTCCGGAGTCTGGACCCTGACGCAGCTGGATTCGCACCTCGAGAACGCCTCCTGGAGCTGCGCCGGCAACAATGGTGCCACGTGCACTGCCAGAGGCACTGGTGACGTGGATGACTCAGCCTCCCTGCCACCGCACGGTGTCGTGAACTATACGGTTGATGCAACCATCAATCGGGCGACGACAGAGTTGCTCAATAGTCGAGTCGAGGTGCGCAAGCCTTCGGGACGAACCTGGGTAGATGCAGACCTCACACAGGTAGATCCGCCTGCAGGCTACCGACGGAGGACCCGGAGACGAGCGGTTCCAGTCACCGTTCCGCCGCGCTGACCGACGCGGAAAGCAGACACGCGAAACCGACCGCGGAGGGCTGGCGCCGAACTCAGGCCATGAGGATGAGCAACTGGCTACCGTTGAACGCATAGACGATCCGGTGGGGTCCGACGCGAAGCCGTCGGATCCCCTGCCACTCCGCGGCCAGCTGCTCACCCTTCAACGGGTCATGCCGAAGTCGATCGACCTCTCCGAGGACTCGGCGTTGCGTCTCGCGTGGGAGAACGGCCAGCTCCTGGACCGCCTTCCGCTGCCACCTAATCGTGGCTGAGGACACGCTTGACCTCGTCCTGGTCGATGTACTCCACCTTCGGCTCGCGGACCCGGGACAGCGCCATCTCGAGTTCCTCGCGCTCGTCGAGGTAGCGCTCCAGCGCCTCGACGATGTAGGAAGACTTCGAGCGTCTCGTGTTGCGCGCGAGTCGTTCGAGGCGCGCCGCAAGCGTCGCGGGCAACCTCACACTATGTACTGCCACTTGGACCTCTCTCAAATATGTAATACATCACCGTCTCGATAGCAAGTCCCCAACCCCGGCCAACTGCCTGCAGCTGACCGCAGCTGGGCCCGATCTTCTCCCAGGCATCGTGGCCCTCGACACCTAGTCTTGTCTTGTCCCACGCGAACTCGGACAGGCCCACCTCCGTATAGAGGGGCGTGAGTGCGACCATCTCGGTTCACGGGCTCGTCAAGGTCTACCGTTCGCGGCGTCGACGGCTGCGGGCCCTCGACGGCGTCGACCTAGAGGTCGGCCCGGGCGAGGTGTTCGGTTTGCTGGGGCCCAACGGCGCCGGCAAGACGACGCTGGTCAAGATCGTTCTGGGTCTCACCCGGCCCACCGCCGGCTCGGTACGGATCCGCGGCACCGACCCATCCCGCGCCTCGGCACGCCTGAAGGTTGGCTACCTTCCCGAGGGACACCGGTTCCCCGCCTACCTCAGTGGTAACGCCGCACTGCACCTGTTCGGGCGCCTTGCCGGGGTGCCCGAGGCTGTTTTGATTGCCAGGATCCCCGAGTT
>JAJDNH010000192.1 GCA_022340775.1 Acidobacteriota bacterium
ACACGGCCAGCGCCGTCACGCACGAGGCACACACCGCACGAGATCTCCTCGTTGAACAAGGCTGGAGCCGCGGCCTCTCCCGAGCCTGCCTCCCGCGGGCCACCAGGTAGATCGCTGCCAGGCACCCCGCCACCAGCGGCCACCAGAGCCACCACCCGTACTCCAGGTCCCAGTGGGAGTACGCCACGTGTCGTGCGGTGTCCCACGCCGAGGCGATGAGGCCGAGGAGCGCGCCGGCCCTGAACGCCAACACCACAGTGCCGCTCCTGCGGACGGGGCCCACAGTCACGACCACGGCGGCAGCTGCGAGGCCCAGCGGAATGACGAGGCGTAGTGTCTCGACCATCTCTTCAGGTGTCCTTGTGGGTCGCCCGCTTGCCCGTGACGGACAGGATCTCGACCCGCCAGACCCGGGTCGTGGCCAGGACGGCCGGATCGAGCTCCCACTCGCGCCCGGAGTAGTGGGTCATGATCTGGTTGAGCCCCGCTTCCCTCTCCTCGGTGGATCGCAGCTCGTGCACGGTGCCGTAGCCGATCACGCTTTCGAACGAGAACGACCACTTGCACGCCTTCTCCGGGTGGGTGATCAGCTGGACGTTGCGCTCGAGCTCGAAGCAGACACGGTTGTTGGCCGCGATGCAGTCGATCTTCCTTCCCGTTCCGGCAGAGTGAAAGTACAGGCTCTGTCCGTCGTAGCCGAAGGACACGGGGACGACATACGGCTCGTCGTCAACGGCAAAGGCCAGCCGGCACACCGTGCTGCCGCGGATGATTTCATCGATCTCGGTACGGTCCACGATCTCCTTGTCGTTCCGTCTCATTGGGTCCCCTTCGGCCCGGAGAGGCGAGCTGCTTGCTGACAACGACATGACCCAGGTCCAGCGTCGCCCTTGAAAGTAGGAGCGGCCTGGCGCGAGCAGCCCTCAGCCTCCCATCTTCCCGTTGGCAACCGCCAGCATCCTCAGAGCGGTGACGGCCAGCCCGATGACGATCAGTGAGTACAAGGAAATACCCGACCAGCGGGCCAGGGCAGCAAGCGCCGGAGGAACCCCATCGACGGATCCAGAAGCTGCGCTCTCGAGAGCTGCCTTGGTACGGCGGTCGTAGTTCACGAAGATAAAGTGACGGCTCCACACGAACGCCAGGGTAAGAACAGAGAGTAAGACGACGGCCCGGGTCACAGTCCACAGGTTGAATGCTCCCAACAACCGCTCCGCATGTGCCGCAACGAAGACACAGAGTCCGCCAACGAGGGCAACCGCCCAAACCTGCTCTTGATACGCCCTTGCCATTCGGTTTAGGTAGAAATCCAGCGGATCAGGCGCCATGACTGTCCTCCTCTGTTTGCCTAGCGGTTGGTGTAGAGCGAACGCATTGCCCCGCATGGGCGGGAAGTTACGCTTTGCAGCGGTATTCTCCACTCGCAACCTGCTGCAAGCGGCACAGCCGCGAGTTGAGGAGTGCCGCCGCGAGTTGTTGCGCTCAAAAAGACGAACCAGGTTCCTCCAAGAAACCAATCTCCTCCGGCGTCGACTGGCGGCCCAGGATCGAGTTCCGGTGTGGGAACCGGCCAAACCTCTCGATGATGACCTGATGACGGTGGGCATAGTCTACATACGTTTCGAATAAGGGCTTGAGAGCCACGGGGACATCGTTGGCAAGGTCTCGAAAGAGCCGCACACTTTGGCGTTGGTGCTCGAGATTCTCAGAGTGCTCGAGAGGCAAGTAGAAGAACACTCTCTGGATAGCCCGGAGGCTCCTGTCCAATCGCAACCGCAGGCCTTCACGACACAGGTGGAGCGCTGTTCGGTCGAACCGAAACGCTGCCGGTGTGCCCCGATAGATGTTGCGCGGGAACTGATCGGTCAGGAGAATCAGCGCCAGTCTCCTGTCGGCCGATGACCGCCAGCTATCGAGATCGCCGGACTCTGCAGCAAGAACAAGCGGTTCAAACCGGTTGCGGATCTCGTCATCGGTCTTCGGGTCCTTCGACCACCAAAGGGACGAACGCTGCTCGGCGACAGCGCCGTCGTCTGGATCACTGCCGAACCAAAACTCCAGGATGGTATCCGGGCTTTCCATTGGGATCGATCCCTCCGCTTCCCGCTGCTGCTCAGCGGCCTGTGATCTGGCCCCAGCCACGACTCATGTGCCAGGCACCTCTCGAGCCCTCACACCGGCCGAAGCTGGTCGGCGACGCTCCGGGTTTTCTCGGTAACCTCGTCCCCTGTGTGCTGCGTCGTCTTGCGCTCGATGAGCATGACGTGACACTCCTGGTCGGCAACCGGGTTGTGACGCACGCCCTTGGGAACGACGAACGCCTCGCCCTCGCCGAGCTCGACCGTGCGGTCCTCCATCTCGATCCGCAGCGAGCCCTTGAGGACGAAGAACAGCTCGTCCTCCTCGTCGTGACTGTGCCACACTAACGATCCCTGAAGCTTGGCGACCTTGACGTACGAGTCTTCGAGCTCTGCGATGACGCGCGGAGACCATAGCTCCGTGAGCGCCTCGGCAACCTCTCGCGGTGAGACAACCTCGGACATCGGCTGCACCTCCTCCCCTAAGTGTGCCACGAGCGGGAGACGATCCTGTGTCAGCCGATCCAAGGCAGGAACCCGAAGTCGGTCAGCCTCTGCACCAGGGCCTCGGCGCCCCGTCGCGTGCCGCAGGTCCAGAAAATCACCTTCGGCGAGTACTCCGGTTTCGAGTGGTGAATCCGAACTCCTATGCTGAAAACGGGTATCGACCCGATAACCTGAAGACCTTCCACGTCGGACGGAGAGAAGATCAGGACGTTTGGGACGTCGGCTGCCAGCTTGTAAAGCTGGAAACCGAAGACCTTCTCGGTGGTGGCGAGGGTCAGGCAACCCGTGCGAACCGAAAGGCGCGCTAGCGGGAAAGTGAAGTCCCACCAGCCGATCCTCGCGCCACCCTGCCAGCAGAGGAGGTGGGGATCCTCAGTCACTCTGGCTCTCCATCTCGGCGTCCGCGGCACGCGATCCCCGGGGGAGGTCCTTGACCATCTCCACGCACTCCAGCTCGAGCCCAGCCGGGTTCACGTGCAGAGCTCGGCGGACCTGTCGGAAACCGTGCGACTCATAGAACGTCACGGCGTTGACGGTGGACTTCACTCGCAGACGAGCAACGGAGTGGGCGATTGCAACGCGTTCTGCATACTCGAGGAGCGCCGAGCCAAACCCCTGTCCGGAAAAGCCCGGATGCACGTACAGGGCGTTGAGCTCGCCACCATTGGGATCGACGATACAGAAACCGACGACTCCCCCCGCTTCAGCAACGAAGAACTCGAACCTCTCCATGGCGGGGAGGTAGCGGTCAGGCTGAAGCGCCTCGGTCCAAGAGGCGATCTGTTCCGGGGAATAGCTCGCGCTGCAAAGGCGCCGGATGGACGAGCGGTGAAGCTCGCAGATCCCGACGGCGTCCGCCGGCGCGGCACGTCTGATGTCAACCATGCCTTGTTTCCCGTCTGGCGCCTGGCGCGGAAGCTCGACGCTCGACACAAGCGTCCCGGGAGCGAAGCCGCGTCCCGGGCTCCCGGCCTAGTGAGCCCCCACCGAAGCGCTGACGTTCATGAACCGCTGGTTGGGACGGCCGGAGGCGCCCCCGAAATCATCGCCTTCGGTCTGGAACTCGAAGGAGAGGCCGGACCCGGTATCCGGTGTGCGGAAGCTGCCGCTGATGATCAGCCCGGTAACCGGGTTTGCACGCGAGCCCTGAAGCGTGAGACTCCGGGAGATCGAGTCCGCGACCTGAACCACCGTGGCCGGAGCCAGCTCCGTCACCGTGAAGCTCACCGGCATCCTGAGCTGGGCGCGCGCCGCGCCGCCCTGATCCGAAACCGTGAGCGTGAACCGGTACACCGTGTTCGGCTTGAGATCGAAGAGCTGAACACCACCCGGCCCGGTCCAGCTGTCCTTCGGAGGGTCTGTCATCTGCTGTCTGCCGACTCCCGGTCCAGTCACGATGAGCGTAATCTCTGGCTGCTGCGTATCCGTGACCGGGATCGTCGTCGCACAGCCGGCCAGGACGAGCGCCCCCAGAGCCCCCGTCAGGAGCTTGACGACCGCGGTGCTGAAGTTGTCAGTTCTCATACATCGGCTTCCCTTCTTCATTTGACGCCGCGCCTCTCCATCCCTGGATAGGATGCGATTGTATCTCAGTCCTGATTCTCACAGCCTGGGAAGCCAAGAACCTCGGTAGACCTCTGATTGAACGGCGTACCCCTAATCCACCCCGTCGACGGCCACGATCGTCGAGTCGCAAGTTCTGAGCCGGATCGCCTTCAGCTCGGCATACTCCGGGTCGTCGAAGAAGGCCCGGATCGACTTGCGATCCGGGAACCGGAACAGCACCAGCCGGCGCGGCTCCCACGACCCCTCGATGACCTCGGTGGCGCCGCCCCGCACGATGTACTCACCGCCGTGCTTCCGGATCAGCTCCGGCACCCGCAGCCGATACTCCTCAAAGCCGGCAGCGTCGTGAACACCCAGCTCGACGATCAGGTACGCGGACATCTGGGATCCCTCCTCGAGTCACGATGTTGTTATTCGGTACTTCGTGGCTGGGGCCACAGCATGATGCAGACGACGTCGACCAGAAGAGCTGCGATCCCTGCCCGCCACAGAACGTCTCCCATCACGCTTCCCGCAAAGGGAATCGCGCCCAGGAGCGCCACGATCGCGAGAAGAAACAGAACAGTCTGGAGGCGTCGCATATCTCCTCCATTTCGGGCTCGATCTCGTTGGACTACAAGCTGCTACAAGGCTACCACTTGCCGAAGAAACCCGAAATGTCGAAGCACATCGACCCCTCCTCGCCGCCGGCCGTCACGAACCGGATCACGTCGTGCGGCTCTCCCCCTCGCTGGACGAGCGACTGCCCGGTCTTGCGCGCACCCGGATAGACCCAGAGGATCCAGATGTTCTCGGCCCGGATGCCCTCCATTTCGTTCTTGGCGCCCCGGATCACGACCGCCCGGCTGCAATCGGCCCCGTCACCCCCTGCGTAGCTGATGTGCTCCATGCCGGCCGGCATTGCGGGAGCCGCAGGTTGGGCGGCCTCGGCCGCCTGTCCGTGGGGCGACGTGGACGAGCACGCGGCAACCGCGAGCAAGATGACCGCCGCCAAGCAGAGTCTCTTCATCATGGATCACTCTCCTTTCCTGGACTGCGGTGTCTGCAGCCCCCTGCCACGATTCGTCAACTCCGGCCTTGGATCGCTTCAGCGAGCATTCGGCCGACTCTTCGGTACTGCTGGATGATGACGAAAACCCACAGCGCGACGGCCGGAACCAAGAACCAGAGCATCCATGTGAAGTCGCTCATTGGGAGGCTGATGAGCACAACCGTACCGAGGAGCAGCATAGTGAGGTTCACATACCCTACCAGCAGGACGTCGGCGGTGGATTGACGAAGCTCGATCAACCCGTGTGTCAGCCTCCATGCGCTGAACGGACGTATCTCGAACAGGGGATCCCGAAATCCGATCTCTGTAGCTGAGAGCGAACGAAATAGCGGCGGATCATCCCACCTGGCCTTGTAACGTCCCGACAGCTCGTTTGGGCTTGGGAGTGGCAGGGTTACAGAGGGGCAGGGGATCCTCGAGAGGTAGATGGGAACCCCATACCGGAAGTACGGTGGATACCAGGTCACGGTCCCCATGAACTCGAAAACGGCAGCCGCGACGAGCACGAAGAAGATCAGGAGACCCGACGATCCCACAGAGCAATCCGATCAGTTGTCCGAAGTTGCGAGGTCGGCGGATGAACGGCCAAGCGCCACGGGCCGGCCCAGATCCCGAATCCGACGAACGTGAGCGAGGGTGCTTTGTTGACGACCAACTCTCCCTTCTTCACCACGGATGTGCGCTGAGGAAGCTCAGGAACAGCAGGAACAAGAAGAGCAGCGACATGGCCCGGCATAGATGAACGCCAGGCGCAGCTTCCGCACCAGCAGGCCGAGACTGTGGGACGCCCCACTGGACAAGTCCGACGCGAACGTCCGCGCGATGCTCACCAGCTGCCAGCCTGCGAGGATGGCCAGGATCCCGATGGGAACATAGAAGAAGATGTGGAAGCTGGCAGAGCTGAAACTCAACCCCATCACGGCGACCGTCACCGCAGTGATGAGCATGAGGACCCCATATGCTGCGAGCCCTCCGCCTACGAGCAGGACCCACGCCCAGCTCCGAGCCAGCGGCCTGAGCAGCTGCTTCAGGTCGAGATCATCCATGAGATAAGGTCCTGTCTCCTTGCGCCGGTCGGCGCCCCGGCCCAACCCACAGCGGACGTGGCCGCCGGGAGCTATGGATCGCATCTGGCAACATCGAAGTTACTCGGTTACCAGCCATTGTATGCCCGCACACCCACGCCACACCGCCAGTTCGATCTACGGGTCGAGGCTTGTGAGCAGGTCGGGAATCGTGAGCTCCGCGCCGATCAGTGGTGCTCCGCAAGCTCCGCAAGCGTCCGCAGGCGAATGGTGGGATCGCCGGCGAACGCCTGTCGTAGCCAGCCGAGGTGCCCGGCACCGAAGATGACCAGCACACGCTCGTCCGGCGAGTCGATGAGCCGCACAACGTTGGTGAAGATGCGCATGTTGCGGCGCACCCAGTCGGCCACCAGGTCGGCGCCGGCCCAGTCGCCGGGCTCGCCGAAGTGCGCGAACCGGTAGTACCAGCCGACGTCCCGGGCGACCCTGCCATCTGAGTTCATGTACAGCAACGTCTCGAGGACGGTGTGGGAGACGAGGTACGCACCCTGCGCCTTCACCTCGACGCCGACCTCTTCGTTCATCGCCTCCAACTCCTTGGAACGGCCGCTCGCCTTGGCGTAGTCCACGATGCGCTGGTACGGAAACTCACCATCGGCGTCCACCGGGTACACCGTCTTGTGACCGAGCTCCCCGGCGAGCCGGAACCCGAGCTGCTCGATCTCGTTGCGCGTGAGCTCATGCTTGCCTGCACGGTAGGCCGCGTAATCCCTCACGATGCGCTTGTCGCCGGCGTCGCGCTCGACGGCGATCTTCGTCGGATGAAACCGCTTCAGGACCGCGATCACCTGCGCGATCTCGGCCTGGCGCTTGCGGCTGAGCACGTCGTCGGCCTCCATGTTGAAGACGTCGTGCCCCGGGTTTGCCATGTGGTAGACACCCAGCACCAGCACCTCCGCGCGGGCGGGAGCGGCGGGCTTTCCCGTCGGCGGTTGCTGGGAGAAGACGAGGGATCCGACACCGAGTGCCAGCGCGAACGTCAAGAGGAGATGAGGCTTCATGAGACCTACTAACGGGAGTTGGCCGCGCCAGGTTCTCTCACGCTCGATTCGAAGCCGAGCGGCACGCGAACCTCGCAGCGCGGCACGCAAGCTGTGGGAGACAGCTGACAGCTGCTCTCGTCTTCCTCCGATACCGGACAGCGACGACCTCATGCTGCGCCGATCCGCACGTCGTGGTACTGGGACCGCTCATCGAAGCGTGACGGCACGGCGCGGGCACTGGGAGGACAACGGCCGCCTCCCCTAAGACGCCAAATCAGGGCTGCTGACCCCTGTTGGTCTCGGGGCCCGGTCGGCCGGGCCACAGCATGACGGAAACGACATCCACCAGCAGGGCGGCGATCCCGGCCCGCCACAGGACGTCCCCCATCAGGCTTCCCGCAAAGGGAATCGCGCCCAGGAACACCACGATCGCGAGAAGAAACAGGACGGTTTGCAGGCGTCGCATATCTCCTCCATCTCCAGCTCGAGCCAGTTGGACGACAGGTCGCTCCCAGGCTACCCCTCACTCGTCAAGGTACGTCCACGTCTCGGCGCCGTCGAAACACCGCACCGGAATGTGAGCGATGTCGGCGGGATTCGCCATCCGGAGGTTGACCGCCATGCGGGCGTTCGGGCTCCGATCCAGGCTTTCCCAATGCGTCGTGCAGCCGCACACCTTGCACGCGTGAAAAGCGAGGCTCTTGTCGCCCCACACGTAGGCGATCGTTCCGTCATCCGGCCGAGTGACATGGATCTCCGCGGCGGTGCCGTAGGCCCAGAGCCCCCCGATACGCCGGCAGATCGAGCAGTTGCACTCGGTGAGCCACGCGGGCTCGACGTCCAAGGAGAACGTGACGGCGCCACAGTGACACGAACCGTTGATCAATGAGACCCCTCTACCGACACCACGTATCGTCTTCTAGATTCTCGCGGTCCGAAGCCAGGCTACCCCCCGCGGACAACACTGCAGGATGGCATGCGGCACACGACATCGTCACTGTTGTCTTTCTCGAGCGCGCTCCCGGGCAAGAGCCGCTACGTAGGATCCTTCTTCACGGGCAGTCGCGAACCAGCCAGCCGATCGGTTCGGGATCGGGACCTCGACCGGAAAGTAACCTGAAGGACCGTGACAGTAGCCTCCTCTGTCCTCGGGCCCGAAAACAACTGTGGCTGAGGATTCATGAATATCGCCGACCGCGAAGTGGGAGGCCATCGAGTAGAAGTTCTCACATCGATTGCCCGGGAGACTCCGAAGGTAGCCCTGCAGACTCTCGCGCTCATCTGAGCTGCTCAGTTCCGAAAGAACCCCGTTTCGCTTGAGCGCAGCAATCACATCCTGCGCCTCGAAGAGAAGCGTTATCTTCGCTGGCTCCAGTCTCTCGGTATCCAGGTTCACGGCGACGTAGCTCTCGTGGTCTGTTGGGTGTGCACCGGCGTCAGAGCTGGACTCGACCGCGTACGAGACCACGGGGCCGACAACAGAGAGCAACGTATAGTCGACTTGAGAGTATGAGTAGTGGCCGCGACCGGTTGCCGTGATGGTCAGGCGGTCCTCGAAGATCAAGCGAATAATGTAGTTGTAGCGAACGGATTCGGCATAGAGGTTGTTCCACCTCACCTGGCGTGTGCCAGCCGTCACGGTTCTCAGCGGTGTAGGCCTCTCGAGGTGAAGGTCGGCCCAGGCGAGGGTCGCACCCAAAACCAGACCCGACCCGACGACGAACCAGGTAGTTCTCATCTTCATGGTTTCTAGCCTACTCCCTGCTTGGACCCCCGGCGTGGCGGCCGTGTGACAGTCTTGTGGCACAT
>JAJDNH010000195.1 GCA_022340775.1 Acidobacteriota bacterium
CACTCCTCGCTCGTTGGCGGCGAGGCGCGGGGAGAACGCCCTGCGCGATCCTGCCTGGACGGGCGTGACTCGATCGCATGTCCCGTGCGGGCTATGCCCGCAGCCCGCTGTGCGGGCCGGCGGGGCGGGAACGGACCGGTGCGTCGGCTCGTGGCTGCACCCGCCCCGTGTACCGGGGGCACCGTGCTCGGAGGCCTACCCTCGAAGATCCTCGGGCCAAGCCTCCTGCGCCCGGTCCCCCCGCCGCCCGCGGCGGGATGGCCGCTCGCCTCCTTCCGTTCCGTCCCCGGCCCGCCGCGGAACCGTTCCTGGTGACGGGTTCCTGGTGAGGCAGATCCGCGGCCTGCGGCCGCACCCCTCGGGGGCCGTCAGTCCGTCCTCGAGGCAAGCCCCTGTCCCTCTTGAGTCGTTGTTACTTCCAGCCGGCGGGGAAGCGGGTGTCGACATCGCGTGCGGAGTTCACCAGCTCCTTGGCCGCCTTGGCGTAGGGGAGCAGCTTGAACAACCCGCCGCGCATGAGCTTCAGCTTGCCGCCCATCAGTGACACGATGGGGTCGGCATCACCGTCGAGGATCTTCTTCCAGGTCGACGGCGTGCCGCTGATGACGAAGGGCGCCTCTCCCCGCTCGGTGTCGCCTGCGGCGTGCCCGGAGCGGCACTCGCCGTGCCAGAGGTCGGCAATCACCGCACGATCCTTGTCGATGCCGAACGAGTCATCCTCCGTCATCAGGAGAACGATCGCGCCCTCCCAGCGCTCGGCCGCTCTGCGGTAGCTGTCGTTCTGGTTGATCCGCCGGCACCATTCTTGTGCCCACTCTTCTCTGAAGATCGGTGCCGCCATGAAGCCCTCCTCTTGTTGTGCTATCGAGCATAGCGCAAGAGGCGGCAAAGACAAAAGGGGTCAGCGCCCGGCCACCAGCGTCTCCAGACTCTCGAGGGCGCCGTCGAGCCGTTCGATGAGCGGCAGACCACGATGTTTCCTGGGTGGTATGCCGTCCCAGAGGGATCGTTCCTCGTCCTCGAGGACGTCCGAACGCAAGGTGATGCCATGGCGCGCGAAGACCGGCTCGAGCTCGCGCCGGTGCGACTGCAGGTAGCGGCGGGTGCAGTCGTAGGCGTGCTCGCAGATAGCCCGGCGGTGGGAGAAGCTGAAGACGTTGGAGAAGAACACGTCGTAGTCGTCGCGTCGCGGCTCGAGCAGGATCACGTCGGCATCCTTGTAGCGCTCGTCGTAGGCGGCGAGCCCGACGTACAGCCGCGAGTGAATCAGCGTTCGGAATGTCTGCGAGAGGACACTGGGCAGGCCGCGGTCGATCAGCTTGCCGCGTCGCATGACCCCTTGCTCGACGGCCCGGATGGTGTCCACGGGCACGATCGGGTTGAGGCAGATCACCAGGTCGGCGCCCTCGTCGAGCGCCACGGAGGCGTGGAGCGTCTTAATCAGCACACCGTCGACATAGTGGCGTCCGTCGATCAGTACCGGCGGGTAGAGGCCGGGAAGCGCCGTCGAGGCCTGGACGGCGGTCGAGATCGGGATGTAGTCCGATCCGGGCTCTCCGAACCGCCTCGGCTTGCCAGAGTCGAGGTCTGTGGCGACCACGATCAGCCGCCGCTCGAGCTCGCGGAAATCGTCGGTGCGGCCCTTCATCGTGAAGATGCGGTGCAAGTACTCGCGAACCGGTTCGTTCTTGAAGACCCCGACCGGAAGTGCGCGTGCCAGCCGGGTCAGCGACTCCACCAGCGTCAGGTCTTCGGGGTGACGGGCGTACAGCCACAGCGCCTCGAGGAATAGCTTCGGCACCCTGAGACCGCTCTTGACCAGGTTGCCAACCGCCGGGCTGAGGAAAGTCTCGGGGACGAACGGGTGCTCGCCGGGCTCGTGCTTGACGATCGCGCGAGCCATCTGCTCGGTGGACAGCCTGTTGGCCAGGCAGGAAGCGATGAAGGCTCCGGCGCTGACGCCGACGTAAATGTCGAGGTCGTTGAGCTCGAGCCCGTCGAGGGCCTCGTCAAGGGCGCGCAAGGCGCCAATCTCGTGGATCGCTCCCTGGGGCCCGCCGCCGGCGAGCGCCAGCCCGATGGTGCTTCTGCCGACGTCGCGCGAACTACCTTCTCTCATGGCCGGCTCCTGTCCCGCCGCCGTCGCGGGAAGCGGTTCGGGGGTGGCGAGAGGGTCTTGCTCATGCCTTCCCGGTCTTCGGGCCGCCCGCTGCCGAGGACTGGCCGGAGGACTTGGCACCGGACCTCTTCTTGGCAGCGGCGGACTTTCGCGCCCCGCCCTGCCCACCTCTGCGTGCGGCGGCTGTTGGCTTTGCCTTCCGTGGGGCAGCGCGTCGCGTCTCCTCTTCCATCCGTTGCTGCTCGAGATCGGCCAGGGATGCTTCGAGCTCGGCAAGACGGTGCTGCAGGCGCGACATCTCCTCGCGGGCGCGCCGTACCGGACCCAGGCGGTCGATCGAGGCGCGCATCAGGCGGTCGACCCCGTTTTGGACGTGCTCGACGCCGCTCGACACGGCCTCCTCTCCGATCCTGATCAGCTCGTGCAGGAGCTCGTTCGGGAGCATCGAGATGCCGCGGCGTCCCTCTTCGGAGATGATCTGGGTCAGCGTCTGCGGCGTCACGTCGTCGCCGCTCTTGTTGTCGATCACCCGGATCTCCTGTCCGTGCCGGATCCAACCCGCCAGCTCTTCCAGGGAAACGTAGCGGCTTTCCTCCGTGTCGTAGAGCTTGCGGCTGCCGTAACGCTTGATCAGACGGATCATTGTTGCGCTCCTTCATGGCTTGCCGCCATGCGGCAATGCCATGCTCACTATATACCGCGCTGCGGCAAGAATGTCAAGGTAGCAGGGTCCGTCGGAGCCGCCCGGAGGGTGCGAGTGACCCGCTGTCATCCTGTCGGTACTCCCTCTGTTACACTCACGGCCGAGACAGTCTCGGAGGTGCGGATGCGAGCACGGGTTGTGCGTTGGTCCGTGGCGGCGATTCTGGTTGGTGGCGCCGCCGTCGGGTGGGCCGGGGGCCGCTGTCACGTGATGATCGCCAACGACGATGGGATCGATGCGCCTGGGATCGAGGCGCTGGCCCGAGTCATTGCAGCGGATCCGAGCTACCGGGTGACGGTGGTGGCGCCTGCGCAACAGCAGAGCGGGGTCGGCCACGCTCTCACTCTCCGCGAGCTGATCCGCGTCGAGCCGCACGCGAAAGTTGGTGGGGCGCCGGCCTGGGCGGTGGACGCGACTCCGGCAACCACTGTACGGGTGGGCATTGACACGGTTCTGGCCGACGACCGTCCGGACATCGTGCTGTCGGGCATCAACCGCGGCGAGAACGTGGGTCTCAGCGACTGGTACTCTGGGACTCTGGGCGCGGCGCGCGAGGCGACCGTCCTCGGCGTCCCGGCAATCGCGTTCTCGCTCGGGCTCGACTGGGGAGACCCGCACCCCGACTTCACTGCTGCCGCACGCTGGGTCAAGCCGCTGCTGGACGCGGTCCGCGACGGCGGCCTGCCGCGCGGCGTCCTGCTCAACGTCAACATTCCGAAGGATCCGGGCTCGGCCCGCGGCTACCGGCTGACGCGTTCGAGCCTTGCAGCCGACCTCGCGACCAGATACGAGGTGGTGCGCCAGGAGGATGGCGTCCGCTGGCTGGTAGGGCACTGGTCGCCGCCGTCGGAGACCGACCCGACCACCGATGCGGCCGCCCTCGCCGATGGCTGGGTGACAATCACCCCGCTCAACCTGGACCAGACCGACTACCGGGCGTTCCCGGCCCTCGACCGACTCATGAGCCTGAACAAGGCACTTCCGACAGCTCCGGGGAAGTAGCGCCGGATGCCGCAGGAGCCCTGGCTGGTTGCAGTGATCTTGCTCGCGGCAGCGGCTGCGGTAGTTGCCGCGGTGGCGGCCCTGGTCCAAGGGCTGAGCCTGCGACGCCGCCTGGAGGCCGCCCAAGAGCGGCAGGCGCGCGAGCAGGGGGACGCGATGCGCTCGGTGGGTACGCAGCTGAGCGAGGTCGCGGGCCGGCTCCACGCTCAGCTGGGCGATGTCGGTCGGCAGATGAATGAATCCCTCAACCGCCAGATGGCGGTCTCGCAGAAGACGCTCGGCGAGGGGATCTCCAACGCCACCCGCGTCTTCGGTTCGGTCAAGGAGCAGCTTGGCCAGGTGGCGGAGATGGCGCAGCGGATGGAGCGGCTCGGCCGCAGCATCGAGGAGCTCGAGGGAATCCTGAAGGTCCCGAAGCTGCGCGGCCTGTTCGGGGAGCGGGCGCTCGAGGAGCTGCTGCGCCAGGCGCTGCCGGCCGGCGTGTGGGAGGTGCAGCACCGGTTTTCGGACGGACGCACCGTGGATGCCGTGATCCGGGTCGGGGATCGCCTGGTTCCGGTCGATGCCAAGTTCCCGCTCGAGGCGTACCGTCGCCTGGTGGCCGCGGAGGACGACCTCGCCCGGCGGAACGCCCGGCGCGAGTTTGAGACCGCGGTCAAGGGCCGAATCAACGAGATTGCCGAACGCTACATCCGCCCCGGCGAGAAGACCTTCGAGTTCGCTCTCATGTTCGTGCCGGCAGAGGCCGTCTACGCCGAGCTGGTGGCCGGCGAGGCGGGCGGTGCCGACCTCGCTGACTACTCCCTCTCGCGTCGCGTCCTGCCGGTGTCGCCGAGCACCTTCTACGCCTATCTGAGCACCGTCGCCACCGGCCTGCGAGGGCTCGAGGTCGAGGCCAACGCGGCCGCGATCCTGCGTGGCATCGGCGCGGTCGAGCAGCAGCTGGAGCGGTTTGGCGAGGAGTTCTCGGTTCTCGGCAAGCACCTCGGCAACGCTGCCACCAAGTACTCCGAGGCCGAGCGCCGCCTGAGCGTGCTGCAGGCGCGGCTGGACTCCTTGCAGGGTGTTGGGAGCGACCGGGAGGACGAGGAACCGTGACCCTGCGGCGGTGGGTCGTCGCCGGCGCCGCGCGCGAGGTGACGGTGGCGGCTGGGCTGGCATTCGTGCTCTTCTTTGCCGGCACCGCCTGGACGCCGCTGATCGGACGCGACGAGCCTCGCTTCGCGGAGGCAGCGCGGGAGATGCTCGCTCGGGGCGAGCTGGTGGTGCCGACGTTCGGCGGTGTCAACCGTTACGACAAGCCGATCCTCGTCTACTGGTGCACGATGGCTTCCTACGCGGTGTTCGGCGTCAACGAGGTCGCCGCGCGCCTGCCCTCCAACGTCGCCGGGGCGCTTTCGGTACTCCTCCTCGCCTGGTGGGCGCGGCGCCGTTGGGGCCCAGGGGCGGGTCTTCTTGCCGGCCTGCTGCTGGCCGTGTCGATGACCTTCAACCTTGAGGCACGCGCGTGTACCGCCGACCTGGTGATGGTGCTGCCCGGGCTCGCCGCCATGCTCGCTCTGGAGAGCCTGGCTGTCGGCAGAGGAAAAGCGGGCGCCGCCGCGGTGCTATGGGCCGGTCTCGGCCTGGCAACGCTCGCCAAGGGGCCGGTGGCGCCGGCGTTCGTCGTTTTCACCGGGGTCGGCTGCTGGGCCCTGGCCCGGCGTTGGAAGCGTTGGGAGGCGGTTGTCCTGACCCTCGTGCTGGTGGCCGGTTGGTGGCGGCTGGGGCCGACCGTCCTCATTCTGCCGGTTGCCTGGGCGGCCGCCGAGGCGCTGAGCTCGGCCAGCGGCCGTGCCCTTCTCTCGCGGTTGCGGTGGGTGTGGGGCGTACCCCTTTTCCTGGTCCTGACCGTCCCCTGGGCGGCCGCAGCGTGGCACGCCACCGGCGGCGAGTTCTTCCGCGTTGGGTTCGGCAAGCATGTCCTGGCGCGCTCGCTGTCGCCACTCGAGAGCCACGGTGGCTTCCCGGGCTTTTACGTCGTCACTGCCGTGATCGCAGCCTTTCCCTGGTTTGCCTTTCTGCCGGCAGCGCTGGCTGGGCTGGGCCGCGGCGTGCGCGATGAACCGCGCCTGCGCTTCCTCCTCGGATGGTTGATCGGACCTCTGATCATGCTCGAGCTGGTTGAGACCAAGCTTGTGCATTACTGGCTCCTGGCGTACCCGGCAGGGGTGCTGCTGGTCGTCGGCTGGCTTCTCTCGCGCCGAGAACAGTCCAGCGGCGGCCGCACCTTGACCGTGGCCATGCTGCTTCTCGGAGGAGTACCGCTTGCGGTCTTGCCTGCGGCCGTTGCCGTGCACTTCGGTGTCAATACCCTGCTTACACCGGGCGTGGTGGTGGGCGTGGTGATGCTGTCGGGGCTCGCGTTTGCGGTGGCTTCGCGTACCTCCCGGCGCCAGCTCAGGGTGATGATCGCGGTCTCGGCCCTCTATCTCCTCGGCCTCCTGGGGTGGTTCCTGCCGGAGCTCGGCGGTCAGCTCGTCGGACCGCGCTCGGCACGTACCGTCCTCGAGGCGCGCCGTGATGGCGAGCGGGTCCTGATCTATGAGGCCCGCGACGACGAGCTGTTCTTCTACCTGCCCCTGGACTCCATCAACTGCCGTCCGCGGGCCTGCCTCGCAGACCACATCGCGGCTGGCGAGCCTTTTGTGGGCGTTGCGCGGCTGGACGACCTGGAACGCTTCGAGCGTGAGAGACCGGCCGTGCCTGTTCGCGTCATCGACACCGTGAGCGGGATCGACCTCGGACACGGGCGGTGGACGAGAATGGCGCTTTTCCGGGGCGGAAGTAGTTACATTATTGACTAATTATGTAATTAGGTGACGAGGTTCCCCAGCCCATCCGGGAAAGGAAAACGGGAAACGGAAGACGCCTCCCCACCCGCCTGGTGGCGAAGTGAAACCGCGACAAGGTAACGGAGCCCCCACCCACTCGGCACCTCCCGCCGGTGTACGATGTTTGCATGGTGGATCTTGCGTCCGTTGAGTGCAGCGAGAGAGGTTGCTGAGAGGTGCCGGCGCGGCGGTCGACGTTCCTGTCGAGACTGCTGGTGGGGCTGGTTCTGCTGGTGGCGGCGTTCCTCCTCGATCGGCAGGCGTTCGGCTTCTTCAGGACCGTGACGCTGTACGACCACTGGGGCGAGATGCGCGAAGGCTTGACGGCGGCCAAGTTCCTGGCCTCCGGTTTGGGCACGCTCGCAGTTGGCCTGGTCGTCGGTGCCCTGGATCCCAGGCGGTGGCGGCGCGCCGCCGCGTTCTGGCTGATCGTGGTGTGCGTTGCGGCGACCGGCACCGTGATCAAGGTCCTTGCCGGGCGCGAGCGGCCCTCGCATGAGGGACAGGTGGCAGGTCACGAGCGCACCGTCTTCGACGGCCCGAGCATGGGGCTTCATCATGCTTCGAGCCAGTCGTTCCCGTCCGGCCACACGCTGTCGGCCTTCGCCTCGGCGACGACGCTGGCGGCCTTCTACCCGGGGGCTGCGCCGGTTTTCTACACGGTTGCCGTCGCTACCGGCGTGAACCGGGTCGTTCATCACCAGCACTTCCTGTCGGACGTTGTCGCCGGCGCCCTGCTCGGACACCTGATGGCGCTGTGGTTGGTGTGGCGGCCGCGCTTGCGGCGCTTGTGGCAGGGCGACGACGAGAGCCTGCACCAAAGGCGAGGCGAAGGCGCCACGTCCGACTGAGATGGCCGACCCGGCCGTTGTCATCATGAGCGATCCAGGCTAAAGTTGGTCGCCCCACGGGCGCCGCCCGCGGGCAAGAGACGGGGGAGGACGGCTCGATGCGACGTCTGACGCGAAAGAAGCTCAAGCAGGACGAGTTCATCTCCGTGGTGGACCGGATCGTTCATTGGATGACGGACAACTGGCGGCCGCTGGTGCTGGGCTTCGGCGCCGTCTGTGCAGTGGTGCTGATCTGGTGGGGCGTCAATACCTTCAGCTCGGGTCGTCAGGACAAGGCTGCCTTCGAGCTGGAGACGGCAATGAAGCTGTACTCGGGGGACCAGTCCGGCAAAGGCGCGGCTCCGGACGTCGAGGCCGCGAAGAAGAAGCTCGAGGACGTAGTTGACCGGTTCGGTCACACCGATCAGGCCGACGAGGCGCGCATCTACCTGGCCCGAATCGCCTTCGACAAGGGTGACGTCGATACCGCGAAGACGATGCTGCAGAAGGTGAGCCGCCGCCATGGCGACGACGTCCTGGGGCGGCTGGCGACGCTCGACCTAGTGCACATCAGAGAGCAGCTCGGAGAGGGCCCCGAGGTCGCCAAGGAGCTCGAGGCGATGGCCGCAGGGAACGACCGGCGGCTGCCACGCGATGCAGCGCTGTACGAGCTCGGCGCGCTGTACGTCAGGGAGCAGAAGCCCGACCAGGCCAAGGAGTACTTCCAGAAGCTCGTCAAGGACTTCCCCGACTCGCCGTACCAGCAGCAGGCGCAGCAGCGGCTCCGCGAGCTGGGATGAGACCGTGAGCTTCGTCGAGGTGATCGCGCGCAAGCGCGACGGCCATACCCTCGACAGCGATGAGATCGCCGCCTTCGTCCGCGGAGCGAGCGACGGTACGCTCCCGCCGGAGCAGCTGGCGGCGTTCCTGATGGCGGTGTGCTGGCGCGGCATGGATGCGCAAGAGACCCGCTGCCTGACCGAAGAGATGCTGCACTCGGGCGAAGTGTGGGAGGTCGGACGGCTGCGGCCCGACGCGGTCGACAAGCACTCCACCGGCGGAGTCGGCGACACCGTGTCGCTGATACTCGCTCCTCTGCTGGCCGCGGTCGGCACGCCGGTCGCGATGATGGCGGGGCGCGGCCTCGGCCACTCCCAGGGAACGCTCGACAAGCTCGACGCGATCCCCGGCTTCCGAACCGACTGGGATCGCGACGGCATGCTCGAGCTGATCGACCGCTGCGGTGCCGCGGTGGTGGCACAGAACGAGCACATCGCGCCCGCCGACCGCGTTCTGTACGCGCTGCGCGACGTCACCGCGACGGTTCCCTCGCTGCCCCTGATCGTCGGCTCGATCATGTCGAAGAAGCTCGCCCTCGGGGCGTCGGCGCTGGTGCTCGACGTCAAGTGGGGCAGCGGAGCGTTTCGCAAGACGCTGGCGGAGGCGGTCGAGCTCGCGCGCGCCCTGCGGCAGGTGGCACGTGACATGGGGATGGCCTGCGAGGCGCTCATTACCGACATGAACCAGCCGCTTGGTCCGGCGCTCGGAACCGCCTGCGAGGTGCGGGCGGCGCTCGACGTGCTCGAGGGCGGTGGCAGCCCTGCGCTGCGCGAGGTCGCGCTGCGGATTGCAGGAGAGGCGATGGTGCTGCGTGGCGCCGATGCGGCGGCGGCCCGTTCTCGGCTCGAAGCGGCTCTGGCGGACGGCACCGCGCGTCGATCATGGGATGCGATGGTGGCCGCCCATGGCGGTGACCCCGACCCGGAGAGGCTGGCCCGTCCCCGGCTCGAGGCCGTGATCGGGGCCGAGTCGGGGGGGTGGGTGGCCGCGGTCGATGGCGAGGCGCTCGGATGGGCCGCTGTCGACGTCGGCGCGGGGCGACGGACTCGCGACGACGAGTTGGCCGACGGGGCCGGCCTTCTGGTTCACGCACGGCTCGGCGATCGGATCGACGTTGGACAGCCGCTGGCGACCGTGCTCATCGGCGAGCGTGAGGTGAACCGCGAGGAGGTCGCCATCCAGGTCGCGGGTGCCTTCCGTATTTCACCCGAGCCGGTGTCGGCGCCCGCCCTCGTCCTCGGGACGGTTGACGAGGTCGGCGACTAGATGCTCTATCGCCTGGAGGGTGTACGGGTTCGGCTCGGCGGCGAGCCGATCCTCGACGGGGCCGACTTCCAGCACAACCCCGGCGAGCACCTGGTGTTGGTGGGCCGCAACGGCGCCGGCAAGACGACGCTGCTGCGGCTGCTGGCCGGTGAGCTGGAGCCCGATCTGGGGCGTGTACGCACCGTGCGGAGCCTCTCGCTGTCCCGCCTCGACCAGCACTTCGTGGCGGATCCGGGCTCGACCGTGCTGTCGTACGCAATGGGAGCCTACGCCCGAATCGCGAGGCTCGAGAGAGACCTCGACGGGGTGACGGCGGAGCTGGCGGCGCATCCGGACGACGACGAGCTTCTGGAGCGCTTGAGCGAGCTGCAGGATGCGTTGGAGGCGCACGACCCTTACCGCGCCGAGGCGGAGGCACTGACCAGCCTGGCGGCGTTCGGGCTCGGCAACGAGCTGGCCGAGCGTCCGGTCGACGAGCTTTCTGGCGGCCAAAGGACACGCCTCGCGCTGGTGCGGGCGTTGCTCGAGCCGGCCGATCTGCTGCTCCTCGACGAGCCGACCAACCACCTCGACCTGGTCGGAGCGCAGGCCCTGATCAGGCTGCTGGAGCAGCGCCGTGGGGCGATGCTGGTGGCTACCCACGACCGCGAGCTGATCGACCGCGTCGGGTCGGCCGTGGTCGAGGTGGAGGGAGGCCGTCTGCAGCGTTGGCCGGGGGGCTATGAGCGCTACCGCCGCGCCAAGGCCGAAGCGCAGGAGACACAGCTGCGGGCCTGGGAGCGCCAGCAGGAGCACATCGCGCGCGCCGAGGACTACATCCGGCGCAACATCGTCGGACAGAGGACCAAGCAGGCTCAGGCGCGGCGCAAGGAGCTCGACCGTCTGGAGCGGGTCGAGCGGCCCGCGAACGAGGCAGCGGCGAGCAAGTTCGTGTGGGGCGAGGTAGCGCGCGCCGGCGGCGTGGTGGTGGCGGCGGAGGGGGTCGCGGCCGGTTACGAAGGCCCGGTGGTGAGTGGCGTCAAGCTGGTGATCCGGCGCGGTGAGCGGGTCGCGGTCATCGGCGCCAACGGTGCCGGCAAGACGACCCTCCTCAAGGTGCTGGCAGGCAAGATGCCGCCGCTGGTGGGGCGGGTGGTTGCCGGTCACGGCGTCACGGCCGCGTGGTACGACCAGGAGCTCGCGGACCTGCCGACGGAGGGAACCGTGCTCGATGTCCTGTGGAGCGTCCACCCTGCCTGGAGCCCGACCCAGGCGCGTTCATGGGCGGCACGCTTCGGGTTCTCCGGCGAAGCCGCAGATCGTCCGCTCGACGGCCTGTCGGGCGGAGAGCGTGGGCGCGTGACGCTGGCCAGGATCCTCGCCTCTCACCCCAACCTGCTGTTCCTCGATGAGCCGACCAACCACCTCGATCTGCCGACCTGTGAGGCGCTGGAGGCGGCGCTGACGAGGTACCCGGGCTCGCTGCTGATAGTGAGCCACGACCGCCGCCTGGTGGAGCGGGTCGCCAACCGGGTGCTGCTCGTCGGGCGAGGACGGGTGCGCGAGGTACGGAGCGTCGCGGAGGCCCTCGGCGAGGTGGAGGTAGCGCCAGCCGGCGGCGATCGGCGTCCGCAGCGGTCGGGCTCGCGGCGCAGCCCACTGGCCGAGGAGGAGCGTCGCCTGCGGCGGGACGTCGAGCGGTTGCAGGCGGACGCAGGCGAGCTCGAGGCCGAGATCGAGCGCCGCCACGCGCTCATCGAGCAGGCCAACCAGTCGCTTGCCGACCGTGCTGTTTGGGCTGATCCCGAGCGCCTGTGCGCGCTCCAGGACCAGATCGAGGCGGCGCGTGACGGGCTCGACGACCTCAACGAGCGCTGGGCGGAGGCAGCTGGCGATCTCGAGGCGCTCGAGGCGAGGCTGGCGGAGGTTCGAGAGGAGCTGGGCCGCGGGTGATGTGGGTCATCCGCTCGCGGTCTACGGCGAGAGGCCGCAGACGGTTCAGGCACTGTCGATGGAGTGACGGAGTGGCGGAGGCCCCCGCCCACCCGGGAAGATCACGAGACGCAACAAGCTAGGCCCGAGACGACCCCCCGCCCGGGAAATCGGGAGACGGGAAACGGGAAACGCCCCCCAACCCCCCCAGAAAGAGGATAGAGGTTAGAGGAGAGACTCCCACCCACCCGACGAACCTCTCTGTAACGCGCTCCAGAGCATGTGACGCTCAAACGCGCGACCGAGAGAGCATCTTCCCTGCACGGGCATAGGTCGTGGTGTGTGAGATAGGAGGACTGTGCCAGCGGGCGCGCGGGGGAGTCGCGCCACTTCAGTCCCGTCAGGACTCCTCAGGCTCGGACTGAGGATCGGACTGCTCGGCGCCCTTGTCGCGCCTCCGTGCCAGCTTCTCCTGCTTCTTCTTCTGCTTCTCCAGCTCCCTGCTCCGTTTCGCGAACTTGTACGCACCGCCTTTTCGTCCCAAAACCGGCCTCCTTCGCCCCACTGTATCAGGTCGCCCTTCGCGACCTGGGCCAGCAGGTACGGGAAACTGGCGGTATAACGTGCGGTCGGGGGCCCCGGGGGGTAGGCTAGGGCAGGATGTTGCCGTACACGAACCAGTGGTAGATGACGTAGAACCAGCTCAGGCACGCGTGGAGCAGCGCCCACAGGATGCTGTGGTTGGTTCCCCAGCTGAGCAGGGCGGCCAGCACCGCTCCGATGCTGCCGAAGATCCCGCCGCCACAGCACCCGCACCCAGTGTCACTCTTGTCGCCCATGGTGTCCTTCCCCGTTCGCCCTCCAGTGTAAGTGATTCGCTGCGCGGGCCGCTAAGAATGGTACGTACCAGCAGGAACGATGTTCCTTTGCGGTAGGCTACGCCTGACTCCAACGCATCCCCCGGTCTCCGGTGTTAGCGTGACGAACCTCACGTATGCTGTGATGCTGTCGAGACGTGCCCCAATCGGTGTCATCCTGATGAGCGAGCAAAGCGCTATTCCCCGTGTCATCCTGATGAGCGAGCTTGCGAGCGAAGAAGGATCTGGGCGGGGGGTGGGCCGCGTG
>JAJDNH010000211.1 GCA_022340775.1 Acidobacteriota bacterium
CCCGATCGCGCCGGCGGTCATCTCGACACGGGAGCGCTGTCGTTCGACACCCAGTGGTACGACTGGGGGCCGTACGCGGCAGCCATGCTGCGCAAGATCCGCCGGCACTGGCGGATCCCCGAGCTGGCGAGGCTAGGTGCAAAGGGTGTGGTCAGGATCAGGTTCTTCATCGAGCGCGACGGCACGGTGACGGGGCTCAAGATCATCGACGAGTCTGGGAAGCCGCCGATGGACTTTGCGGCCCGCGACGCCATCGGCGATTCCTCGCCGTTCGACGAGCTGCCCAACGATCTGACCGGGGTCACGCGCGAGGGCGTAACCATCTCGTTCTATTACAATATGAACCCGCCAGACAGGAACTACTGAGGAGCACCACGTGATCGACATACTGATATCGGGTGGGCCGGTGATGATCCCGCTCGGGCTGCTATCGCTGGTCGCACTGGCCATCATCTTCGAGCGGCTGTGGGTGCTGAGACGCGGTAACTACGTCAACGACACCACCGTCACGACCCTGGCCCAGCTTCTGGCCCAGCGAGAGTACGTTCCCGCGCAGGAGTTCTGTCGGCGTCACCCGGGCCCGTTCACCGAGCTGGTCACGACGCTGGTCGAGAACCGCCTCGCCCCGTATGACGAGCTACGGGAGATCCTCGAGGACACCGGACGCCGCCAGCTCAAGGGGCTCGAACGAGGGTTGCCCGCTCTGGCGACTGTCGTCGCCGGTGCCCCACTGCTCGGCCTCCTCGGGACCGTGCTGGGGATGATCAAGATCTTCACGGTCGTGGCCTCGACCGGAACCAGCGTAGCCGAGCAGCTCTCGTCCGGGATCGCGGTGGCCCTGATCACCACCGCAACGGGCCTCATCATCGCTATCCCGGCTCTCTTCGTGCATGCCTATCTCGAGGGCCGGGCGGAGGCCATCCTGTCCGAGATCGAGGCCAAGCTGCTCGACTTCATGCATCTGGTACGGAGGCCGGTGACGGCCAACAGCGGGGAAGAGTGATGCGTCTGAGCAAACTCGGTCGCCGGGGGAAGCCGGAGGTGCCGATCGCGCCTCTCATCGACGTTGTCTTTCTGCTGCTGATCTTCTACTCGGTGACGACCCAGTTCGTGTCGGATCAGCGCTTGAAGCTCAAGCTCCCGGAGGCGAAGACCGCAGAGTCCGCCGGCGTGAGCCGGGAGCGTCGTCCGCCTGTGGTCACGGTGGCTGTTGACGGCACCGTGTGGATCGATCAGAAGCTGGTTCCGAAGACGCAGCTGGAGGGCGAGATGAAACGGCTTGTCCAGCGTACGCCAGACAAAACGATCATTCTCAAGGGAGACCGCGGCGCCAACTATGGCATCGTGATCCACGTCCTCGATGTGGCACGATCGGTGGGTGCCAAGACGATACAGATGTCGGCCGTGAAGCCTGAGAAGTAGCTCCGGGCGCTCGGTCGACGAGGTGACGAGGGGGGAACATGAAGATCCTGCATACTATGGTTCGAGTCGGTGATCTCGAGCGCTCCATCGCCTTCTATACGGAGGCCCTTGGCATGCGCTTGATGCGGCGAAAGGACTACCCGGGTGGTGAGTTCACGCTCGCCTTTCTCGGCTATGACGATGACACGGCGCAGATCGAACTGACCTACAACTGGGGTCGGTCGAGCTACACGCTCGGGGACGGATTCGGCCACGTCGCAATCGGCGTGGCGGACATCGAGGCGGCGTGTGACCGGGTACGTTCGGCGGGGGGAGCAGTGGTTCGCGAGCCGGGCCCGATGAAGCATGGCACGACGGTGATCGCTTTCGTAGAGGACCCGGACGGCTACAAGATCGAGCTCATCCAGGACTGACGGGGAGGACGCCATGAGCCGGTCGCTGGACCTTCTTTTCAGTTCCTTCCGATTCGGTGCTGCCACGCTGCCGAGCAGGATCGTCATGGCGCCGATGACGCGGAGCAAGTCGCCGGGCGGGGTACCGACTGCGAAGGTGGCGGCCTACTACCGCAGACGCGCGGAGGGTGGGGTCGGGCTGATCATCACCGAGGGAACCGTGATCGAGCACAAGGCGTCGAACGGCTACCCGGACGTTCCTCGGATGTATGGTGCCGATGCACTCGCAGGCTGGAAGCGCGTCGTGGACGAGGTCCACGAGGCCGGGGGCGTGATCATTCCCCAGCTCTGGCACGTTGGCAGCTACCGGAAGCGTGGTACTCCACCGGACCCGGATGTGCCCGGATATGGTCCCTCCGCGGTTCCCCACCCGGCACACGGCGACGACCCGGAGCTGCCGGTGGCGATGAGCCTGCAGGACATTGCCGAGGTGGTCGGCGCGTTCGCGGCAGCGGCAGGTAACGCGCGCGAGCTCGGCTTCGACGGCGTCGAGATTCACGGAGCGCACTCCTACCTGATCGACCAGTTTCTGTGGGAGCGCACCAACCTGCGGACCGATGAGTACGGCGGCAGCCCCGAACGCCGTCTGCGTCTTGCCGTTGAGGTGGTCACGGCCGTCCGCGAAGCGGTGGGACCGGGGTTCCCGATCCAGTTCCGGTTTTCGCAGTGGAAGATGGGTCACTACCGGGCCAAGCTGGCGGCCACGCCGGAGGCGCTGGAAAGGCTGCTCATTCCGTTGGTCGAGGCGGGGGTGGACGTCTTCCATGCCAGCACGCGTCGCTACAGCGAGCCCGAGTTCCCCGGCTCGGAGCTGAACCTGGCCGGCTGGACCCAGCGTCTGACCGGCAGACCAACGATCACCGTGGGCAGCGTCGGCCTCGACTCGGACTTTCTCTCCTCATTCCGGGGGCGGGACGCTGCACCTATGGGCATCGACGACCTGCTCGCGCGGCTCGAACGGGAGGAGTTCTCCCTGGTCGCGGTTGGACGCGCGCTCTTGGCCGATGCGCACTGGCCGCGCAAGCTCCACGAGGGGCGTGAGGACGAGATCGTGCCCTTCACGCCAGAGTGCATGGAGCGTCTCGAGTAGAAGTAGTCCCGGCCCGCCAGGCGAGCCAGCGGGCCAGATATCAACAAAGCACGCGAGTGCGCAGCCGATCAGAAGCGCTTCAGGAAGCTGACCCGGAAGCTGCGCGCAGGCAGTCGGTAGTACTGTGCGTCTCCGACCTCGCTCTCGGAGACCGGCGGCCGCGTGTCGTTCAGGTTGTAGCCCTCCAGCCGCAGGTCCCACGAGGCGAAACGGTAGCCGACCACGGCCGACCAGGTCGTGTAGGCGGGCGCTTCCGAGCGATTGCGCATATCCAGGAAGCGGCGGCCGACACGATCAGCCAGGACCACCCCGTGGAAGCCTCGAGGTGGGGAGTAGACGATGCCGGTCGAGGCCAGCGTCCGTGCCGACAGCTCCAGCTGGTTGCCGTCCAGCCGGGTTGGGACGCCATCGAAGAGACGTTCGTAGTCGGTGAACTGCGCGTCGTGCCAGGCGGTGGTGGCACGCCACCTGAGGTCGGTGGCGAGTCGCACGTCGAGCTCGAGCTCGACACCCTTGAACCGCTCCTTGCCGGCGTTGGTCAGGCCCGGTTGGCCTCCCTCGGTCAGCTGCGCGACGACCAGGTTGGCGAGGTCCATCTGAAAGGCACTGAGCTCCCAGTCGAAAGCGCCATCACCGTGACGACCCTTGAGCCCGATCTCGTAGGAGTGGGAGGTCTCGGGTTTGAGGATCTCGCCTTCGGCGTCCGGCCCGAAGTCGAGAGCCGCGGGCTTGAAGGTGCGGCGGTAGTCGGTGTAGATCCAGACGGCGCTGGTACGGGCGCCCCAGGCAAGCCAGCTGATACCGGCCACGCCACTCCCCTTGGTGAAGGTGCGGCTGTCGCCGCTGCTGCCCCCGATGCCGGAGTCCAGCTCCACCTCCGAGGCATAGAGCGACTCCTGAGTGTGGTTGATGCGCGCCCCCAGCTGGACCCGCCAGCGTGGCACTGGACGCCACTCGGTCTGCATGTACAGGCCCGAGAAGTTGCGCTTGTCTTGCATCCGCAGCCGACCCTGGGCCGGCAGATCGTTGAGGTTTGGCACCTGGGATCCGTCGAGCGAAGCGAAGTAGTCAAAGTCCTCCGAGTGCTGTTCAACCTTGCCGTAGAGGTGGTCGGCGCCGAGGATGACCTGGACTTCCGCGGACGGCGAGAAGACGACGTGAGTGTCGAAGTAGACGTCATCCAATGACAGGTCTTGGCGGTAGCCATTCGCGTTGGGGTCGGTCGTGGAAACACCGGTCAGGAAGCCACGGCCGGTGCTACGGTTGGTGTGGCTTGCCGACAGCGTCGTCGACCAGGTGCCGCCGCCGACCTTGGTCTCGAAGCCGGCAATCAGCGTCAGTCGGTCGTCATCGATCTTGGAGCCCCGCGGGTTGTGGTTGGCGTCGATCGGTACCAGCGGTGACAGCACCGTACCAGTGCGGGGGCTGGGGCTGGCCGGATCCTGCCGGACGAGATAGCCGTCGACGTCGAGGCGGAATGTGCCGGTGCGGGTGGTCCTGCTCGAACGGTACAGGACGTGGGTGCGGTCGAAGCCGGTGCGGTCATCCCGGAAGCCCTGTCGCTCGCCGCTGATCACGAGCGAGTGCTTGAGGTTGGGCTGCGCTTGCAGGGGAGAGGCGTAGGCCAGGCTTCGGCTGCCGTAGCTGCCCACGCCGAGGCGCAGATCTCCGCCGGGAGCGCCCGCCGCACGGTGAATGACCTGGATGACGCCGGAAAAGGACGTTGCCCCGTACATGACCGGGGCCGTGCCGCGCACGATCTCGATCCGTTCCACGTCGGTCAGGTCGAGCGCAGGCAGCGCCGGGTTGAAAGCCCCGCCCCACGGCACTCCGTCGACGACCAGCAGGAAGGCGTCGTACTCGCGGAGGCCCCAAAGCTCGGGAATCGAGGCGGCGGGACCACCGTCGCCACCGGGGGCAACGGACACGCCCGAGACCAGTGCCAGGGCGGAGTTGAGGTCGGTGACACCTCGGGCCCGTAGCTCGTCGCCGGAGACGACGGTGACCGACGCCGGGACCGTCTCGACATCCTCGGGCACGCGAGTCGTCGTGACCTCGATCGTGCCGGAGACCACGTGTGGCTGTTGGTCGGGCGGCTGCTGCTGGGCGAACGCAGGGGTCCCGATGGCGGTACAGAGACAGATGGCGATAACAGCACTTCGCGAGAGATGCATGAGTTTGTTCCTTTCACGTGTTGGCCGTCACCGTCGAACAGCATCACTGGTTCCGGCTCCACGGTCGACCGCAGCGCGGAACGCCCTTGCTGTCGATGAGTTCTCTCGGCCAGAGTCGTGTGCCCACTCTGCACATCAGCTTCTCGGCTGCGCCGGGTGGGCAATGCAAGGTTGGCCGACCGTGAAAGGTCTACTCTCGCTGGGGTGGGGCCACCGGGTGCAACGCCAGCTCGCGCGTGGGTGCAGACTCGCAGACGCGCCTACCCTCGGGCCGTTCGAGCACCACTATGTTGGCACCGGGCGCAGAAGGTACGGGTTCCTCCGGGAGCAGGGCGAGGAGCGCTGGCCCGGCTTTTCCCGGTGCGGGCCCGAACCGGGGCCTGCTGGTCGGATACCCGGTCCGCAAAGCGCCCGGTATCGACGATGTCCACCACTCCCCGTACGCGAACCGCAACGGAGTGAGTGGGGAGGTTGAGCTGCCGATGATCGTGAAGGGAGGGCTGGCCGCGCTCTCGATCTCACGACCGGCGACACCGACGCGCAGACGCAGCCGGGCTCGCGAGGTCGGCAGGTTGGGGACCCGCCAGGATAGCTCACGGGTGGTTCCGCGCAGCTGCGGTGTGAGGCGGACCGTCAGCTCCCGTCCATCATCCAAGGACAGGAGCAGCTCACACTCGTTGACCTCCGCGGAAAGTGCCGTCCACCGGACCTCGATGACCTCACCGGCTACCAGTACGGTACCGGCCTCAGGACGGAGAATACGTTCGGAAACCAGCTGACGGACGACTTCCGGCCGTGGACGGGCGCCCGCGCTGACAGCCGGTGCTGGACAAGCCAACACCGCCGCAAGACAGACCCACAATGCCTGCCACCACGGAATCCCCCCCCGGGTTTGCACTGAGCCGGATCATAGCATGACCCTGCTGGTAAAACGTTTTCGATGCTCGAGAGCGCTCAACCACCCTTTGACAGTGGACGGCATCGGTCGACGAGAACGTGGGAGGCGACGCGCGCCTCGACCGCCACCTGCGTGCAGTCCACCTCAATGAGGAGCGCTGGCCTACGCTGGATGACGCGCACATCCAGTCCGGGGAACAGACCGAGGTCGGCAAGCTGCGAGCGAGTACCGTCCAGCGCGGTCTCCAGCCGAACGACGGTGGCTGTTTCTCCCGGACGAAGCTCGTCGAGGCGGATAGGTCCGGCCGCATGTGGCTTCGCTGAGCTCATGCCTGGTTTCCCTTCATGACCCGCCGCAACCAGTTGACGAGCCGTGACTCCTCCACGAACCGGTAGTGGCAGCTCGGGCAGCAGTAGCTGTGGCATCCGCCGGCCATCGGGCATCCGGTGGGGCAGGACTCCTGACCCACGAAGCGGGCGCCGCACAGCGGACACTGAACGGTCACCGTCACAGATTGATGCTGACCAGACGTAGGATCCAATTGAGGAACCCTCCAACGGCGAATGCGAAAGGGATGATGAAAGCAGTCTGAGCGACGGCTGTCTTGATGCCACGTTCCTTGATCATGACGAAGAAGTTGGCGATACAGGGCACGAAAAGCGTGATCACGACCAGCGAGACGACCGCCTGGATGTGGTCGAGCTGGCCCTGCTTCTGCAGCAGAAACAGCCCGGCGGCTCCGTAGTCGCGCCGCAGGAACCCAACTAGAAACGAGTCGGCTGCGCGGGCTGGGAGACCGAGGATGCCGACAACGATGGGTTCGGAGGCATGCTCCAGCAGGGGCAGGAGGCCGGTGACGGCAAGGGCCCACAGGATCAGGGTGCCGAGCAGGAACAGTGGAACGGCTTCCTTGAGGTACCACTCGGTGCGGGCGAGAGTCTTGAGGAGGATATTCCGTACGCTCGGCACGCGCAGCGGCGGAATCTCGATGATGAAGTCCGAAGCACGCCCTGGCACCACCTTCGATGCCGCCCAGCCGACCGCGACCAGGGTCAGCAGCACGACAGCTCCCCAGATCAAGGTCCCGGTAAGGGAGATCGAGCCGAGCATGGCCAGAATGACGCCGAGCTGGGCAGAGCATGGCACCCCCAGAGCAAGCAACAGGGTGACGACTACACGCTCCTTGCGCGAAGGGAGTATGCGAGTGGTGAGCGTTGCCATGGTGTCGCACCCGAGTCCGAGCACCATGGGCAGGACTGCCTTGCCGTTCAGTCCCATGGTGCGGAACAGACGGTTGACCATGACGGCGAGCCGTGGCAGATATCCGGAGTCCTCGAGGATCCCGAAGAAGATGAAGAACGTGCCAACAACTGGGAGGACGATGGCGATGGAGTAGGTCACACCCATCGTGATGAGACCATACTGGCCCACGAACAGGTCACGCGCCCAGCCCCATGGCAGCAGCAAGTTGGCAACGGCGGTGGCGGCCGGGTTGAGCCAGGACCCGAACACCCTCCCTTCGATGAAGTCGACCAGGGTTCCTGCCCCCAGGACGCCGACGAACTCGTAGGCGACCAGCAGGACGAGGGCCAGAATGGGTATCCCCCACAGTGGATGGACACTGAGCGCTCCAAGGCGTTCGCGCAGCCTCGAGAGCCGGCGTCTCCGCCCATGCTGGACGGCGCGGAGGAGGGCTGCCACGGCTGTGTGCCGAGCCTCGGCGATGGCGATGGCGGGGCTGTCGCCAAGAGCTTGCTGGAGCCCTTCGCGCAGTCGGCGGGCCATATGCATGGTCGCGGTATCTCCATCTTGGCTCAGCTGCCCCTGGAGGCGAGCGTCGCCTGCCAGCAGCATCAGCGCGAGCCCACGCCGGGCGTCGCCGAAAGTTGCGGGAAGCGCCTGCGACAGAGCGCTCACTGCCTCCTCCACTGGGGCCGGGTACGACACCAGCACGGTCGCGCTCGCAGCCTCCGCGAGCCGCTCGGGGATGCGTCTGACCCCGAGGCGGCGCACGGCCGTGGTGGCCACCACGGGAATGCGGAGGGTTTCTTCCAGCATGCCCGTCGAGACGTCGAGTCCGAGATCGCGCGCCTCGTCCTCCAGGTTGAGGACCAGCATCTGGCGGCGGCCGAGCTCAGCGAGCTGAACCGTCATGTAGAGGACCCGGCGGAGGTTCTTCATGTCGCCAACTTGGATCACGGTTGCGTCCGGCTCGGCGAGCAGCATGTCGCGGGTGACAGCCTCGTCCTCGGACCGAGGTGTGAGCGAGTTGGCGCCGGGCGTGTCGATGACCGTGGGGTTTCCCGGGATCGCTTGGCCCGATCCGCGTGCGATCTCGACGGTGGTGCCGGGGTAGTTGGAAACCGTCACGTAGCGGCGGGTGAGGGCGCCGAAGATGACGCTCTTGCCGACGTTGGGATTGCCCACCAGGAGGAGGGGAGTTGCAGTCTGACCAACGGTCGCTGGACGAGTCATTGCGGGCTCGCTCCTTCGGGCGCTCTGCCAGCGCATGGTGACGATATTAGGTCTTGGTCTCACAACTGTCAAGTATGCTTAACAAATCTCAGGTACCAGCGTGCTCAGACCTTTCTGTGACGGTCCGCCAACCTCGTTCAGCGCACGTTGCGGTATCAGATGCGGCCCGCCGGTAAGAAGGGCGACTGCCCTCTATCGGGTGCTCGTGGTGTCGTAGCTGTGGGTGAGCCGTTGACGACGACGGTCGTGGCGGGGGCGTTCTCATCATCGGAGGGGTGACTGGGGCGAGCTGGCAACGGGGGCGCGGGCTGCCGGCAGTCTGAGTGGACATTCCCCTGGGGGCGTTCTCGCCGCCCTGTCAGGTCGGGGGGATGACAGTGGATGGATCGCGAACGACTGTAGGCGCATGGGGTGGAGCGGAGGGCAGTGACGGAGGGGTCCCGAGGCATCACTCTGGAGACGGTCCGCCGCGTGGCGGAATCGGGCGCCGAGATCGTCTCCGTGGGTGCCCTGCGACACAGTGGTCGGTCGCTCGATCTCTCGCTCGAGGTCCGGACGATGCATAATGCATGAGTGAGAGGCGAGCTGCCAGACCAGGGTGATGGAAGGGTTGTGACTGGCGCCACGACGGAGCACGTGCCCGTCGGTGACCGGGAGCCGGCGTCCGTTCGTTGGTGGCGGCGCCCACTGCGCGTGGTCCCGGTCGTCATCGGCATTAACGTGATCGTCTTTTTTGCCTGGCAGCTGTCGAACGCCGCGCCGCAACTGCACAAGGTGATGGTCTACAACTTCCTGACCAGTCCTCTCCACCTGGAACATCGCCTCTACTGGACGCTGCTCACGTCGGTGTTCTCGCATGCAGAACTCTGGCACCTAGCGATCAACATGATCGTGCTCTACAGCTTCGGCTCTGTTCTCGAGCGGTTGTGGGGACCGCGGATGTTCCTGGGCTTCTACTTGGCCGCCGGCATCCTGGCCTCCGTCAGCCATTGCGCCACGACACTCTGGTTCCTGCACAGCACCGAAGTGTCGGCACTCGGCGCCTCGGGTGCGATCTGTGGCCTTCTGATGGCCTACGCCCTGATCTTTCCCCATCACAAGATACTGGTTCTTGGGATCATACCTGTACCGGCGGCTGCAGGAGTCGTGGCCTTTGTCGGACTGGATGTCTGGGGCCTGATTGCACAAACCCGGGGCGGAGGGCTGCCGATTGGACACGGCGCCCACCTCGGTGGAGCGGCAGCGGGAGCCATGCTCTACTTTCTCTTCGTTCGCCCCAAGTTGGCGGCGCGGGAGGGCTACAGCGCCGCCGGAATGCCGCCCGCGTTGACGCGCGAGGAGTCGCGCCGCCTGCAGCACCTCCACAGGAAGGTGGAGACTGAAGGACCCGAATCGCTGACGCCTGAGGAGAGGCTCTTCCTGCACCAGTTGCGAGAGCGGTTCCGAGGCGCCAGCGGGGGCGACTGAACCGGAAAACAGAGGACAGGGCAGGCACACTTCCCGTGGCGGGTTCGTATCCCGAAGGGCTCGGCTGGCCTGGCGAACGTGACGATTTCCTAACAGCTGTTTCCACCGCTAAGATGTGTGTTGTCTACGATTGTAAACGCTAAATCAGTGGCTGTACTGTCCTGAGACAAAACTGCTGTGACCAGAGTCACTGATCGAAAAGGTGTCCTGACGTCAGATAAAAGTTGCCTTTCTGTGCTGCAGCGCCGGGCACCAGGATCAGAGTGGGCTCCAGAGAGCCCTTACAGCTGCGTAGGGGGAGGGTTTGCCATGAATACGGATACCATCATTCAGCTCAACAGGAGAGCCACGACCTCGAGAAGGCAGTCGGCAACCCAGCGTCGGAGCGGCGCGCAGCCGGGGAACTGGGCTGGCGGCGCACATCTCGTGCTGCTGCCCACGGACGGCTGCAACCTTCGGTGCGTCTACTGCTATCAGGGACATCAGCCGGTGACGATGTCGCGTGAGGTTCAGACGGGCGTCAGGCGACTCATGGAGCGGCTCGTCGAGGAGCAGCACGTGCCGTGGCTTCACCTCGAGTGGTACGGCGGCGAGCCGCTCGCGGCGTGGGCCGTCGTCGACGAGCTTGCGACCCACGGCAAGCAGTTGGCCGATGCTCACGGCATCGGCTTTTCGATGTCAATGACGACGAATGCGACCCTCCTGTCAGCGGAACGGTTCGAGCGCTTGACCGAGCTGAGCTGTACGGACTACCAGATCACGGTCGATGGTCCACCGGAGGATCACGATCTTCGTCGCGTCAGCGCGGCGGGCCGCGGCTCCTTTGACAGGGTGTGGTCTGCTCTGATCCGAATGCAAGAGAGCTCAGCCAGCTTCAGAGTGGTGGTTCGGCTGGGATTCGACCGGTCCAACATGGAGGCTATGCTCCAGTGGGTGCCGGGTCTCGCCGAAGTGTTTGGCGGAGACAAGAGGTTCCAGTTCTACGGACGCCCCATCTCCTACCCGAACGACAACGGCTTGGGCTGCTCAGCCGAGGAGGCCGGTCGGTTTTCTGCCGAACTGGCTGTGGCGCTCGAGGCTGCCGGTCTCGCGACTGTCGACATGGCGCGCGAGGGACGGCCGGGAGGGCTCGGCTGTCATGCCGGCCGCGCGAACTCGGTGATGATCGGCGCCTCCGGCATCCTGCATAAGTGTTCCGTGAGCCTGGAGGCCGGGACCAACAACGTTGGACGGGTTCGCGAGGATGGAACACTCGAGCTCGACATGGATCTCTGGAACCGCTGGGTCACTGCAGAGGTCCCGTGTCGGATCGTGGCCGGCGAGCAGCAGGCTGCCGCCTGTCCCAAGTCCCCTGAGCTGGCCTGTCCCAAAGCGCCGCAGCTGGCGTGCCCGAAGGCTCCGGAGGCGGCTTGTCCAAAGGCGCCAGAGCTCGCGTGTCCCAAGGCTCCCGAAGCGGCCTGCCCGAAGGCCCCGCAGCTTGCTTGTCCCAAAGCACCAGAGCTGGCATGCCCCAAAGCTCCTGAGCTTGCGTGTCCCAAGGCACCTCGCGAGATGGACCTGAGCGCGTTTGCCTGTCCGAAGGCACCGCAGCTTGCTTGCCCCAAGTCCCCTGAGCTGGCCTGCCCCAAAGCACCAGAGCTGGCGTGTCCCAAGGCTCCTGAGGTGGCGTGCCCCAAGGCACCCCGTGGCATGGACCTGAGCGCATTCGCCTGTCCGAAGGCACCGCAGCTCGCCTGCCCGAAGGGCCCGCAGCTCTCCTGTCCCAAGGCCCCGGAGCTTGCCTGCCCGAAGGCCCCGCAGCTTGCTTGTCCCAAAGCACCAGAGCTGGCATGCCCCAAGGCTCCTGAGCTTGCGTGTCCCAAGGCACCTCGCGAGATGGACCTGAGCGCATTCGCCTGTCCGAAAGCACCGCAGCTCGCCTGCCCGAAGGCTCCCGAAGTGGCCTGCCCGAAGGCACCGCAGCTTGCTTGCCCCAAGTCCCCTGAGCTGGCCTGCCCGAAAGCACCAGAGCTGGCATGTCCCAAGGCCCCGGAGCTGGCGTGCCCCAAGGCACCCCGTGGCATGGACCTGAGCGCATTCGCCTGTCCGAAAGCACCGCAGCTCGCCTGCCCCAAGGCACCCGAGCTGGCCTGTCCAAAGGCCCCACAGCTTGC
>JAJDNH010000216.1 GCA_022340775.1 Acidobacteriota bacterium
ATGTTTCTCCGTCCGGGCTCGTCAGCACCACTGACTCCCAGCTAACCGCGACATACTGCTCTCCCGTCCAGAGAACGTCGAACACGGAAACCCACGAATGCTCAGGAGCCACCTCTTGAGCCCACGACTCTCCGTCACGGCTGAAATACACACCCTCGCCGACCGCTACAAACCCCCTCGGTCCACCGCTTACGGCTGCGAGGGAACCCTCCGGGGGCGCACCGGCCGGCTCCCAGCTGGCGCCGTCTTGGCTCAGCAACACCCGCCCGTCCGCAGCCACCGCGGCAAGGCGACCGCCGGACCGCGCAACGTCGACCAGCTTCTCGTCGCCGCCGTCCCTGTCGACCCGCCAGTAGCTGCCGTCCGCGCTGCTCGCCACCAGCCCGTGGTCGCCCACGGCCACGAAGCGGTCACCGAGCCAGCGGACCTTCCTGGCTCGGGAGAACGGCACGGCAGTCCGCTCCCAGACCACGCCCTCCTCACTGCGCAGCACGGCGTCGCTGTAGGTGACGGCGACGAACGTCCCGTCTCCGAACGCTACCGAGTTGATCCACGCGCCAGTGGGCAACGGATTGATGCGTTGCCACGACGACCACGGTGGCGCAGCCGCCGACGCCGTCACCGCTAGAAACGCAGCCAGGAGCGCACATCGGATCGTCCTCGCACCTGTCATCTCGGCGATCCTCCTCTGGTTCGTTTCAGATCAGGTCATCCTACCCGGGTGTACGAACGTCGGCCGTGCAACGTTGTCCGCTGGATCTCGGCCGATCTGGAATCAACTCAGCCAGCGGCGACTCCAACGAACCAGCACGGCCACCGCGAACAGGCGCTCCGCGTGGTCGCCGCGTCCGTCCTGGTGCGCCTGCCAGGTGGCTTGGAGGATTCGGCGATCGAGGCCGAGGTCCCCCGCAGTGGTGCCGAGCACGGCTTCGGCCAGCGGGTCGCGCAGCGGGCCTCGCAACCAGGCTGCGAGGGGGACCTCGAATCCACGCTTCTTGCGCGGCGGCTGCGAACCCGGCAGGTGCCGCCCGAGAAAGCCCCTGAGCAGTCGCTTGTCGCTCGTGAGCCGGGGCGACAGGGTGAGCAGGAGCTCGACGACCCGGTGATCGAGCAGCGGTACCCGGACCTCGAGCGAGTGGGCCATGCTGGCGCGGTCGACCTTGGCGAGGACCCGCTCGGGGAGAAAGGTGAGCAGGTCGAGCAGGCGCCAGCGGCGCCATGGCGGTGCCTTCGCCAGGCGGTCGACGGTCTTTTGAGGCCACGGCAGGCAAAGCTCCTGCTGACCGAGCAACCTCGCCGCCTCCCGCCCCGGCCATACACCCTGCAGGCACTGGTACGCGTGCCACGGCGTCGGCGCGGCGAGCGCGGCAGAGAGCTTGGCGCCCCAGCGCCTGGCCGGCCGCGGCGCCAGGCGCAGGCCGGCGCGCGCACCGGGCACGCTCCACAGCCGGTCCAGCCGCGGCATGAACCGGAGCCGGGGGTAGCCGGACAGGAGCTCGTCGCCCCCGTCCCCGGAGAGGGCCACGGTCCAGCGTCGCCGCGCCGCCCGTGAGACGGCCCAGGTCGGAGCCAGTGAGGGGTCTGCGATCGGGTCGCCGGCAACTTCCTCCCAGCGGCCGAACACCTCCATCATCTCGCCCGGCGAGCACCTCTCGACCATGTGGCGCAGCCCCAGCGCCGCGGCCGTCCGCGCCGCTGCCGGCGTCTCGTCGAACGAGCCTTCGAAACCGACCGTCAGCGTCTCCAGGCCTGGCTGGCTGGCCGCCGCGGCGGCCGTCACCGTTGCGGAGTCGACGCCTCCGGAGAGAAAGCACCCGAGCCGCACATCGCTGACCAGGCGCTCCCGTACAGCCCGCAGGATCCGCTCGTCGAGCTCCTCCACGGCTGCCCCTG
The DNA here is from genome assembly GCA_022340775.1 of Acidobacteriota bacterium. Classification (GTDB taxonomy): domain Bacteria; phylum Acidobacteriota; class Thermoanaerobaculia; order Thermoanaerobaculales; family Sulfomarinibacteraceae; genus JAJDNH01. The sequence continues at coordinate 1,894 of JAJDNH010000216.1, forward strand.
CCGAGAGGTTTGCGATCTCCCCCGCGGTCGCCGAGAGCGGGTCGTACCAGGCCCGCATCCTGACGCCCGAGGCATCCACCTCCAGCAGGTGACCAGGAAGCAGGCGCCGCACCCCGCGGACCAGGGTCGCTTCCCCTGCGGAAAAGCCCAGCTGCAGCCAGCTTCCGAGCGAATGCCGGTCGAGGTCGCGCGCCACCCCCGGGTGCTCGAGCAGCGCGGGCAACTCCGAGGCGAACACCACGCCCCCGGCCACCGGCGCCCAGAACAACGGCTTGATGCCGAGACGGTCACGCGCGAGCAGGAGGTGCCCCTGCTCCGGGTCCCACAACGCGAGCGCGAACATCCCGTTGAGTCGAGGCAACGCGTCCGCGCCTCTCCGGGAAAGAACTGCGAGCACGACCTCGGTGTCGCCGCTGCTCGCGAAGCTCACGCCCTCGGCCTCGAGGCCCCGCCGAAGCTCTTGGAAGTTGTAGACCTCGCCGTTGTAGACAAGAACGCGACCGGCACCGTCCAGCATCGGCTGATCGGCGCTCGCGGAAGGGTCGAGCACGCGCAGCCGACGGTGCCCGAGAACCGCGACGCCGCTTGGGTCCCGCCACAGCCCCTCACCGTCCGGCCCGCGGTGGACGAGGCGCGCGGTCATCCGCCGCACCTGCTCTTCGTTCACCGGCTCCCGCCAGCTCACCCAGCCCGAGATCCCGCACATGACTCCATGGTACGCGTCCTCTGGCCGGCTCGCGCCTCCCTCTCCGAGACGGCTGGACGTGATCCGGACCACCTTCGGATTAGATCCCAGCTTGCCGATTCGGCAGCGGTCTCGCTAGGATAACGCCGTGGCACGCAGCAAGGCATCCGGACGGGGAGCGCCGCCTCCCGCCGCGGCGGACGGTCGGAGCGCCGCCACCACCCTCCTCGGAATCGTCTTTCTGCTGGCCGAGGTCATTGTCGTGACCTCGGCGGCGAGCCCGTTCCGAGAACCCAAGATGGCGGTGGCGGTCGCAGGTCTCGCACTCGTCCTCGGCGTGTACGCGGCCACCAGGCTGTGGCAACAACGCCTCGAGCTCCACACCTCGCCGCTGGTCGCGACGCTCGCCGCCTATCCGGTCCTGCTCGCTCTCTCAGCTCTGTGGGCGGTGAACCCCCGCGACGCTCTCCTGGCGGCGGCGCAGGCGGCCGTCTGGGTGGCTGCCGTCATCCTCCTCGCCACACTGGGAAGACCGGCGATCGGCCGCCTCGTCGTGTGGGCGGCAATCGGGGCAGCCCTGTCCGTGGTGATCGAGCTCCTGCAAGCGGCGAACCGTTCGCCGCTGGTTGCGGTGGCCGCTACCGACGACCGGCTCGCGCGTACCGGGCTCGCGGGCAACCCGGCCGATCTGGCCGCGGCCTCGTTGCTGCTGATCCCGCTGCTGCTCGCGTCCGGCGAGCGCAAGACGCCGTCGCGTTTCGCGTTGGCCCTCACCGCGGTGCTCGGGATCGGTGCAGCGCTGTCAGAGACTCTCACGGGGTATGCGGCGATCGCGGCGCTGGTCGTAGTCTGGATCATCCTGCGCCATTCGCGCAAGATCTGGCTCGGGGCCGCCGTCCTGCTCGCGGTCCTGGCCGCTGCCGTGGCCCTGTCCGGCGTCGGCGGGCGTCTCCGAACGCTGGAGACCGATCTGAAGCAGGGGGACTGGTACGCGGTCTTCTCGGCCCGCGCCGACGGCTGGACGGCGGCCGCTCAGATGATCCAGGACCATCCGCTGACGGGTGTCGGCGGCGCCAACTTCACACAGGCGTTCTACCCCGCCCGCCTCGAGTGGCTGAATACCCACCAGACAAGTGGCGCGCGCGGCGAGCTCGCCACACACTTCCCGTGGACACACTGCGACCCGCTCCAGCTGGTGGCAGAGCTCGGCCTCCTCGGTGCAGCGTGGATGCTGTTGCTGGTAGTCTCGTTCGTACGCAGCGCCCGCGGCTCCCGTGAGCTCGCAGCTCTGGCCGCAGCTGCAGCCCTGCCCTTCTTGCTTTTTCACTACCCGACGCACATCACGATCGGCCTCATCCCAGTGACGCTCGTGCTGGCGCGCCTGGTGGCCGACGGCTCACCGGCTCGTCGTGTGGTCCGGATTCCTGCGGTTGCACGGGGCTTGGCGCTGGTCGTCCTCGGCCTTGCGGTAGGGGTCCTCTACTGGCAGTACCAGGGCTTTGCGGCAACGATGTGGTACGGCCGCGCCGAGCAGGCCATTGAGACCTCGATCCGGCTGCCCGCGGCCATACGCAACCGCACGCTGAACGGGGCCGAGAGGATCCTGCTCGTCCGCGAGAGGCAGCATCCCGAGGAAAGACCGTGGCTGCTCCGGCTCCTCGGCCGCACGCAGCTCGCCCTCGGACGCGATGCAGACGCTGCGGATTCATTCCGGCGTGCCTATGCGCTCTGGCCCCACGCTCAGGCCGAGCTCGGGCTCGGTCTGGCGCTCGCCGCCGAGGGGCGCGTGACCGAGGCCCTGCCCCACCTCCAGCAGGTCGTACGCGTCAACCCGAAGCTGGCGGACCTGATCCCGGATCCCGAGCTGCGGCAGACTGTCAGCGAATCGGTCATGCAAGGGCCGCAGTGACCGCAGAACGAACGGCCTCCGCCACGCGACGAGGCTCGTAGAGGCGCTGCCACACCTCCCGCCCTGCCTCTCCGATGGCCCGTGCACGAGTACTGTCCTTGTACAGCTGGACCACGGCATCGGCGAACTCGCGGCATCCCTCGGCGGTCAGGAGATCCCGCCCGGGCAGCGCCTCCAGGCCGGCCGCGCTCCACGGATGTGCCACCACCGGGACCCCGGCCGCCCACGCCTCCAGCACTTTCATGGGAACCCCGGAGCCGCCGGCCATAGGAGCGATGGCAACTCGCGCCCGCCTGAAGAACGGAGCCAAGTCGGGAACATCGGCATGGACCTCGACCCCGGGCAGAGCGGCGAGCCTGCGCACGGCTGCCGAGGGCCGCGCGCCCGCCAGGACCCAGCGCACCTTGGAGGTCTGCGCACGAATCAGAGGCCATACGTTCCTCGCGAACCAGAGCGCTCCCTTCACCGTGGGCCGGTAACCCAGGTTGCCCGACAGCAGCACTGCAGGGGGGTCCACGAGGTCCCCACGCCGGCGAGCCGGGGCACTGACCGGCACCACCCTTCCTGTACCCTGCGCAACCCCCAGAGCTTCGAGGTCCCGCCGGGAGACGGCGGTCGTAACGGCCGCCGAACGTGCCAGCTCGGCTTCGAGACCATGGCAACGCGCCGCCTCGAGGCGCGCCAGCGGCCGCAGCGGAACCGCCAGATCCCGGGCGGCGCGCCCGAAGTGGAGGCCCATGGCGTCGATGGCGTCGAACAGTACCGGCGTGCCCGGCACGGTCGCTGCAACCTCGGCGAGCGCCCACCAGCAGCGCACCATCTGTACCACGATGACATCCGGCGGCGCAGCGACGAGAGCCTGCCGCAGCGCGCGGCGAGCGGCCACGTGGTGGTACAGGCCCTCCTGCGCCGGCCGCCCGGTCAGCACCGCTGTCAAGGCTCCGAGCCCCATCCGCATCCGCGGCAGCGGGAACTCCCGAACCTCGGCCTCGATCAGATCGAGCGGACCGGTGTCGGTACCCGCGGGAGCGGTCGGCGCCACCAGAGTCAGCCGGTGATCTCGAAGGGCGCGCAACCACTCCATCGTCCGCACCTGGTTGCCGCGCCAGGGCGGCAAGGGGTACCTGCTGGTCACGAGGAGAACGTGCACGCGCCCAAGGTAGCTCAGCAGCCCTCACCCCGCCAGTCAACCTGGCGTGGCTCTCGCCGGTGAGCGGCTCAGATAGACGACGCCGAGAGGTGCCGGTAGAAATCGCCGATCGCGCCCACGACCTCCTCCTGCTCGGCGGAGGTGAGCTCGGGAAAGACCGGCAGCGCCAGCACCTCGCGGCTTGCGCGCTCCGCAACCGGGAAGTCGCCCTCGGTGTGCCCGACACTGGAGAAGCAGGGTTGAAGGTGCAACGGCAGCGGGTAGTAGACGGCGGCGATGACCCCACGCTCGGCGAGGAACGAGCGGAGGGCGTCGCGCCGCGGCGCTCGGATGACGTACTGGTTGAACGTGTGGCCGCGGCCGCTCACCGCCTCTGGCAGGCCGATGACCTGGTCGAGACCTGCCTCGGCAAACAGACGAGCGTAGCGCGCGGCGTTGGCTCGGCGGCCCTCGATCCAGCTCTCGACGTGCGGCAGCTTGACGCGCAGGACCGCGGCCTGCAGCGCATCGAGCCTGAAGTTGCCTCCGACCGTGGCATGCTCGTAGGTACCGGACTGACCATGCATCCGCAGCTGGCGAAGCCGCGCCGCCACGGCATCGTCGTTGGTAGTCACCAGGCCTCCGTCGCCGAAGCCGCCGAGGTTCTTGGAAGGGAAGAAGGAGAATGCGCCCATGATCCCCATGCCGCCGACCTGCTGACCGTCGAAGGCGGCACCCCACGCCTGCGCGCAGTCCTCGATGATCGGTACGTTCCCGGCGACCTCGGCCAAGGACGCCATGTCCGCAGCCTGACCGAACAGGTGAACCGGAATGACTGCACGTGTCGCGGCCGACAGCCGGTCGGCGACCTGCCCGACATCGCAGCAGTAGTCGGTCGGATCGATGTCGACAAAGACCGGGCGGGCCCCGAGACGGGCCACCACCCCTGCGGTCGCGAAGAAGGTGAAGACAGGCAACACGACCTCGTCGCCGGGTCCGATCCCGAGTGCCATCAGCGCCGCAAGGAGGGCATCGGTACCGGAGGTCACGCCGACCGCATGCGCCACGCCCAATGCCTCCGCCGCCTCGCGCTCGAACCTCTCCACCTCGGCGCCAAGGATGAAGCTCTGCGCATCGCATACCCGGTCCATTGCCGCACGGATGTCCTCGCGCAGGGGCCCGTACTGCCGTTTCAGGTCCAACAGGGGAACTGCCATCGTCGACCTCCCGGCGCCGGCTCGCGAGGCGCCGCCTCGCGCCGCGCATTATTCACCAACCTGGCCGCGTAGGCTACTCCGGCCCTTCGGCGGAGCGCCGTCCCCACAGCTCCCAGAACGGTTGCTGCCCCGCCACCGGCGCTAGGCCGGCCTCGCCCACCAGCCGGTCCAGCAGCCGGTTGGAGGGCAACCCGGGAGACCGAAGCAGCCATACCGAATGCCCGGAGGCGTGGGCCGCCGCCAGCTGTTGGACGAGCTGCGGTAGCTCGCTCGCCGACCGCAGCGCACGACCATCGTCGTACCACCCGGGGTGCACGGCAACGGCAGCCGGGAACGTCAACCAGTGCAGCTGACCAGCAAGCTGCCCGAGAGAGTGGCGGACGTCGAGCAGCCACCAACCGGTCGTGACTACGAAATCTCCGGGGCGAGCCACCTCGTTGAGTGCCGCGGCCGCGCCGGCCGCCGGCCGCGGTGGGGCCTGCTCCCACCTGTGCAGGGTTGCCTGCGACTGCCAAGCGCCACCCGCGCCCAGCACGAGGGCCAGGACCAGTCCGATCTGGCCGAGACGGCGAGCGCCGACCGCCGCCACCACCACGGCCGCAGGCAGGAGCAGCACGTCCGCCCTGTCCGGGGCGTACACCGGCCGCAACAGGACCGTCGCCGCGACCAAGGCGGCGCCCGCTGACACCCAGAGGGCGAGCGGCCGCAGCACCTGTCGGGCGGCCCTCACCGCCGCTGCGAGCAACACTAACCAGCACAGTGTTCCCAGCACGGCCACGGGCATGCCCGGACCCGCCAGGTCGACGAACGCAGTCCGCGGCGCCAACGGACCCGCCTGGGTCACCGGCAGCAGCCAGCGCAGCGCCGCCGGAACCTCCTGCCATCCCCGCGCCATCCAGGCCAGCGACGCTGACGGCTGGCGGAGCATGATCGGCAGCCAAGGCAGAAAACTGGCCAGGGCGGCGAGCGCCGCCAGCCACGTCAGGCGCCTCGCCCTGGCATCCATCAGCGCCCCCGCGACGGCCACCGCGCCGGTCAGGACCAGGCCCAGCGCGTGCACCCAGCAGGCGGCAGCCAGCGTCACCGCGAGCGCCGTGGCACGGCCGGGGGACGGATCGGCGTCGAGAAGCCAGACCACGAGCGCGGACAGCAAGAACAGCAGGCCGTAGGCGCGCGCGTCGGCAGCCGCGGCGAGCAGCAGCGGGTGGGCCGCGAGCAGCAGCACAGCGGCTGTTCGCTGGCGCCTTTCCACCATGGACAGGACCAGGATCGTGACTCCTGCCACGATCGCTGCGACCGACAGCATCCGGAGGGCCCGCACCGAGTCCGCGCCGAGCAGGTGAGCCAGATGGCACAGGAGGTAGTAGCCGGGCGGCCCGGAGTCGAGCCGCAGCCCGCGCACGATGCCCGCCGCGCTCGAGCGGGCGAGCTCGAGCGTGTACAGCTCGTCGTGCCAGGGACGCCGCAACAGCGCCCCTGTAACTCCGAGCCCGCCAGCAACCGCGGCTGCGGCTGCCGCCCACCGCTCTCTCCCCATACCGCCAGGGTAACCCATCGCGCGTTGAGAATTGGCTGTCGCGGACGCCTCTGGTACGATGCTCGCCGCCGTGCGCTGATCGGGAGGTTGTCGATGCATATCTGCGTGGTAGGAACGGGTTACGTGGGGCTGGTGACGGGGGCGTGCCTGGCGGACCTCGGAATGGACGTCACCTGTGTGGACAAAGACGTCGCCAAGATCGACATGCTCCAGCGCAGCGAGATCCCGATCTACGAGCCCGGCCTCGACACGCTGGTCACGAAGAATGTCAAGGCAGGACGCATTCACTTCACCACCGATCTGGCCGTTGCAGTGCAGCGGGCGCTGGCGATCTTCATCGCCGTCGGAACACCCCCGAAGGAGGACGGTTCCGCCGACCTCTCGTACGTGGTCGAGGTTGCCGAAGCGATCGCCGACCACATGAACGGCTACAAAGTGGTGGTGACGAAGTCCACCGTGCCGATCGGCACCGGCCAGCTGATCGAGAAGATCATCGGGGGGCGCACCAACGGCCGCCATGCATTCTCGGTCGTTTCGAACCCGGAGTTCCTGCGCGAGGGATCGGCCATCGAGGACTTCATGCGTCCCGATCGCATCGTGATCGGCGCCCGCGACGCCCAGGCCGTCGCGATCATGAAGGACATCTACTCGCCGCTGTACCTGATCGAGACGCCGTTCGTGATCACCAACGTCGAGAGCTCGGAGCTCATCAAGTACGCCTCGAACGCCTTCCTCGCCACCAAGATCACCTTCATCAACGAGGTGGCCCTGCTGTGCGAACGCCTGGGTGCGGACGTCCACGACGTCGCCAAAGGCATGGGGCTCGACCGCCGCATCGGCCCCAAGTTCCTACACCCCGGCCCAGGGTACGGCGGCTCGTGCTTCCCCAAGGACACCCAGGCGCTGGCCGAGATCGCTCGTGAGGCCGGACAGCCGTTCCAGATCGTGGAAACCGTGATCGCGGCCAACGAGCGCATCAAGGGGCGCTCGATCGACAAGGTCAGGGCCGCTCTCGGCGGTAAGCTCGAGGGCAAGACGGTGGGCCTGCTCGGCCTCTCTTTCAAGCCCGAGACCGACGACATGCGTGAGTCTCCCGCCATTCCGCTGGCCGAGGCACTGCTGGCCGCTGGATCAACCGTCCGCGCCTTCGACCCCGCCGCCATGGCCAACGCGCGGGTGGTGCTGCCCGACGCCATCGTGTACTGCGAGGACTCCTACCAGGCCGCCGAAGGCGCCGATGCCCTCGTCATCGTTACAGAGTGGAACCAGTTTCGCTCCCTCGACCTCGAACGGCTGCGCGGGCTGGTTGCAAAGCCGGTCGTTGTGGATCTCCGCAACGTCTACGAGGCGACCAAGATGCGCGCCGCTGGCTTCGAGTATGAGTGCGTAGGCCGTGCCGCCCGGGACCTTCCCTCAGGCACCACATCGTGAGCGAAGCGGACCGCGTCCGCCTCGACGTGTGGCTGGACGTGGCCTGCCTCTTCAAGACTCGCTCCCAGGCTCAGGTTGCCTGCAAGGGCGGCAAGGTCGAGGTCAACGGGGCAAAGGGCAAGCCGCAGCGCCAAGTTTCGCCCGGTGACGAGATCCGGATCACCCTGCCCGGCGGGTGGAAGAAGATCGTAGTGGTCCGTGGCCTCGCCACGACCCACATCCCCAAGCGCCAGGCGCGCGAGCTGTATGAAGACCTGACGCCGCCGCCAACGATGGAGGAGCTCGAGCTCAGGCGTCTGCAGAAGATGTCGCTGCCGCCACGGAGGGCGCGGGGGATGGGTGCTCCGAAGAAAAAGGAGCGCCGTCAACTTAGGCGCATCAAGGAGGGCTGGTGAGCCCACATTGCCCGGGAGCGATTCGGGCCCGCGCCGGTTGTACAATGGGCTGCTGACAACCCTGGAAAGTCCGTGCAGACATCGCGGCGCTGCCGGGGTGTGAGGAGGACGCCATGAGCTACTCGCCGTCCTGGGATCTACTCGTCTTCGGCGGCACGATCCTGACCATGGAGCCCGGGACCGCACCGATCGTCAACGGTGCTCTGGCGATCGCCGATGGGCGCATCGCCGCGGTTGGTCCAGCGGAGGAGCTGGTGGAGCAGGCGCCCACCGGCGAGGTGCTTGACGCGGCCGGGTGCCTCATCATCCCCGGCCTGGTCAACACGCACTCACACCTGGCGATGACGCTGCTACGGGGACTGGCCGATGATCTGCCGCTGAAGAGCTGGCTCGAGCAACACATCTGGCCCGCCGAGCGCGAGCACATGAACAGGGAGTCGGTCCGGGTCGGGACCCGCCTCGCCGTTGCCGAGCAGCTGCTGGCCGGCATCACCACCACGACCGACATGTACTTCTTCGACGACGAGGTCGGCAAGGTCCTGGCCGAGGCCGGGATGCGCGGCGTGGTAGCCGAGTCCTTGCTCGACTTTCAGACCCCACGCTGCTCGGGACCCAACGAGATGCTGGAGCGCCAGCGCGAGCTGCTCGAGGCGTTCCACGATCATCCTCTGATCACTCCGGCGGTCGCTCCGCACGCTCCATACACGGTTTCGGCAGCCAACCTCGTCCACGAGGCAGAGCTCGCCGATGAGTTCGACGCGCCGCTTCACATCCACCTGGCGGAAACCCGTTGGGAAGTGCAGAAGCTCCTCGAGGAGAAGGGAATGTCCCCAGTGGCCTACCTCGCCGATCTGGGCGTGCTGTCCGAGCACACGGTGGCGGCGCACTGCGTCCACGTGTCGCCCGAGGACATCGAGGTGCTTGCCGATCTCGAGGTCGGGGTCTCTCACAACCCGGTCAGCAACCTCAAGCTCGGCTCCGGCATCGCTCCGGTACCGGCCATGATCGCCGCCGGCGTCAAGCTCGGCCTCGGCACCGACGGTGCAGCCTCCAACAACACTCTCGACCTGCTCCGCGACGCGCAGCTGGCGGCGCTGCTCCACAAGGGCGTGGGCGGCGACCCGACGGCGCTGCCGGCCAAGCAGACCATCGAGCTGGTGACGGCCGGCGGCGCCAGAGTCCTGGGCCTCGACGACCGGATCGGCATGCTTCGAGAGGGCTACGAGGCGGACCTGGTTTGCCTTCAGGTCACGGCCCCGCACACGACCCCCCTGTACGATCCCTATTCGCACCTGGCCTATGCCGCCCGCGCGGCAGACGTCCTCCACGTTCTGGTCCGCGGGCGGGCAGTGGTCCGGGACCGCCAGCTGACGACTCTGGATCTCGAGGAGATCCGCGCCCAGGTCAAAGAGGTTACCGACAAGATCCGAGGCGGCTGATCGAGGTTTTCAGGCGCGGAGCTACAGAAACTCCTATCGCTCACAGACGTACGAAGGACGAAAGGAGTCGCTCCGATGTTGAAGACGCTGCGAGCGGTCAAGTTCCTCTTCATGGGCCCGCTCATTCTGGCCCTTCTGGTGGTGATCAACATGGTGGCCTCGCCGGGCCACTGGTGGGTACAGTGGGCGGCGCTGGGGATCGGGATCGCCTGGGTAATCAGCCTCTTCCGCGTCCTCACCGCGATCGTTCTGGCCGGAGGAGCCGCTGCCCTCTACGCCCACTTCCGGAGGAGGTGATCCGCACGGCAGCCGGCTTCTCCGCCGCCGCAGAGGACACCGCGGATACCCCGGTGAGAGTGGTCAGGGGCAGCCAGCGGAAGGACAGGGGACGCGCACACAAAAAGACGCCGGCACTCATGGAAGGTGCCGGCTTCCTGCTTAGGTCCAGGGAAGGCCCGTCTTGAGTGCGGGCCCTGTCCTCTCGCTGTAACGCGTCAGACGCAGCCGGTCGGCTTGGGCAGACCGGCGACCTTGCAGGCCCCCTTCGCCGGACCGGACGGGAACAGCTCGTAGATCCGCTTAAGGTTGAAACCCGTCTCCTTGCAGAGCTTCCGGATCATCGGCGCGACCCCGAACTGCAGGTAGTACTCGCGAAGGTAGTTGACGACCTTCCAGTGCTCGTCGGTCAGGTCGTCAACCCCCTCGGTCGAGGCCAGCGCGTGCGCAACAACCTCGTTCCAGCCCTCCGGCTCCTGCATGAAGCCGTCCTCGTCGACTTCGATCGATACCTCACCGTGTGTGAACGTTGGCATACTCAAACCTCCTTTAGAGTCTCCGGAACGCCGGTTCCGGTGCTGTCCGTGTTGGCGTTGCTCTGCTCGAGCCCGCTCTCCGCTTGGTGGAGCTTCTTGAGGAACTCCGGTGATGGACGGTGGCCCAGGGCCATGGCTGCAGCGAGCTCCGCCCGGGCTTCCCCGACCCGGTCGAGCGCGAGCAGCCCGACGGCCAGGAAGTAGTGTCCGGCAGCGTTGTCAGGGTCCAGCTCGAGGACCCGGTGGTTGGCCCGTACCAGTCCTTCGGCATCACCCTTGTAAAGGTACGACTGTCCGAGGTTGTAGTGGGCCAGGGCAATGTCGTCCCGCAGCCTGACGGCCTCCAGGTTGGCTTCGAGGGCCGCTTCGAAGTCCCACTTCAACAGCAGCGCACCCCCGAGGTTCACCCAGCCTTCCACGAGCTCTGGGTCGAGCTCGACCGCCTTCCGGTACTCGCGCTCGGCGCGGTCCATGTAGCCGTGCTGGGTGTAAGCGAGGCCGAGGTTGAAGTGCGCCGCGGCCGACGTCGGGCGCTCGTGAACCTGCGCCTCGCAGCGTTCGATCCGTTCCTTGAGTGACTCTGTGGTCATCGTGCTCCCCCCCTTGTGCACAGACTCTCGATCGCGGCGAACGCCGCGTGCTCGGTTTCATTTGCCGTCTCCAGCTCAACCTCGATCTCGGCGAGGTACGGACGGATGAGCGTGGGATCGGTCTCGGCGATGGCGGCGAGCGCGTGCAGCAGCTCGAGCCTCAGCCCTTCATCCCACGCCATCGCCACCAGCGCGCCGATGTGCGGTACGACCAGCTTCGGAACCCGCCGGCCGATCTCCCCGATGGCGGCAAGGCCCGGCGCGCCGTTGGTTCCAGACTCATCGTTGAGCGCCCACGCCAGGCGACGCAGGATTTCCTTGCCCAGCTCCGGATCGACTGCCGCGATCTCGCCGAGGGCATTCGCGGCGTGCCGCCGAACCATTGCATTGACGTCCCACAGACGTCCCATGAGCACCCGTACCGAACGCGGCTCGGAGGCCACGAGCTTTCGCAGCTCGTCGTCCCGGCCCTGGTGGAGCAGCTCGGAGACCATTCGCTTCAGCTCCATACCGCCACCCGCGAGCGCTCGTGGCGGTAAACGCGGGCCGCATCCAGCAGCCCCCTCGACCACTGCGGGACGGCCAGCGCATGGAGGTGGGTGTACGACGCCCAGACCCGGCCCCTGCTGATGCCGTCCCGTCCGGCGCCGACACCGGTTCCCCGCTCGAGCTGAACGGCCGTCTTATCCGCGTCGGCGCCGCCGATGATCTGCGAGTAGTGAAACTCGTGGCCGCAAAGGCGGCTGCCGACCGGGAAGAAGTAGGTCTCGCGGTCGACGCTGCCCACGACGTAGCCGTGGCCCTGCGGCCGGCGCGTGTGCTTCACGGTCAGGTCGAGCACTCCGGCCATGCGGTAGGACACTCCGTCCACGATCAGCTCCCGCGCCAACAGCATGAGGCCGCCGCACTCGGCGTACACCGGCAACCCCGAGGCGACCGCAGCGTTCAGCGACTCCGCAAAGGTGCGGGCGGCAGCCAGCCTGCTGACATGAACCTCCGGAAAGCCGCCGCCGATGTACAGGGCGTCAATGTCCTCTGGCAACGGGCGGTCGTCGCGGGGCGACACCGGCACCAGCTCCGCACCACCTCTCTCGAGGGCCTCCAGGTTCTCCGGGTAGAAGAAGCTGAAGACCTCGTCGCGCAGCACCCCAACCCGCACCGGTGGTCCCGGCGCAGTCGGCTGACTGCGAGGAAGGTCGAGCGACCCGGCACCAGCCGCTGCGCCAAGCACCGCCTCAAGATCCACGTGCTGGCGCACCAGCTCCGCGGCCTTGTCGATGGCGGACTCCCTGTCCGGATGCTCAACCGCCGTGACCAGGCCCAGGTGACGCCCGGGAAGCGGGTCATCCTGGCGCAGCCTCGGCACGGCACCGATCACCGGCGGTGCATCCACCTCTGCCAGAGCCTCGCGCACCAGGCGCTCCTGGCGTGCCGTGGCAACGCGGTTGAGAATCACCCCGGCCAGCTCCAGCCGCGGGTCGAGGACCCGGCACCCCAGCACCAGGGCGGCGGCGGTGCGCGTCATCTTCGTCACGTCGACCACCAGCAGGGCCGGTGACCGAAGGCGCTTGGCCAGCTCGGCTGTTGAGTGGGTGCCACGAGCGTCCAGGCCGTCAAAGAGCCCGCGGTTTCCCTCGACCAGCAGGAGGTCGGCCGGCAGAGAACGCGCTACCGCCTCTCCCAGCGCTTCGTTACTCATCATGAACGTGTCGAGGTTGCGCGCCGTTCGACCGGCGGCAGATGCCAGCCATGCTGCATCGATGTAGTCGGGGCCCTTCTTGAACGGCGCCACGTCGACTCCCCGCTCAACGAGTGCGCGAGCCATACCCAGGCAGACCAGCGTCTTACCGCTGTCCCCGGCCAGGCCAGCCACTACGATACGAGGGGTGCTGAAGCGCATCGTCTGACGCTCGCCTTGCCTTACCGTCCCTCGAGGAAGCCGCAGGGACACTCCTCCCAGCACTTCTTGCAGCCGTCGCACAGCTCCAGCTTGATCGCGAAGAAGTCCCCCATGGCGGGCTCGGGCACCTTCTTGAAGCAGTTGTTCTGACAGTACATCCAGCAGTTCTCGCAGTCGAAGCAGAGGCCGCAGCTGAAGCACCGCGTCACCTCTTCGAGAGCCTGCTCCGCGGTGAGCCCGAGATCGACCTCGTCGAGCGGCTTCGCCAGTCGGTCCTCGGGCCCCAGCTGCGCGCGCTCGGCCCGAGTCTTTGCCTCGTACCAGGCCATCTTGATCTTCTCGGGACCGATCACGGTTCTGATGTCGCCGTTCGGCAGCTCGAGACCGCGGAGCGCGGCGTGGATCGACTCGGCCGCCTTGCGACCCTGACCGATAGAAGTGGTCGCAATGCCGAGGTTGAGGTTGTCACCTCCCGTCCAGACACCCTCGGCCGAGGTGCGCCCCCACTCGTCCGCCTGCAGCCAGCCATCGCCGAGCTCGGCGGAGCCAAGGACATCGAGCGCCGGCTTCTGGCTGACCGCTGTGATCACGGTCTCGACCGGCAGCTCGTAGGTATCACCCTCGATCGGCACCGGACGACGGCGGCCCGACTCGTCAGGCTCGCCCAGCTCCATCCTCTGCACGAGGATGCCGCGCACCGCGCCGTCGTCATCACGGAGAATCTCCTTCGGCGCGGCGAGGTACTCGATCGCGATGCCCTCTTCGAGGGCTTCGTCGATCTCGCGCTCGATGGCCGGCATCTCGACACGGGTGCGGCGGTACAGGATCGTCACTTCGGCACCCATCCTCTTGGAGACGGACGCCGAGTCGAAGATCAGGCGCTTGGAAACGCGCGCCGCGTCGATCGCGGTGTCGCCACCGCCGATGACGACAACATTCCCCCCGAGCTCGACCTCCTTGCCGGAGTTGACATGGTTGAGAAACTCGGTCCCGGTCCAGATCCCAGGCCCGTCCTCTCCTGGAACCCCGAGGTTCTTGCCGCGGTGGGCGCCGATCGCGACGTAGATCGCCGCGTACTCCTTGCGTAGCTGCTCGAAGGTGACGTCCTGGCCAACAGTGGCTCCGCAGCGGATCTCGACACCCATGTCGGCGATGCGCTGGATCTCGGCGTCGAGCACCTCGCGCGGAAGGCGGTAGACCGGAATCCCGTAGCGCAGCATGCCGCCCGCCCGCGGCAGGCTCTCGAAGACGGATACCGCGTACCCCCGCCGCGCCAGCTGGTAAGCACACGACAGCCCGGAGGGCCCGGCGCCGATGACCGCGATCTTCTCCTCGAACGGCCCGCCGGCGTCGAGCGTCGGCAACTCGAGGCCGCGCTCGAGCCCCCAGTCCCCGATGTGTCGTTCGACCGCGTTGATGGACACCGCACCGTCCTTCTCCTTGCGGTTACACTCCCCCTCGCACGGGTGCGGACAGACTCTTCCCATCACCCCCGGGAACGGGTTGGTCTCGACCTCGAGCCGCCAGGCCCGGTCCGACGCCTCCTCGAGCGTCAGGCCGAGCTTTTCGTGGTGCGCGAGCGTGGTCAGCCAGCCCCTGATGTCATTGCCGGATGGGCAATGGCCCATGCATGGCGCCAGCTTCTCGACAGCCAGCGGCCGCAGCGGCGAGATCTGCGAGGCGGAGCCGCCGCCGGACGTGAGCCGCGCCATGCGGCTCTTCGACTTCTGCGTGTCCTTCTTCTTCAGAAGACCCATGGAATCGCCTCCCCGGATCCCACTCCCGTCCGTCGAGATCTACGCGTACGGGTAGAGGTTTTTCTTGAACTCCTCGAGCTGACCGAGGATTTGGTCGTGCTTCTCTTCATCGACGATGAGGTAGTCGAGCAAGGAGCGCTGCACGAAGAAACGGCACTCCTCCTTGAGCTGCTTTGCCAACGCGATGGTCTCACGCTCCACCTGGTCGTGGGCCTCGATGGCGTCCCACACCTCGGCGAGCTCCTCCGGCGTCAGCTGCACAGGCGTCGTGGTCAGTGAATCGATCAGGAACTGCTGTACACGGTGGTGCTGGACCGAGTCGTTGCGGATGATCTCCATGAACTGCCGGATCAGCGGGTTGTTGGTCTTCTCCATGATCTCGGCCGTGGTCTCGATCGCGTCGCGCTCGAGAGCCTGCCACTTGCGCAGCAAACCCACCATTTCGGAAACGCGCTCAGGTCCCTTCGCGGATGTCGTCATGCTGCCCTCCCTGGCAAGAACCGTAAGCGGGGACCGGGGACACCCGGCCCCCGCCGGTTGTCAGCATCAGCCGCCCGAGCCCTCCTCCGGCGGCAGGGTAATGAACGAGCCGCCGAAGTAGCTGTAGATGCAGCGCCCGGAGTCGATCAGCTGCCGGATCGCCAGCTTGCAGAACTTCTTGTCGACGGCATCCTCGCCGAACTTCTCGATCATGGCCTTGGTGAGGTCCATGGCCTTCAGGTTCTTCTTGCCGTGCGTGACCTTGACCAGGTCGTACATGGCCTCGGCGACCTCATCGACTGTGGGCTGACTCATGTTTCCCCTCCTAGTGCTTCAGCTGCGTCGAGCGCTTGTAGGTCTCCCCGGCATGCCTGAAGTCGTCGATGTGGTACTTCGTGAACGGAATGTCGGTCATCTTGAAGAACCGGGGCCAGCCGATACGCTCGATCCACTCACCCATACGCTCGTGCTTGCGGGCGTTCTCCGCATACACCTTGACGATCTTGACCACCGCCTCCACCACTTCCGGCCAGCGCGGCGGGTTGTTGGGGATGAATGGGATAGCCAGCTTGGAGAACATCGGCTCGTGACGCGCGTTCGAAACCTTGCCGCCGACCCAGATCGAGATGCCGTCGGCGTCCGCGTTGTTGATCTGCATCGCCGGACAGACGGTGTAGCAGTTACCGCAGAACATGCACTGTGCCTCTTCCACCTCGACCGATTGCTTGCCATCCACGGTAGCTGGACGGATGGCACCGGTGGGGCAGGACGCGACCAGCGTCGGGATCTCGCACAGCTTGGGCAGGTTCTCGTGATCGATGATTGGCGCCTTGGTGTGGACACCGAGGACTGCGATGTCGGAGCAGTGCACCGCGCCGCACATGTTCAGGCAGCAGGCGAACGCGATGCGCAGCTTCGCGGGCAGGTCCATGTTCACGAAGTGCGGGTAGACCTCGTCCATGATCGCCTTGACCACGCCGGACGCATCGGTCGCCGAGGAGTGGCAGTGCACCCATCCCTGGGTATGCACGATTGACGAAATGGCGTTGCCGGTGCCGCCGACCGGGAAGCCGATCTCGTGCAGCTCTTTCTTGAGCGCGGGGATCTTCGACTTGTCGGTCAGCAGGAACTCGACGTTGTGGCGGCTCGTCCAACGCAGGTGGCCGCCGCAGTACTTGTCGGCCAGCTCCGCGAACTGACGGATGGTGACCGTGCTCAGCAGGCGCGGTGTGCCGGCCCGAACGGTGTACAGCTGATCTCCGGACTCTCCGACGTGCACCATCACCCCTGGCTCGAGGATCTCGTGGTACGCCCACTTCCCGTAGTTCTTCTTGATGATGGGGGGAAGGAACTGCCGAAAGTCCGGTGGACCAATGTCGGTTTTTCTGTCTGCTACTGCCATGACTGCCTGCCTTTCCTCACTCGTCCTCTTCGAGCTCTTCCTCGAAGAAGATGTACGGGTTGCTACGTGGATGAGCCACCATCTCCGGGACCGGCTCGAGCCCGATCTCGTCGAGGAAGTTCCCGAGCCCGACGCGCTGGATGAACTCACCAACGCGCTCGCGGTTCTTGCCGTACTCACCCCAGAAGTCCCAGATCGCCTCGGCGAGCTCCTTCAGGTCCTCGTACGGTGGCTCCATCTCCAGGAACGGCACGAACACGGCCGACAGCAGGGCGCCACCAATGATTGGGGCCTTGGCGCCGATCAGGATCGTCGCGCCCCGCTCCTTGCCCGGCCTCAAGGCCTTGGGCATCACGTTGATGCAGTGCATGCACTTGACGCACTCGGCGTTGTCGATGTCGAGGCTCTTGCCGTCCCACTTGATGCACTTGGTGGGGCACAGCCGGCAGATCTCGGCTTCGATGTCAACGCCGTTGGCCGCGTACTCCTGAACCTTGGCCTGGTCGACCTGGATGTCGTCCTTCCAGGTGCCGATGATCGACATGTCCGACCGTGCGACCGACGCCACGCAATCATTGGGGCAGCCGGCAAACTTGAACTTGTACTTGTACGGGAACGCCGGCCGGTGCAGCTCGTCCTGGTAAGAGTGCGTGATGTCGTTGCAGGCGTCCAGGGTGTCGTAGCAGGCCCACTCGCAGCGCGCGGGACCGACGCAGCAGCTCGGCGTTCGCACGTCCGAACCCGAGCCACCGAGGTCAAAGCCGTTCGCGGTCAGGTCCGCGAAGCATGGTTCGAGCGCCTCGGTCGTAGACCCGAGGAAGATGATGTCACCGGTCGATCCGTGCATGTTGGTCAAGCCGGAGCCGTGGCGCTCCCAGATGTCGCACAGAGTGCGCAGCACGTCCGAGGTGTAAAACCACCCCGAGGGCTGGTTCACACGGTAGGTGTGGAAGGCGGCAACCTCCGGGAACTCCTCGGGCAGATCCGAGTACCGGCCGATCACGCCGCCGCCGTAGCCCATGACGCCGACCAGACCACCGTGCTTCCAGTGGCTGATCTTGTCCATGTATGAACGCTCGAGCTGACCGAGCGTGCCTTCGGCCATGGTGTTCGTCTCCGCACTCTTCTTGATCTCCTTGACGAAGCTCGGCCATGGCCCTTTCTCGAGCTCGTCAAGCAGGGGGGTTGATCTCAACTTCTCACTCATGGCAACTCCTTTCCCAGATCAGATCTTGGACCAATAGCCTGAAAAGACTACTGTTGACAGGAAATAACCGAGGGGCACGTTGACCAGCACCCCGATCGTGAACGCCCAGAACGGCTTGAGCCCGAAATGTGCGAGCTCGGCAAACCGCGTCGACAACCCGATGCACAGGAAGCACAGCACGAACGCCCAAGACCGCAGCTTCTTGATCGGTGCGATGACTTTGGGGTTGAGCTCGCTCTCGTACCAGTCCGACTTGTACCTCAACTGGGTCAGCGCCCACCGTTGGCTCTCTGTGGTTGCGGCGCCCCGGAGGAGATTGAACTCTTTTATCGACATGCCGCCCGCGAACGTGATTGTCCCCTTGTCGGCCTGGTACTGGAATTTGTTGGCCAGCGCCTCCGGCACGGCGTAGGTCGAGAAGTCCGCGCTGTACTTCGCCTTGCCGGCCTTGGACGAGAAGGTGCCGTCCACCTTGGCGACGCCCATGTGGCCCGATGGCGGCGCAGCGGAGACCACGCTCATGATCACCGACGCCGCAAAGAACCCGAGAACGAACTTCGGGAACCTCTCCCAGATGACCCCAGCTCCGACGGTCTGGCGATCCCCCTCTGCGTTGCGCTCCCAGAACATCACGGAGACCACTGACAGGATCAGGCACCAGATACCGATCCAGATGTCGCGCCCGATGACCTTCATCAGGGTGAAGGTGTTGATCGGCGAGTCGCCGAACTTGGTGGCGAGCTCGGCGACCACGGCGAACCCGGCTGCGTCGGCGAACTCGGAGGTGCCGACCCAGGCGCCGGCCTCACCGGGAGTGATGGTGTGCGGCACCATTGCCTTGCAGACGAACGTCAACGTGAAGATCATCACGATGGCCCAGATGGAGACCACGCCGATGCCGATGGCAATGTGGTCCTTGTCCGCGCGCACCGAGCCACCCACGGCGATCGAGGCCGAGACGCCGCAGACCGCGCCGCCGGCACCGAGCACGGCACCGAAACGCGGATCCAGCTTGAACAGTTTGGTCGCCACAATGAAGATCACGAGCCATGTCGTGACGGCGACGATCGTGGCCTGCACGAAGGCGATCGGCCCAGCCGAGAAGATGAGGGTCAGCGGCAGCGTGGCGCCGAGCAGGACGATCCCGGTCTTGATGTAGTACTCGGTGCGCAGTGAGGTCTTGAACCACTCTGGCACCTTGATGATGTTCCCGATGATGAGGCCGATGATGAGCGCCAGCAGCGGTGCGCCCAGATCGTAGCGCTTCATCACCTCCCAGCCCGCGAGGTAGAAGACGATCAGCGAGCCGACGAAGAGAATGATGTAGCCGGGAATGAACTCCGAAAGCTTGCGGCCCATGATCTTCATCGAGATCGTGAACACGACCCCGAAAACGAGGAAGACCACGGCCACTCCACCGATGTGCTTGGAGAAGTCAGCGCCCAGCTGGGAGAGATTGGCCCACTTCCCAGGGGTCACCGCCCACCCTTTGATGGTTGCGCCGAACGCATAGGTGAGGAGCGCAAGCACCATCAGGCCGAGGCCGAGCCACACCGCCCACCAGTCCTCCGTCTTCCAGAGCTTTTCCAACGCCTTTCCCATGTTCTCCTCCTTCTCCCCCGGCGCCTTCCACTCCTATCCGCCAAGCAGACTGCAACCCATGTGCCAGTCCACTGCGCCCCAAAAGAACATGGAAATGCCTGAAAAATTTGATGCTTAGGTCATTGCTCTACGCGCCTCTCCGTGTGGGATCGCCTAACCTGTTACGCGACCGTAACCTACAAGCTCAAACCGTTGGTGTAAATAAGCTTGACCGAGGCAAGTCAGTCTACCCAGCAGCCATGGACCCGGACTCCCGGGCCCCCGTAACGCCACCGTAACGACCGCCAGCGGCTAGCTGCAGGTTGTATCCCGGTCCTTGGGCTGTACCCCGGCTCTCCTCGAGGGGGCACGCTGTTTTCATTTCGTAAAGGTCCGGCCCCAGGCCCGATTCACAGCCAGAGTCGCGAGACGGACGTTAGAATTGCATTCTCTCGCGCCGGACCACCTCTGGAGCTTGGGGCCCGGGTCAGGCGTCCGCGATCGTCGCGAGAGCGGTGACACACTGGTCGTCCTCCCTCACTCAGCCCTCAGGTCGCACGCGCACTTCACCGGCAATCAGTTTGGGCTGGAGGTCCGGTCGGAAACACGATTCGCAGCGAGATCCGTGAGACGGGCGTCAGATCTGCGTTTTCTCGTGCCAGAGCACGCCGCAGGCGTACCAGCAGGTACGTTGGAGGCGTGCGACAAGCGAAAAACGCAGAGATGATCCCGTATCACGGATCGCAGACGAATCGGGGCTTCCGGACGGACCTCTAATGGAACTCCCACTCCAGGAAGCCTTCTGGAATGTCGGCCATCGCGTTGACGATGAGCTCGACAAGGCCCCCGTACATGATGCCGCACCGCTCCCAGGCGTCGTAGTAGGTCAGGAGATCCCTCATCTGCCCCTTGCAGTTGGAACAGGGGGCGCAAACGTACTTGTGCGTCTCGGGCTCGATGCTATCCGCAAAGGCCTCCAGAATCTGCTTGAACTTGACCCGTCCCGAGACCCGGGTCCGCCAGTCGGGAAAGTTGAGGGACTGGCAGACGGCAAACCCTGACCCGCCTCCGCAGCAGAAGTTGTCGACTCCGTGCGGCTCCATCTCGCGGAAGCGCGGCGCGATCTTGGCCAGGATGTTGCGCTGCGGCTGGATGATGCCCATCGACCGGGTGATGTTGCACGGGTCGTGCAGGGTCACCGGGAAGTCGTTGCGCGACGGATCCAGCCGCAGCCTGTCGCTCGTGACCAGGTCCTCGAGCGCAACCAGGCAGCTTTCGGCGCGCACTCTCAGCGAGTCTGGAATGAGCCGGTCGGCGACCGCCATCGTCGCCTTGTGAGCGTGGCCGCACTCGCCCATCATGATCTTCTTCACCCCGAGCTTCTTGGCAATCTCATAGTGCTTGAGGGCGATCCGCGAGTACTGGATGTCGTCGTAAAAGAGGCCGTAGTTGACCGAGTCGTAGCCCACCAGCTCGGAGGACAGCGTCCATGAGATCCCCGCCGCCTCCAGGATGATCGCGAAGGCCTGCAGATTCTCCGGCCATGACAGGAACTCGCCGGCGTTGTGGAGCACGAGGTACTCGGCGCCTTCGACGTCGAACGGAATCTTGATCTCGAGACCGGTCTTGTCGGTGATATCCTCCTCGGCGAACTCCATGATGTCCATCAGACCGGCCGGGTTGAGACCAGTCGACGAGCCGACGGTCAGCTGCTTGACCGTTCCCACCTGGTGAAGCTCCGGCATCGCGATCCCCAGCTCCTGACTGAACAGCTTGCGGATCTCTCTGGTCAGCAGGCCGTTGTCGACTCCCACCGGACACTGCTGGGCGCAACGACGGCACAGGGTGCAGCGGTACGACAGCTCTGCAAGCTTGACCAGGGTCTCCCAATCAAGCTCGATGTCGTTGCCGCGCAGCTTCGGAAACAGCTTGCCGCCGGGCTTGATGTAGCGGTCGACAATCTTGCGCAGCACCTCGGCACGGAAGGTCGGGCGGTACATCTCCATGTGCCCGGAGCCGGTGTAGATCGGGCACGCCTCGGCGCAGGTCTGGCACTTGACGCAGTTCTCCATCGACAGGAGGAGTGGCTGCAGGAAGGTCCAGTTGTTCTCCTTGGTCAGGAGCTTGCGCAGGCCCTCGAGAAAGCTGGCAACCAGTCGCTCCTTCTCCTCCTCGGACTGCGGCACCGGAATCTGGGCGCCGCACACTCCGTCCGGACCAACCTCGATCCTTGTGCGCTGGTCCTCGGTGATCTCCTTGATCGGCTCATCCACCCAGTCCTCGTACGGGTACGGCAGCGGCACCAGGCGTGCCGGGTCGATGCCCTCGTTCTGGTCCAGGAAGCGGACGAGGTCTCCCTGAGATGCGATCCTCGGTCTTTCCATTACTGCCCCCCCTTCTCATCCTGCTGCGGGATGTGGGTCACGACATCACGCCAGCTGTGGCCGCTCTGGATGTGCGGCGCCGACCAGTCCATGCCGTACTCGAGTGCGGCCTCCAGGCGCGAGGAGAATGGCCCACCGGCCACGTACGGCCGGTCATCCCACCGCACCTTGTGGTAGGTGAAGTACTTGGCGAAGAAGTGCGCCATCCTGGTGTACGGCATGTAGAGGACGAACAGCGCCCCAAGCGCCATCTGTGCTCCGAGCAGGAAAGTGACCTCGGGCGCCCTGAAGCGCAGGATGGAGGTGACTGCGGCGCCGGCTCCACCGAAACCGCCGGCCAGGACCACCGCCATGCTTGCCGCCCCGAACGCCAGCAACAGGAGCAGGTTGAGACGGTCGAGCGGGGTCGTGTACGGCCTCAGCTTCGGGCTCGAGGACCTCTCGATCAGGAGCACTGCAGAGCCCAGCAGCAACAGGAAACCGCCCACGCCCGCGACCCACGGCAGTACGCTGGTCAGAACCGGCGGCGACCAACCCAGACCCTGGACCACCAGGCCCGCTGTGGTCACGACGAGCAGGTACAGCCCCCAGTGAAACGGCAACGATCCCCACCACAGGCTGCGGTTGTGCTGCCACACGCCTTTGAGGAGGACGATCTCCTCCCCCATGACTCCCACCTCTGCGGCCAGGCTCGTGCGCCGCTTGTGGGTCCACCAGTCCTTCTCTTCCAGATACGACCCGCCGTGGTCTCGGCGCGGTTCGTGAGCCACCGGGTACAGATCCCACCTCAGGTGCATCGGAGTCAGCGCATAGTGAAGCCCCTTGAGCACACATCCCAGGACGAAAGCAATGACAGCGACCCAAACGAACACGAGCAACCCGATTCCCACCATGGAGCCTCCCCGGTCCGGCACGTGTCCGGACACCGGCCTGCAATCGAGCAAGTATCGTGCCGCCTCGCCGTTGGCGCCAGCCCCCCCGCCGGGCTTCACCGGCTTCCACGCAAGTGGCACCGCATCCAGCCGTTGCTGAGTGCCCTTCGCTTCCTGACGAGTCGGCTCCCCGCCCACAGACCGCAGCCTCGGGGCGGGATGTTACGAGGAGGTAACGGACCTCTACGAGCTCTGAATGAGCTCGTCCTTGGCGTAGCGCTTCTTCACCCACCCCGGAATGAGGGACAGCAGGACAAAGAACACGGCGGCAATCGCCAGGTACAGGATCGTCTTCTTGACCGCCTCCGGCTGCCCCCCGGAGAGGATCACCTCGCGGGCTGAGCCGGCCGCGAAGTTGAACGCGATCGTCGCCGGGATCATGCACGGGAAGGTCACCAGCACGTACGTCCGTAGCGGGATGTCGGTCAGGCCGTAGACGTAGTTCTGAACGTTGAAGGGAAACAGCGGCACCAAGCGTGTGATCATCAGCATCCGCCAACCCTGTCTCCGGACACCCTCGTCGATCTTCTTCAGGGCGGCGTTCTTCTCCACCCATCCGGCCACCATGTCGCGGGCGGCGTAGCGGCCGATGAGGAAGGCGAGGATCGCGCCCAGGTTGGCGCCCACAGTGGTCCACACCGAGCCCCAGACCGCGCCGAAAATGAGGCCGCTCACGATCGACATCGGTAGACCCGGCAGCAGCAGCACGCAGGCGATGATCCAGATCGCGATCAGCGCTACGGGCGCCCACGGGCCCATTCCGTGAAAGAAGGCATCCAGCCTCAGCACACGCTCCTTGAGCGTCCCTTCCTTGAGGAGGTCGAAGACGCCGAAGTGGTTGGCGATCAGGATCAGCACCACGATGGCGGCCACCACCGCCACCAGCTTGATCCAAGGCTTGCCGCTTCGTGCCGTGTCGTTTCCTTCTTCGCTCATACTCTGTGCTCCCTCCGGGATGGCCTGGCGGCGGTACCTGGCCGACGAGAAACGATGCGGGCCGGGAACAAACCCGGCCCGCATTCCCTTGGTATCGCGGGCCGACTTACTTGCAGTCCTCGCACAGGATGGCGCTCGGGTACGCCTTGTTGTAGTAGCTCCACTCGATCCACGAGCCGTCGTAGTTGTGGAGGTGGGACACGTCCCAGCCCATCAGGTACAGCGAGAAGATCTCCGTGGTGGTCCGGACGCCGGACTGGCAGTAGAAGATCTGGTGCTTGTTCTTGTCCATGCCCATCTTGTCGATGACCTGCTGGGTCTCGGCGGCGTCCTTCCACGCGGTCGGCTGCTCGCCCTCGGCGACCGGCTGCTTGAACGCCGGCCAGTTCAGATGCTTGGCCCACGGGATGCGACCCTTGGCGTAGGCACCCTTCTTGAGCTGCTCGCCCTTCCACTCCTTGCCGCCGCGGGTGTCCCACAGCTGGTACTCGGGAGAGGTCTTGGCTCTCCAGATCTCGTCCAAGCCGACGGTCCACCCCGGGAGCTCATCAGCCGCCACGAAGTTCCCCTCCTTGGCAGCCCTGGCCGGCAGGTGGTCGACATCGTAGCCGGCTGCCTTCCACGCCTGGAAGCCGCCGTCGAGAACCTGGCAGTCCTTCTTGCCGTACAGGTAGAACATCCACCACACGCGCGTCGAGTCGTACTTGTGATCGTAGATGACCACCTTGGAATCGTTGTCGATGCCGAGGTCGCGGGCAAACGCCTGGAAGGCGTCCTTGTCGAGAGCCATTCCCTCGTACGGGAACTCTGCACCCTCTTTGGGCTCGTAGTCGCCCCGCCAGATGTGGACCGCACCGGGGATGTGCCCGAGCATATAGTCCGTACTCTTGGCAACGGCCAGGACCACCAGCTTGGGATCCTTGGCGTCGATCATCGACTTGAGCTGCTGGACCGAGATCAGCGCCTCGCCACGCTCGAACCCCTTGTAGTTGTTGCCCGCCAGCAGCGGCGCCGCGACACCGATCACGAGGGCCAAGATCACGACGATCGACCACCTGCTGAATCGTTGCTGGAACATACCTTCCTCCTTTTGCATACACGCTCATTCAGCCGTTCCGGCAAAGGGAAGATGTGCAATCTGCGTACCACCGGCTAGCGAGTCATAACGCGCGTTGAATGAGTTAGTTGAATCCTATGAGGAGTTATTCCGGGCGCCCGCCTGCCCGCTCCGTCTGCGGTCGGTAACCGCTCCCGTTACCCAACTGTAACGACTTCCTCGCCTCCGGTGGCGTGAAGTGGAGAGGGAGCTCCACCGTGAACGTGCTTCCCGCACCCTCTTCGCTTTCCACGTTTACGCTACCGCCATGTGCCTCGAAGACCTCGCGCACGATGGCAAGACCGAGACCCGTTCCCTCGGGTGCATGACGCTTGGCGTTCGGCGCGCGGACAAACTCGAGGAGGACCTGGTCGCGGAACGCTTCCGGGATCCCGATGCCACGATCGACCACCTGGACTCTGGCCGAGGTCTCCGTCGCCCGCAAGCGAACCGTGACCACGCCGCCCTGATGGGAGTACTTGATCGCGTTTTGGACCAAGTTCTCGAAGGCGTTAACGAGGTCGGGAGGAATACCCCACTCAAGGATGGACACGCCTTCAAAATCCGGCACCAGCTCGACGCTCTGTTGCGCTGCCAACGGCTCCAGGGCGTCCATGATATCGGCCAGCAGCTGATTGACGTTGATGGACTGGCTCCACGGGGCGCGGCCGCGGCCCTCCCGAATCTTCGCCAGCTCGAGCAGGTCGTTGACGATCGCCAACAGGCCGTCGACCCGCTCGATGGCACCGGCGAGCAGGCGGCGCCCGCGTTCGGAGGCAGGGTCGACGTAGCCCTTCGCCAGCACAGACAGCGTCGTCTGGACAGTTCCCAGCGGCGACCGGAGCTGGTGTGCCGAGATCCGCATGTAGTGCGACTTGCGCTGCTCGAGCTCTGCGATCTCATCGAGCAGGCACTGGAGCTCGGTGGTGCGCTCCTGCAGCTTGCCGGTTGTCCGGTAGAGCTCGATGTTCCGCTTCTTGAAGCGACTGGTCACCGAGTCCGTGAGGTACACGATCCCGAACAGAGCCACCGTCAGGGCCACGAGATTGAGGTCGCAGGCGCGGCCGCACATGCCGCGAGTAGGATCGACGGGATGGACGGCGAGTAGCCCCTTGCCCTCCGCCATGTACAGCCCGAGAAGACCGAGAGACGTTGCTGCGGCCAGGACATACATGATTCGGGTCGCGATCATGATGGTCCCGATCGCCATGTGAAATGCGAACACCGGGAGCAACGGGCTCTGCAAGCCTCCGCTGAAGTGAACGGTCACGACCAGCGACAGGAGGTCCATGACCATCTGCCGGATGGCGCAGCTGCGGAGGTTCCCGTAAGGTTGGCCGTGCTCCTCCGCTACTCGAAAGACGTTGAGGAAGAACAGGTTGTAGCCGGCCACGAAGAGTGCCACCAGGAACAGGCTCGGCCACACCGATTGCATGCCGATCCGTGGCCCCACCATCGAGGCGGCCACCAGGCCCGCAACCGCAAGCCAGCGCAGCTTGATAAACCACAGCAGGCGCTCCCGCAGCTCCGGAGCGAAGATGAAGGCGAACCGGGACTCGGCCAACGGCTACTTCCCGATCAGCTCGGCAACGTGGGCCAGGAGCTCCTCGGGGGAGACGGGCTTCTCAAGGTAGCGGTCGCACGGCACCCACGACTCGTCGACCTCCATCCTCACGTTGTAGACCTGGTCCACACCGGTGAGCATGATGATCGGGATGGCGGCGGTCGCCGGATCCGTGCGCAACGTGCGCGCCACGTCGAAGCCTTCCGAGAGGTGGTCCATCATCACGTCGAGAACGATCAGATCCGGCGCTGCCTCGTGGACCCGAGCCAACCCCTCCGTTCCGTTGCCCGCTGTCGAGATGCGGTAGCGGGTTTCCAGTACCGCTGACACCGCGTCCACGAAAACCTCGTCGTCGTCGATCAGGAGGACTGTCTTCCTCTCGTCCATGGGACCTCCTAGTGTCCGACCAGCGCCCCTGTTGGACATGCGGTGAGGCATGAGCCACAGTGGATGCACAGCTCCTGGTTCACGGAGTGCACATGCTTGATCGTACCCGAGATGGCATCCGATGGACAGGCCTTGGCGCACAGTCCGCAGCCGTTGCACAGCTCCTCACTGATCGAGTATGTCAGCAACGCCTTGCACTGGCCCGCGGGACAACGACGATCGACTACGTGGGCCTCGTACTCCTCGCGGAAGTGGCGCAACGTCGACAGGACGGGGTTCGGCCCGGTTTGTCCGAGGCCGCAGAGCGCGGTTCCCTTGATGTGAGCGGCCATCGACTCCAGGAGATCGAGATCCTCGAGCCGTCCCCGGCCGGCGGTGATCTCCTCCAGAGTATTCAGCATCACCCTGGTGCCGATGCGACAGGGAGGACACTTACCGCATGACTCGTCGACCACGAACTCGAGGAAGAAGCGCGCCAGCTCCACCATGCAGGTGGAGGAATCCATGACGATGAGGCCCCCCGAGCCCATGATGGCACCCAGCTCCTGCAGCGACTCGTAGTCGATCGGGGTATCGGCGGCCGACGCCGGTATGCAGCCCCCGGATGGACCGCCCGACTGCGCCGCCTTGAACGGTAGCCCCGAGCGCATCCCGCCGCCGATCTCCTCCACCACCTCAGCCAGCGAGACACCCATCGGCACCTCGACCAGCCCGGTGTTGCGAACCGCCCCCGCAAGGGCGAACACCTTGGTTCCCTTGCTTCGCTGGGTGCCGATGCCGGCGTACCAGTCGGCGCCTCGGAGCAGAATCGGAGGCACGTTGGCCCATGTCTCGACGTTGTTGAGCAAGGTCGGCCGGTTCCACAGCCCACGCTGAGCGGGGAACGGCGGCCGCGGTCGCGGTGTACCACGCTGTCCTTCGATCGACCGCATGAGGGCCGTTTCCTCGCCGCACACGAAGGCTCCGGCCCCGATCCGAATCTCGACCTCGAAGGTGTGCCCGGAGCCCAGGATATCGGGCCCCAGCAGGCCGCAGCGCCACGCGTTCTCGATCGCGCCCTCGAGTCGTTCGATCGCGAGAGGGTACTCGGCCCTGACATAGATGTAGCCCTGACGCGAGCCGATGACACGGCCCGCTATCGTCATCGCCTCGATGACGGAGAGCGGGTCTCCCTCGAGGATGCTGCGGTCCATGAACGCGCCGGGATCGCCCTCGTCGGCGTTGCAGACAACGTACTTCACGTCGCCCACCGCTTCGCGGACGAACTGCCAC
Source organism: Acidobacteriota bacterium (assembly GCA_022340775.1). Classification (GTDB taxonomy): domain Bacteria; phylum Acidobacteriota; class Thermoanaerobaculia; order Thermoanaerobaculales; family Sulfomarinibacteraceae; genus JAJDNH01. Next base: position 29,936 of record JAJDNH010000216.1, read on the forward strand.
TTCAGGCCGGCAGGAAAGCCGGCGCCGCCGCGGCCGCGCAAGCCGCTCCGCTTGATCACCGTCAGTACTTCGTCCGGCTCGAGCTCGAACAGCACCTGCTCCAGGGCACGGTAGCCGTCGGCTGCGATGTACTCCTCGATGCTCGCGGGATCGATCACGCCGCAGTTGCGCAGCGCGATCTTCTGCTGCCGCGCGAAGAACGGAACCTCTCTGCTGTGCAAGAGCTTGCCCTCGGGCGTCTCCCAGGCAAGCTCGAGATCGGCCACAGGGGTGTTGCCGGCCAGATGCTCGGAGACGACGCGCTGCACCTTTTCTGGATCGAGCATCGGGTAATACACACCGTCCGGCACCACAAGGGCCAGGGGACCGGCGTCGCACAGCCCCATGCAACCCACCTCGACCACTCTCACGGCATCCTGGAGCCCTGCGCCGGCAACCTCGTCGCGCAGGGCCTGCGCGACAGAGTCGGCATGGCAAGAAACACAGGCGCCACCAGCGCACACCAGCACCTCGCGCCGGACCGGAGTCTCTCCACGACGGCTCTCGAGCCGCGTCGCGAGCTGCGTCGACAGGGCGTTGCGAATGGCCGCCAGGTCCGTCCTCGTGAGCGGGTTGGGGATCGCCGAGTCAGGCAGGTTCGTCGCCACTGGCCTCCTCCTCCGCTGACGCGGCGCTCTCTCGCCGCGCCCGTGCCCGCAACTTCCGAACCAGCTTCCGCACCTCGGTGGCAGTCAGGTGACCGTGCACCTCATCGTTCACCATCATGGCCGGAGCGAGGCCGCAGGCACCGATGCAGCGCACCTGCTCGAGACTGAAGAGTCGGTCCTCAGTGACATCACCAATCCCGATCGCGAGCAGGCTCTCGATCGCCTCCAGCACGCGCTGTCCCTGCCGAACGAAGCAAGCGGTTCCCATACACACCTTGAGCTGATACCGACCGCGGGGGTTGGTGGTAAAGAAGTGGTAGAAGCTGACCACGCCGTAGACCTCGATCGGCGACAGAGCGAGCTGCTGGGCGACGTACTCCTGGACCGGAAACGGAAGGTAGCCGATCTCCTCCTGCACCCTGTGCAACAGCGGAATCAGCCGCTCCCGTCCGCCGGGGTGCGCGGCAACCCACTGGTCGATCAGGTCCCACACCTCCGGACGGATCTCGTCGGCCGGAAGCGGTTCGTGGGTCCCGAAGAAGCCCGGCAACTCGCCCGTTGTGCGCTGCCGCTCTTCCACCCCCGTACGCTCGTTCATTTCGACCTCCGGATCTCGACCACCGTCGGCTCGGCCGAGCTCTCCACGAGACGGGCCGCTGCATCCTCGCCGCCGTACCACTGCGCCACCGGTCTCCCCGGTCTCACCCGCCGGTCCAGGCGGGCGCGAAGCAGGATCTCCCTGCCCCCGGCCCTGACGCACACGCGCTCGCCGTTGTGAACGCCTATTGCCTCGGCATCGGACGGCGCCAGGTGGAGGGCGACGGTCGGGGCCAGCTCCTGGAGCGTCGGGCTGAATCCGGTCACCAGCCCGCTGTGGAACAGGCGGGGTGACGCGTCGAGGAGCATTCCCGTTGGTGGCGGGCCGCCAGCCGGCGGCGGCACTGCCGCCAGCCGCACGGCGGGCTGGCCCTCGGCGTCGGCCAGCGCCGCGCCCACCTCGTCCACCAGCCTCTGTCCGGACGGCAGCTCGACACCCAGCCGCCTTCCCAGCTCGGCGAAGATGGAACCGTCTTGGGGCAGGCCCGCCGGCGGTTGCAGCACCGGGGTGAGGCGGCGCGGACAGCCGTCGGCCCCGACCACTGTCCCCTCCCTCTCACCGAGAATAGCAACTGGCAGCACGACGTCGGCCATCCGAGCGCTCTCGGTCAGGAACCCCCCTTGCACGACCACGAACCTCGCGCCCCGCACCATCGCGCGACCCCCAAGCCGCCTCGGCCAGGAGCCCACCGGGTCCTCACCCACCAGGTAAAGAAGCTCGGTCTCGCCGGCCGCCGTGTGCTCGCGCACGTCGGCCGGGGACCAGCCGGGTCCCGCGGCCGCCGAGACACCCCACGTCGCCTCGAGCGCAGCAGCCGCCTGGGAATCCCCCGCTCGGCGGCCGCCCGGCAGCAGGTCCGGGTGCAGGCCGACATTGAGCACGCCCTGGACGTTGGCCTTCTCACCGAGGACCATGACCTTCGGCACGGCGCCATTACCGCCGCCCAGAAGCGACAGCAGCTCAATCGCTGCGCGGGTTACCTGTGTCTCGTCGCCCGGAATGCCCAGGCCGGTCACCACGACGGCCATCGGGGCCTTCGCCGCCAATAGTCTCTCGGCGAGCGCCTCGATCTGCTCCGGTGCCACGCCCGTCAGCCGTGACGCGACCTCCAGGCCGTACGCGCGGATGCTCGGGGTCCAGTCCGACAGCCCGGCCGCCAGGTCGCCCTGAGAACGACCGGAATGCTCGGCAATCCAAGCGGCGACAGCTCGCATCACCACATCTTCGGTACCGACCACGGGCGACAGGAACATCGCGGCGTGGCGTTCCAGACCGCCGGACAGGTCGTGTACGAGAATGAAGTCCCTTCCCCGCTGCCGTGCCCCCTGCACCAGCTCGTTCTTCACGAGCGGGTGGGTTCGCGTGGGGTCGGCCCGCAGCACCAGCACCAGATCTGCCTCCCGCAGGTCCCCGAACGTGGCCGTCGATCGTGCTACTCCGAGGCCACGACCCATCCCCTCCACCAGTGCCTCGACGCCACCCACCGGCCCGACGCCGACGTGCGGCGAAGCGAGGCCGGCACGCACCAGCCGTTGCAGGAGGTAAGCGTCCTCGCAGGCGAGCCGGGAGCTGCCGACCGCGACCACGGCCTGCCCCGAAGCTCGAGCCTCGGCCATCGCACGCTCAACCTCGCCCAGCGCTTCGTCCCAGGTGGCGTCGACCAGACGGCCGTCCCGCCGCACCAGCGGCACGGTCAGGCGCTGCGGACTGGAAAGGGCGTCCCATCCCAGCCACCCCTTCGCGCACAGCTTCCCGTAGTTGGGTGCTGCTTCGATGTTGGAGGTCACCCGCTGGACGGCGCCGTCGTGGGTCTCCACGGTGACCTGGCAGCCGCAGCTGCACAGCGAGCATGTGGTGGTCGCTCGCGTCCGCAGCCACGCGGGAACCTCGCTGTGATAGGGCCTCGCCGACAGCGCTCCAACCGGGCATGAGTTGACGCACTGGCCGCAGAACTCACAGTCCAGCGGTCGATCGAGAAGGGTCGCGACCCGGGCTTCGAGGCCGCGGTTGACGATACCGACCTCCGCCACACCCTGCACCTCGTCACACAGACGCACGCAAAGGCCGCACAGAATGCACTTCTCCGGGTCGCGGACGATCACCGGCGAGCGGTCGTCGAGCGGCACCCGACGCCGTTCGAAGGGCAGCACCTGATCGGAGACCCCGTACTCGAACACGAGATCCTGTAGCCGGCAGTCCCCGTTCTTCTCGCACACCGGGCACTCCATCCTGTGGTCGAGCACGAGCAGCTGGAGCTGCCGCCGGCGCGCCTCGATGACCTCCGTCGTGTCGGTCTCGATGACCATGCCCCGCTGGACGGGGGTCGAGCAGGCCGGCAACAGGCCGCCGCGTCCGTCGCGTCTCTCGACCAGGCATAGGCGGCAGCCGCCGTAGGGGGTCAGGCGGTCGTCGTGACAGAGCGTCGGCACGTGGATCCCGAGCCCGCGCAGAAGCTCGAGGATCGAGGTACCGGAACTGGCCTCGAACTGCTCACCGTTGACCGTGATCGGCACCTTTGCCGTCATCGTCATACCCCTCACTCGACCCCGAGGGGCCGCAGCCTCTTGAACGCCCACTTCGTCCGCAGCCGGTTCCAGTAGCGGGCGATTGTCCCGGTGGGCTTGGCGGAGGCCCTCGAGCTCCAGTCCTTCTCGAGCAGGAAGTCCAGGATATGGATCGAGGGCTTGCCTATGCTGGCGAGCGCCGAGCGACAACCGGCGCAGTAGGTCACCTGCGGCTGAGCAGTCTCGCCCGCCCGCCGTCGGGTGACGGTCTGCGAGAGCTCCGGATCCACCGGGTAAATCATGCCTCCGAATCCGCAGCACCGCGCCAGCTCGCGGTTGTACTCGATGTCCTCTACCGTGCCGCCACCCGCCTCGATCAGCGTGCGAACCGCCTGGTGGAGCCCGGGCTCGTGGCGCGCCTTGCACGAGTCGTGAACCGAGACCACCACACCCTCCCGACGTCTCGGAGGCTCCCAGGCGTCGGCCAGCAGCTCCCAAACCGTCGTCACCGCGAGCTCGGGAAAGCGCTCCTTCAAGGTATGGGTGCAGTCGGGGCAGGCAGCCACCAGCTCCTCCGCACCGATGCTCTCGGCCGCCTCCAGGATCCCCCGGCGGGTCTCCTCGAACTCCTTCTCCATCCCGAGCAGCTCGACGGGCGCGCCGCAGCAGTACATGAGTACGCCGGTGCCGGGGTAGCTCCGCCTGAGCTCGTCATAGACGGCGATGGTGTGCCGCGGTGCGACCGCGGGCAGGGCACAGCCGGTGAAGAACAGCCGCTTCGAGCTCCTCCGGCCCGGCTCGGCCATCGCCAGCGTGAACATCGATCCGACCCCGGCCTTCCAGTAGCCGACGATTCCCTTGTGGACGGGGAGCGGGCCAACGCCCTCTTCCACCGCCTGTCGCCTGGCTTCGAGCAGCAGGCGCCCGGTGTCGAGATCCTCCGGGCAGACGGCGGCACACAGGGAGCAGACGTTGCATGAGTAGGCCATCTCGAGCGTCTCGGACGGAGTGACGCCAGCCTTGATCCGTCGTGCCAGCTCCTTGGGCGAGCTGCAGTGCTTGGCGAGAAACTCGCAGTCCTTGACGCACAGCCCGCACTCGCAGTCGAGGCAGCGGGCCGCCTCCTCCAGAACCTCCTCCTCGATCATCGGAGGGTTCGCAGGGACCAGCATCATCGGCGTCCGCTCGCGCCGCTTGCGTTCCTCCTCGGTCACCTCGAGCGTCCACAGAAGCCGGCCCGGCAGCGGCTGCTCACGGTCTTCCCGGAGGTCCCTCCCGTTCAAGTACCGATCCGCGGACTCCGCCGCCCGCCGTCCCAGCGCCATGGCGTAGACCACGGTTGCCGGTCCGCTGACGGCATCGCCTCCGGCGAACACGCCCTCCAGCGGGGTCTCGCAAGTCAGCGGATCCACCTCCAGCGTCCCGCGCGGACCGACGCCCTGATCGCCCCGGCGCATCATCGCCCGCGCACCGGCGAACCCGACCAGCAGCAGCACCGCAGCGAACTCACGGCGCAGCTCCTCGAGGGTGACGTCAAGTCCGACCTCGACCCCGGTCCGCACCTCGATACCGACCGCCTCGATGACAGAGAGGTCGCGCTCGACTACGGTCCTCGGCAGCCGCCACTCCGGGATCTTCGAGACCAGACAGCCCCCGATCTCCCCGTCACGCTCGAAAATCGTGACGCCGTAACCTTTCCTACGCAGGTCGTACGCGGCGAGCAGACCGGCGGGGCCGGCGCCAACCACGGCCACCTGCTGCCCGCGGTCGGCTGCGCAATCCACCATGTGCTGCGGATCTCCGGGCTCCCACTCGGCCAGGAACCTCTTGATATCTCGGATTCGAACCGCCTCGTCCTCGTCGATTCGCTTGCAGTGGAGCTCGCACGGATGGGCGCAGACGTACCCGAGAACGCCCGGAAAGGGCAGTTGCTCCCGCACCAGGCGCAGCGCGTCTTGGAACCGGCCCTCACGGGCGAGCTGGACGTAGCCACGGGCATCGACGTGCAGGGGACAACGCCCGACGCAGTTCGCGGGCCCTTCGCCCCGGCACCGCTCGAGCAGGTCGTCGGCCAACCACTGCAGCCGCTCGGGCTCGTGCCGGATCTCGCCGGGGATGCCGAGGGCCGATCCGTCAAGACGGCCTGCAGGTTCCGCCATCCTCTACCTCCACCCTCCCGCAGGTCCGGGCCAGCCGCTTCCGCCCTCCGGCATCGACAGATTCCACTGCCGGGAGCGTTTCGATTCCGACCTGCCGTCACCCATTCGTAACGTCCGTAGCCACATGTTCGAAACGTGATGGCCGAGCTTCGAAGTCGCCGCACGCCGTCTCCGGGTCCTGAAAGGTGGCTCGCACGGCGCAGATCCCGGCACGGCCACGCGTCGAGCCGTACGCCGAGGACAATGCGAGAATCCCCGGAAAGCTCTTCTCAAGAGCCTCGGGGTCGTTGTTGAAGTGCCTGCACTCGGCGCAGGTCCGTGCAACCTCAACAGCCGAAGAACGAGCTCTCCTCATGCATGCCACCACCATTCTGGTCATGCAATCGGTATGCCGAACGGACCCCTACCGGTGGACCCCCCGAGTGAGTCGTGGATACCGGCTACTGCCGGTCGACTTGGATGACGCGCAGGGGCAGCCCACTCCGACGCCACCGCCGAGCGGCGCTGACGACGTCCGCGGTGTCCCGTTCGGCCCAACGGAAGCCTCCCCGCACGTGAATCAGCACGGCACCGGGACTCCCCTGAAAGCGGCGCTCCCAGTCGTCGTACCGCCTGACCACCTCGTGCCGGTGCGGGTCGACCCACTCGAACAGCGCCGCGGCATCGATCAGACCGTAGGGATCTTCGGCGCGGATGAACTGCGGCTTCTCCACGCCCGCAGGCCGCCGCACGAGCTCGAGCTCAGGCGACCAGCGGTCGGCGCGGACCACAACGACCGGTCGTCCGCGCGGCAGCTGATCGACGACCTCACGAGCCTCGGCAAGGAGGCGCCCGTGCCACCCCGACAGGAACTCGTCATCCTCGAGATCGTGGCGCACCGTGATCACCTGTGACGCGGCCAGCCCGAGCGCCGCGGCCGCGATCGTCAGAGCTGCGAGCCTCCGTCGCCGTTTCGGCAGCGCCGACACGAGGTGCTCGGCACCGGCTCCGACCATGAGGAGAAACCCGACGTACGGGACCGCGAGGTACCGCTGCGGCAGAAACGGAACGAGAAGGGTCGGCAGCGTTGGCGCCAGCAGGAAGAACGAGCCCACCACGATCGCTCTGCTGCGGCGACGCCATCCCCACACCGCCAGCGCCGCGGTCGCGATGAGCGCAAGAACACTCGCGGCCGTGATCGTGAAGTGATCGGGTCGAAGCCGTTCGAGCTGCAGGAACACGGCCAACTCGTGCGGGATCTTCGCGAGCAACGCCGGGTCGACCGCGTAGTACCCCCGCAGGTCTGGAAACAGCGCGAAGCGAGCCATCACGTAGATCGCCGCCGCCGCCGTCGTGCCGAGCGTCCACCGGACTGTGGTCTTGGTCAACCGGTTCTGCCCGGCGAGCCCGAGGCAGAGGACCAGGGCCGGCGTCACGACCCACGTCTCCTTGCTGAGGACGGCTGCTGCAATGGCCATGACCGCCAACAGACGCCTCCTCCAAGTCCATGTCCGCCCAGGGCCCGGCCACGCCAGGACCAAGCCCAGCCACGATGCCAGTAGGAAGGTCTGGTGGCGGCTGGAGAGAAACACCGCGGCCTCCTCGGCCCACGGCGACGAGGCCCAGAGGAAGGCCACACCGGCGGCGGTCGGCGGCCGCAGGCCGAGCCGGCGCGCCGCCGCCAACACCAGCACCACGGTCGCAGCGTGGTAGACCAGGCTGCTGGCATGGTACCCGGCCGCACCGGTTCTCCAGAGAGACCAGTCCAGAGCCAGAGACCAGTTCGAGAGCGGACGGAAGAAGCCGTCGAGCGCCGCCAGCAGCAGGGCCGGGCGGTGCAGGGACCGGCGAGCGAACGCCACCATCTGGTACGCGTCGCCCATGAGCTCCAGGCGCAGCACCGGGAGGTAGAGGATCAGGGTTGCGGCGACGACCAGCCCACCTGCGAGCGCCGTCTGTCGCCGCGCCGTCATCGGCTCAAGGCCGGCTCAACGCCGCCCCCATCCCCCTATGGCTCCTGGCCGGCGGCAAGGCGGCCCACCAACGGCTCGAACCAGCTCTCCTCCGGCAGCTGGATCTCCCAGCCGTTGACGAAGTAGGTCGGCGTCGCGTTGATCCCCAGGTCCTGAGCAAGGGTCAGCTGATGGTTGACGGCGTTGAGGGACGGCTTGGCGAGGAAGCAGCTCGAGAACGCCATCCCGTCCAGGTCGTGGTCGGTAACGAAGGTCTCGGCCGTCGAGCCCACCTGCGACACCGTCATCTGTCCCTGCAGCGAGTAGAAGTGCTCCTTGAGCGGAAGCAGCATCAGGGGATCCTGGCTCGCGACGCACCACGCCGCGCTGGCGGCGCGGAACGACCACGGGTGGATGTTGGTCAGCGGGAAGTTGGACATGCCGTGCCGGATCTCGGCCCCGTACTTCTTGAGCGTGTCGCGGATGACGGGCCACTTCGCCTTGCAGGCCGGACACTCGAAGTCCGAGAACTCGACGATGTCCACCTTGGCCTTCCCGGACGGGTGGTCCCACATCACGAGACTGCTCTTCTCCAGCTCCTTCTTGCGATGGGCAACGGGATCCTCGCTGTAGGGCAGGCAGTTCCCAAGCAGCAGCATCTTGCCGTCCGCGGTCATCGCGACCGGCTTGTCGAACTGGCCGTACCCCGACTGCACCTTGAGCGTGAACGGGATGAGGGCGCCCGAGGGAATGCCGCCGGTGTCCCAGCTGACGCTGGTTCTCATCCGCATGGAACGCTCCATCGCCTGTGGGAGGAAGCTCTCCAGGAACTTCTTGATCGCCGCCGGCCCGAGCCCGGCTCCCTGGGGTGGAAGGTCGCCGAGGGCGCCGGTCCAAGCCATCCCTGCCACCTCATCGATTACCCACGAGGTGGTGCCTGCGAGGTAGCGGGTGCTACAGTCACGCTTGACCTCCAGAACCCGGTAGCTGCCCGACGGCGTCTGGAACCGCTGGTCCTTGACGATCGTGAAGTTGGAGTCGGGGTACCACGGCAACGCCCGCTCGACCCAGTGCAGGAACTTGTAGTCCTGTTGCGGCACGTCGGCCGGCGCGGTGCCCGCCGCCGCAGCGATTCCGGCCGCGCCCAGCACGAGCATCACGGTCCCCACCCAAATGCGTCTCGCTCTCATATCGTCCCCTCCGCGCTCAGTCTACCAGCACCACCAGCTTGCCGGTGCTTTCCCGGCCCTGGAGCGCGGCGTGGGCGTCCGGCAGCTCCCCGAACCGGTAGCGCCCGCCGATCACGACGCGCAGCTGCCCGTCCCTGCGCGCCTCGAGCAGGCGCTCATGGCGCTCGTGCAGCTGCTCCGCAAGGGTCGGCACCAGCGACAGGTTGAAGCCCGCCAGGGTGCGCGTCCCGGAGACCAACGACAGCGGGTGCATGCAGCCCATCGCCAGCCACGCTCCGGCCGCCCGAAGCCAGCGGATCCGCCGCCGGCCGGAAGCCGCCGAGAACCCGTACAGCACGTAGCGCCCGTCTCCCGCCAAATGGCGCCAGGCACGTCGAAACAGCCCCCCGCCGACCGAGTCCAGGATCAAATCCAGCCCGCCCCACTGGTCGGCAACCTCCGCCCACTTGTCGTAGGCGACCGCCGCCTCCGCGCCGAGCTCGAGCGCAAAGGCACGCTTGCGTCCGGTCGAGGCCACCGCCAACACCCGCGCACCCTGCGCTCGGGCCAGCTGCAGGACCATGGTGCCGACCCCGCCGGCGGCGGCCGTCACCAGAACGCGCTCTCCCGGCCGCACCCGTCCCACGACGTTGAGCGCCCAGTCGGCCGTCAGTCCGGTCACCGCGAGGCCCGCCGCCTCGTCCCAGTCCATGTCCGCCGGGATCGGCGCGACGTGAGTCGTCGGCACCGCCACCAGCTCCGCGTGCCCGCCGAAGATCGGCACCGCGAACACGCGATCTCCCACCCCGAGGCCGCCGGCATTGCGGCCGACCGCCGTAACTTCGCCGGCGACCTCCATGCCGGGCACGAACGGCGGCCGCGGCGTGTTCGGGTAGACACCGAGACGGGCCATGCAGTCGGCGAAGTTGAGGCCGATGGCCCGGACCCGCACCACGACCTGACCGTCGCCCGGCACCGGCTCATCGACCTCGGTGAGGGTCAGTGCTTCCGGGGGACCCGGCCGACGAACGACCCAAGCGCGCATCAATCAGCAACGGTCGCGAATCGGGCGCTACCCGGGACCGTCAGCACCGGGCCCATCAGCTACTCCTCGGTTTCCTGCTCCTGGGGGGTGCTGCGGATCAGCCCCAGCTGCTCCCGCAGCTTGAGCTCGATCTCGCCGCTGACCTCCTCGTTCTCGGCGAGGAAGACGCGGGCCGCCTCCCGCCCCTGGCCGAGACGGGTTTCGCCGTACGAGTACCAGGAGCCCGACTTCTGGACCAGACGGTGCTCGACCCCCAGGTCAAGCAGCTCGCCGGTGCGGGAAATGCCCTCGCCGTACATGATGTCGAACTCGGCGATCTTGAACGGCGCCGCGACCTTGTTCTTCACCACCTTGGCCTTGGTGCGGTTGCCGATCACCTCTTCGCCCTGCTTGATCGAGGCGATGCGGCGGATGTCGATCCGCACCGACGAGTAGAACTTGAGCGCGCGCCCGCCGGTCGTGGTCTCCGGGTTGCCGAACATGACCCCGATCTTCATCCGCACTTGGTTGATGAACACCAGGCACGTCTTGGACTTCGACACGATGCCGGCGAGCTTGCGCAATGCCTGCGACATCAGCCGCGCCTGCAGGCCCATCTGGGCGTCGCCCATGTCGCCCTCGAGCTCGGCCCGCGGCACCAGCGCCGCCACCGAGTCGACCACGATGACGTCCACCGAGCCCGAGCGGATCAACGTCTCGGCGATCTCCAGCGCCTGCTCGCCGAAGTCCGGCTGCGATACCAGCAGATCGTCGAGGTTGACGCCGAGCTTCTCGGTGTACTCAGGGTCGAGCGCGTGCTCGGCGTCGATGAACGCGGCCAGCCCGCCTGCTGCCTGTGCGTTGGCGATGATGTGCAGCCCGAGCGTCGTCTTTCCCGACGACTCAGGCCCGTAGATCTCCACCACCCGGCCGCGCGGCACACCGCCGACGCCGAGCGCGGCGTCGAGCGCGATCGAGCCGGATGGGATGACGTTGACGCGGATCGCGGGCTGCTCGCCGAGACGCATGATCGCGCCCTTGCCGAACTGGCGCTCGATCTGTCCGATTGCTGTCTCCAATGCCTTCATTTTCTGAGGGTTCGAGCTCATGAGATCTCTCCTTCTGCGAGACCCGCAGCATGGTGGGACCAAACCATCGTAGGGCTCGCCGCCCATCGCGTCAAGCCACGCGGCGGGCGATCTTCGACGGCAATAGCTGGCACGAACTTCTTGGGCGCGACCGCTTGCTGCCGATCACAGCACGACGGCAGCCTTCGGTATGGCACAATGAATGGAGTTCTGTATCTGAGCAGCTTGCGGGGATCAGCGAAGGGGAGTGGCCTATGACCCTCGCCGGAACCACAGTCGGCCACATCCGGCTACTCCGACGTCTCGGAAAGGGCGGGATGGGGGAGGTGTGGGAAGGGACGGACGAGACGCTCCGCCGGCAGGTCGCCGTCAAGGTGTTGCGCACCGACCGGCGGCTGGAACCGTCGGCTCAGCGGCGGTTTCTCCGCGAGGCCAGGATCCTCTCACGTGTGGAACATCCCAACATCTGCCGCGTCCTCGACTACGTTCAGGGAGAGGATAACGACTACATCGTCCTGGAGCTGGTCGCCGGGACCACCCTCGCCGAGATGATGGAGAAGGACGTGCCCGCGGACGTTCGCCGCTCGGTCGCGGACCAGATCGCGGGCGCCCTGGCCGCCGCCCACGCCGTGAGCGTCGTCCACCGCGATCTCAAGCCGTCCAACATCATGGTCACCTCGGACGCCACCGTGAAGGTCCTCGACTTCGGGTTGGCGAGAACGGTCGATGCCGACCCGGACGAGCCCGAACAGCCCCCGGCCGCGGGGCCGCCGACTGGCTCCGTCTCCACCGCCGACGGTCTACTCACCGGCGCCGGTGCCGTGTTG
>JAJDNH010000224.1 GCA_022340775.1 Acidobacteriota bacterium
CGGTCGCGCTGGAGCTCGCCGATTCGCAGGGGACGGTCATCCGCCGCTTCGACCTGCACCTCGAGACGGCCAAGGAGAAGGAGGAGCGGGCGGCAGAAAAGGCGAGGGGAAACCAGCCTCCCGCGGTGGACCGCAGCGGGCGGAGCACCGACCAGAAGCTCCGTGAGAAGGAAGAGAAGCTGACCGCGATCGAGCCCGGCATGAACCGCTTCCAGTGGGACCTACGCTACCCCGATGCTCCCGAAGTCACCGGCTACCATGCGCCGATCGCGGCCGGCGGCATGGAGGACTCGGTCCGGGGACCGCAGGTCGTTCCGGGGACATACTCGGTTGTGCTCGACTACGGCGACAAGCAGAGCCGCCGGAGCCTCACCGTGGCGCTCGACCCGCGGCTGAAAGCCAGTCAGGCCGACCTCGAGGCGCGGCTCGCGCTCGAGCTGAAGATCCACGCCGATCTCGACACCCTCGACAAGGAGATCAACCACGCGCTCGCGGTGCGCGCCGAGCTCGAGAAGGCGATCGCCGGCGGCCGGCTGACGGGGGCAGAGGCGTCGAACGCCGTCGCCGCCCTCACTCATGCGATCGACGGCGTTGCCCAGATGCACATGAAGGCGAGCGAAGGGAGCCTGCTCCACGAGACCAAGCTGCGGGATCACCTCGCGTACCTCGGCGCCGACATCGGCCTCGCGTATGTGCGGCCGACCCCGGCGCAGGCCGCGGTCTTCGAGCTCCTCGACGAGCAGACCGGGACCGGGATGCAGCAGCTTCGAACGGCGATCTCCGCCGCCGCCGGTCTCGGCGTCCAGGGCGGTACGGGTGGGGGTGGCGGCTCGGGGCGATGATAGGTATCAGGGCCGGCATTTGGAACTTACGTGGGATGTGAAGGGGCCCACAGTCCGTTCCTAGGCTGCCTAAGAAAGGCCGGCGGCTACGAAGCGTGAAAGCCAACAGCTCCCATCCCATCCGTCAGGGTCTCGCGGTCGCAGTGGCTCTCTGCGCCGTGCCCGTGGCTTTCTACACGTACGTGTTCGACTGCTGGGCCGGCACCACGAGAGACGCACAGTTCGATACGATCGTCGTTGGGCTTGTCATTCTCCTCGCCCTCGCTGCATTCGCGCTCTCTCGAAAGCGGGCGTATCTCCTTCTTCCGACCGTGATTGCCGTCGAGCTCGTAGCGCTCAACGTGATCGACTTCAGTCCCGTCAAACCGGCGCTGCGTGCAGTCGATGCCATCCAACCGGGGATGAGCGAGAGCCAGGTTCGTTCCATACTCGATCGCGCCTTTCCTGCTCAGGGCCGCTTCCGTCGGCCTGACATGGGCCCGCTTCGTCGTGGAGTGCTCAGCTTCGTGCTCGATCTGCATGATGGCCGCTACAATGCCGCGGTCGTCGAGGTCACCTTTCACGATGGCAAGGTCGTGAGGGCTCGATTCCCACCTGATTGATGGGTGCTTGATGGGCAGCACATATCAGGATAGGACTTTGCCGAAACCGACGTGGCAAGGTAGTACCTTGGACCCATTGTGGAGGAGGAACGATGACCGTGGAGCCTAGCGAACGCCAGGTCGGAGTGCGCCCGTTCACGCTGACCCTTGTTGGAGTCACTCTGGGTCTCGCGTTCCTGTTCGTGGCCCTCCTCTTTGCGAGCGAGGAGTCAATCGGGTTCGCCTTTGCCGTTGCTGCTGATCTTGTGTTTGTTTCGGGGGTTGTGGCCCTGGGGGCAAAGAGGTGGTTGAGTCTGGGGACATGGCCAAGCCAAACCAGGTTGGGCAGGTGCGCACTGTGATTCTGCGCTACCGCCTGGGAGAGCCGAATGATGCGTAAGTACAAGATCATCATCTTCTGGAGTGACGAGGACCGGGCCTATGTGGCCGAGGCCCCGGAACTGCCTGGATGCATGGCCCATGGCTCGAGCTACGAGCAGGCACTCTCCAGTGCCCAGGAAGCGATCGACCTCTGCCTTGAAAGGGCCAGAGTCCTTGGACGGGACATTCCGGAGCCCAAGGGTCGTCGGCTCCGGTACCCGTGACGCCGGACAACCTCCAGCGAATCGTCCCAGCGGACCGCGCACGCCGATGCCTCACTCCCACCGGTCCAAGCGGCGGTATGCATCCGCCCAGCTCCAGCGTTGGGTGTCGTTTCCTCTTGACACCAGGCTCCTCTCACTGTATCTTCAATGTAGATACGGAGGTCTCATGAGAACACAAGTCCACAAATGGGGAAACAGCCTCGCGGTCCGAATCCCAAAGGCGTTTGCGACCGATCTCGGACTGGCCCAAAACTCGGCCGTAGAGCTCGACTTGGAGGATGGGTGCCTTGTCGTTCGCCCCTCGACGGAGGTGCGATACGACCTCCGAGAGCTGCTCGAGCAGGTGACGAAGGAGAATCTCCACACCGAGCAAGACTTCGGTGCGAGCGTCGGTGGGGAAGAGTGGTGACAACCGGGCATGCCCCTGATCGTGGGGATCTCGTGTGGATCAGTCTTTCCCCGCAAGCCGGCCATGAACAGGCCGGCAGGCGGCCGGCGCTGGTCCTGTCTCCAAAGCAGTACAACGGCCGCGTTGGGCTGGCGCTCCTGTGTCCGATCACGACCAGCGTCAAGGGATATCCGTTTGAGGTCAAGCTGCCAGATGATCTTCCGATAACGGGTGTGGTGTTGGCGGACCAGGTCAAGAGCCTCGATTGGGTTGCTCGGAAAGCCGAAACGGTGGGCAGAGCGCCGAATCCTGTCACATCCGAGGTGCTTGCGAAGCTGAATGCTCTCCTCTCGCCGCGGACGACAAAGTGAACACAGCACCTAACACCTTGCTGGGCCGGACCGCTGCTCGCGTCGCGGCCGGTGGAGATGGTCACCGCGCGACCGCCTTCCGCACCGGCCGCGCCACGTCCATTCGGGCAGGCGGCGGCCGGTCGGCTCGGAACCGTTAGACGGGTTTCGCCGGACCATGGCAGTATCTAAGCATGGGTAAGTACCAAGAGCTTGCGGTCTTCATCACCTCATCGTCGGCAGCCTGTGACGAGTGCGGCGAGGAGCTCGGCAAGCGAGCGTGGATCGTCCTCTCAGAACAGAAGAAGGCCTACTGCCTGTCGTGCGCCGACCTCGATCATCTCGTTTTCCTGCCGGCCGGGGACACGGCGCTGACCCGGCGTTCAAAGAAGCACTCGAACCTGTGGGCGGTTGTCCTCAAGTGGAGCCAAGCACGGAAGAGATACGAAAGGCAGGGCCTCCTCGTCGAAGAGGCGGCGCTGCTTCAAGCGGAAGAGGAGTGTGCGGCGGACGAAGAGCAACGTATGGCAGCGCGCGAGCGGGCGCGGGAACGTCGTGCCGAGCTCGACCTCGAGTACGTGAAGTCATTTGCGAAGGCCCTCCGGGAGCAGTTTCCCCGGTGCCCCAAGCAGACCGCGGAGGCCATAGCACGCCACGCCTGCCTGAAGTACAGCGGACGCGTCGGCCGCTCAGCGGCAGCGAAGGCACTCGATCCACGAGCGGTCTTGCTGGCTGTTGCCGCACACGTTCGCCATCGGGAGACTCGATACGACGATCTCCTCATGGCCGGAATTGAGCGCTCCCTCGCTCGTCGGCAAGTCCAACCCGAGGTAGATGCTGTCTTGGCCAAGTGGCAGAACGGGGCGGCTGGAGGTCACCGATGAGCCTCAAGTTTGACCACGTCTTTCAGCTCAAGGTCGCGCTGAAGGGCATCCGCCCTCCGATCTGGAGGAGGATCGAGGTCCCTTGCACATACTCGTTCTGGGATCTCCACGTGGCGATACAAGATGCAATGGGCTGGTTGGACTGCCACCTGCATGAGTTCCGGATGTGGGTTCCGCTCACCGGCTTCGAGGCCCGAATCGGCCTTCCGATCGACGACGGCTTCGATAGCGAGGAGGCAGACACCCTGCCGGGCTGGAAGATCCCTGTTGCGGAGCTGTTTACCCTCGCCAACCCGAAGGCCGCCTACCTGTACGACTTCGGTGATGGTTGGGAACACACGGTCACTCTGGAGAGCATCTTCCCTCGGCCGAAGGGAGTCGAGTACCCACGATGCACGGCAGGGAGGCGTGCCTGTCCACCCGAGGACTGTGGCGGCGTGTGGGGGTACCAGGACCTCCTCGAGGCACTCCAGGACCCGAGTCACGAGCGACACGACGAGTTCCTGGAGTGGGTGGGAGATTCGTTCGACCCCGAGCGGTTTGATATCGGTGCGGTAAGCTTTAATGACCCCGAAGAACGGTTCTACCACGCCTTTCCGCAGCTGCGACCTTGAGCCTTGAACCGCGGCGTGAAATCCGTCCCGGGGCCGCCCCTCTTGGCGTTCTCGTAGGGATGCACCTGGAAGCACAACGAAGGTCTGATCGTTACGCGGGACACAAGACGATGATCCGTGCGAAGGAGGGACTCGCAATGCTGAGAAATCACCGGCCCTACGTAGTTGTGGCGGCAGTCTGGTTCGGATGGTGTCTCAACTGCCTGGCGCTGCCGCCACAGGCACCCGCAGCCGGAGCTGGGGCGGCGCAGCCTCCCGCGCCCGCCCAGGTGAAGACCCAGGCGCCGGGCTACTACCGGATGATGCTCGGGGACTTCGAGATCACCGCTCTATCCGACGGCGGCTCCGCGGGCGACATCGCCAAGCTCATGAGCAACCCCGAGCTGGCGCGCGAGATCCTGGCGAAGGACCACGAAGCCCTGCTGCGGCCCACCTCTTACAACGCCTTCCTCATCAACACCGGCAGCCGCTTCGTCCTGGTCGACACCGGCACCGGCAGCCGCAAGCCGGGCTCGACCACCGGTCGTCTCCTCGCGAACCTGGAGGCGGCCGGCTACCGGCCGGAACAGGTCGACGCGGTGCTGCTCACGCACATGCACGGCGATCATGACGGGGGCCTCACCGACGACGGCCGCCGGGTGTTCGATAGCGCCACGGTCTACGTCAACAAGCACGAGCTCGCGTACTGGCTGGATCCCACCGGTGAGAACCTCACTGCGGAACGAAGAGAACGTATGAGCGAACAGGCGCACGCGAAGATGGACCCCTACATCAAGGCGGGAAAGGTGAAGACGTTCGACGGCGCGACCGAGCTTCTCCCCGGCATCCGCGCGGTCCCGGCCTACGGCCACACGCCCGGCCACACCGCCTACATGGTGGAAAGTCAGGGCCAGCGGCTGCTGCTCTGGGGCGACATCGTTCACTGCGCCGAGGTGCAGTTCTCACACCCGATGATCACCATCAGGTACGACTCCGATCCCGACCAGGCTGCCGCGACCCGCGAGAAGCTGATGGGGGAGGCCGCCGCACAGGGCTACCTGGTGGGCGGCGCCCACATCTCCTTCCCGGGCCTGGGGCACATCCGTGCCGAGAAGGAAGGCTACGCCTGGATCCCGGCACCCTACCGCGCGGTGCCATAGAAGCTGTAAGCAGGTGACTCATCACCTGCTGTTTCAACGCAAAACGCCGGCTCATGGGCAGGGTGCATGCCCAGGTGTTGCGACGGAATTTCGTACGCGTAGTTGTACGTTGAATGGTACAATCCTGCGGTGAGCTGGAGGTATTCATGGCACGAATCCCAGACATCGTCCCCGTCTCCGAGCTCCGGCAAGGGGCGGCCGAGCTGCTGAAGCGTGTGCGCAAGACGCGGGGTCCAGTGGTGGTCACCCAGCGCGGCCGCGCTGCGGCCGTGCTCCTCAGTGTCGACGAGTACGAGCGGAGGGAACGAGAGATCGAGATTCTGAAGCTCCTGGCTCAAGGCGAGAAGCAGATCGCGGCAGGCATCGGCCATTCCCTTGATGACGTCCTGGCGGAGGCCGACGAGCTCCTTGGTCAGGACAGCCCGTGAAGGTGCGGTTCACGCCTACCGGCCGCAGCCAGTTCCTCTCCGTCATCGCCTACATCCACCGTGACAAGCCCGATGCGGCGCGTACCTTCCGCAAGAAGGCAGAAGACACCCTGAGACGGCTCGAGCAGTTCCCCGAGTCAGGGCGACACATCCCCGAGTTCCCGACTCTGCCGTACCGTGAGGTGCTCGTCTCGTCGTATCGATTCTTCTACAGCGTTCACCAGGACACCGTCTGGATTGTGGCGGTGTGGCATGCCGCATAGCTTCCGAGGCATCCATGATGCGCACCAGGGACCAACGGAGAACGCATGAAGTCGGAGGGCACAACGACGACAGCCAGTCGCAACGCCAAGGAGATACTCACCCAGTTCACTCGCGAGGTGTGGAGCGAGGGTGACGTCGAAGCGTCGGACAGGTACATCGCACCGAGGTACACGATCCTCCACGACCCGGGCGATCCGTGGGAAGGCCGTGAGCTCGATCTCGCAGGCTACAAGGAGCGCGTCAGAGCGCTGCGAGCCGCGTTTCCCGACCAGGTGTTCGACATCCAGGGGCTCTTTGCGGACGGCGACGCGGTGGTGATGACCTGGCTGTGGTCCGCCACACACAAGGGCGATATTCCCGGCTTTCCGGCTACCGGGAAACGCATCACGATGTCCGGAGCGACGGTCTACTTCTTCGAGGGCGATCGGCTTGCCGGACATTGGCAGATCACCGATCGTCTCGGCGTGTACCAGCAGCTCCAGGAAGCGCAGGCCGGTGGGCTCAAACGCTAGGCGGGTGAGGTGAGTCACATAGGCACGTCGCAGTTCTCCTTCGCGGCGCCCTGGAGCGTCTACCTGAAGGTGCTGTCACTTGCAACGACCGTCCTGCTCCTCGCGGGAGCCGTCCTCGTGCCGCCCCACATCCCTGCCGCGGCACTGGGCGGTATGGTGAAGCTGTTGATCGCAGCCGGCTGTCTGCTCCCACTCCTGGGCTGCGCCTTGTTCGTGATCCGAGGTTACCGGCTCGAGGCGGGGACCCTGTTGATCGGCCGTCTCTTCTGGTTCACGGCCTTTCCCCTCGAGTCCCTGTCGCGGGCGTGGTCATCCCCTGAGGCGATGGACGGGTCCATCCGGCTCTTCGGCAACGGCGGGTTGTACTCGTTCACCGGCTTGTTCCGCAACAAGCGGTTGGGCCGGTACCGTGCCTTCGTCACCGACCCCAAGAGGTCCGTGGTTCTCGAGTTCCCTCGTCGGACCATCGTCATCTCTCCTGGCTCACCGAGCGACTTCCTTCGGCGGCTCCAGTCCATCCAGCCGCAGGCGGAGTTCCCTTCGGCCTTCGAAGGAACGACTGACTGAAGGGTGTAGAGGGAGCGCTCGACCAGGTAAACTGAAGCCAAGCTTGGATGCCGTGGAAATACATGCCGGTGAGGGGCCATGAAGACATTCCTCAGTGATCAGGAACGGACGAAGCTGGACCAACGCGTTGCTGATGCGGAGAAACGAACCGGGGCCCAGATCGTGCTCGCGGTCATCGGGCGGAGCGACAGCTTCGCCGAGCTGCCGTGGAAGGCCTTCGCCCTGGGAGCCGCGATCGTGGGCCCGGTAGCGGTCCTGGTCTCGATGCTCCGTCCGGTCTGGACGCAGAGCGTCGCCGCCCTGCTCATCGTCGTCGCGACGCTCGGGGCGGGCGCCCTCTGCGCGCTCGTCTGCGTCGCCTGTCCGCCGTTCGCCCGGCTCTTTCTCGACTCGCACCGGGCCGAGGTCGAGGTGCGGCAGTACGCACGATCCCTCTTTCTCGAGCGTGAGCTGTTTGCCACGCACGGCCGGAGAGGCGTGCTGCTGCTCGTCAGCATGTTCGAGCGCCACGTCGTCCTGCTGCCGGACAAGGGCCTCGAGGACCGCCTGGGCGAGGCAGCGTCGCAGGAGATCGTCCGGCGGATGACGGCGACCCTTGCCGCGGGCCAGGTCTGCCGCGCCCTGGAGGAGGGGCTGGCCGGGGTCGAGGATGCGCTGGGCACGGCAGCGCCCGGCGCTCCCCAGGAGAACGAGCTACCGGACACGATCGTCGAGGAGGAAGGGTCATGAGAACGACCCTGCGTTCAGCCATTGCGGCGTGCATGCTTCTGGTCGCGGCTCAAGCCGCGGGCACGGACGTTCCCTATCTCACGGGCCGCGTCAACGACAACGCGGAGATCCTGAGCGAGGCGACGCGCCAGGCGCTGACCGAACGCCTCAAGGCCCACGAGGAGAAAACCACGAACCAGGTCGTCGTGCTCACGGTGCCGTCGCTCGAGGGCGAGAGCATCGAGGGGTATGCGGAGGCCGTCTTCAAGGCGTGGAAGCTCGGCCAGAAGGGCAAGGACAACGGCATCCTCGTGGTCGTCGCGCCGAACGACCGGCGCATGCGCATCGAGGTGGGCTACGGTCTGGAAGGCACGCTTCCCGATGTCGTCGCCGGCAGGATCATCCGCAACGTGATGACGCCACGGTTCAAGACCGGTGACTACAACGGCGGCGTCGAGGCGGGCGTGAACGCCGTCCTTGCGACGCTGGAAACCGGGGAGGTTCCCGAGCTCGCGGGCGGCGCGGGCAAGGGGGAAGAAAGCTCGCCGCTGTCCCACATCCAGGGGCCCGACCTGTCGATCATCGAGAGGATTCTCATCGGAGCGTTCATCTTCGGCATCATCGGCCTGTTCACCGTGATCGGGGTGGTGACGCCGGGCGTGGGGTGGTTCCTCTACTTCTTCCTCATCCCGTTCTGGGCCATGTTCCCCATCATCGTCGTCGGCACCTCGGGCGCGCTCTACCTGCTGGTGACGTATCTGGTGGCGTTCCCGGTGGCCAAGCTGATGCTGAAGAAGTCCAGCTGGTACAAGAAGGCGACCAAGGACCTTCACACCAAGGGCCACGCTTCCATCGGGGGTTTTTCGGTGTCTTCGGGTGGTTCCGGCGGATCGTGGAGCTCCGGAGGCGGCTCGTCCTTCTCCGGCGGGGGTGGGTCCTCGGGCGGCGGGGGAGCGTCGGGAAGCTGGTAGGGGCTGTCAGGCAGGCTCGGAGCCATCATGGACCCACCTCGCTTCACCCGTAGGCAGCTCGTCGAACGCATCCGGCGTCGGCTGGAGCGGGCGAGCTCGCCTCGCTTTCAGATGACTCTGATGGTGCTCGCCACGGCGTGCGCGGGGTTCCTCTGCTCATACCTGCTGCTCCAGCTCGGCCTGTACCAGATGTGGCTGCGCTACTCGCTCTCCGTCGTGGTTGCCTACGCCGCTTTCCTCGGCCTGATCCACATGTGGCTCCAGGCCAGTCGCCCGGGCGCCCCGAGCCTCATGCAGGTCGACATCAATCCGCTCGATGTTCTCAACTCGCTGGACGACATCAGCCTGCCGCACGCTTCAGGCGCCTCGGCGCCAAGCGGCGGCTCGACGTCACATGGCTCGGGGCTTCTCGGCTTCGACCTCGATCTCGATGGCGAGGGCCTGGTCGTGGTCATCGTCGTGCTGGTCACGGTAGGCGTGGCGGTCATAGCTTCGATCTATCTGATCACGCAGGCTCCCTCGTTGCTCGCTGAGGTGCTGCTCGATGGTGCCCTGTCCTTCGGTCTCTACCGTCGCCTTCGCTCGCTTGAACGCCGCCACTGGCTCGAATCGGCCGTTGCGCGGACATGGTTCCCGTTCTTCTGGGTCCTCGTCTTCTTCGTGATTGCCGGTGCGGTCATGCAGAGCTACGCCCCGGAGGCCATCTCGATCGGCGGGGTCTGGGGCCACCTTACCCGGGCGGGCTGATTGGCGTGGTTTACTGTCAAGGAGCACTTTGACTCGCGACAGAAAGGCGGTCCGACATGCGATACTCCATCACGGCCGGCGTAGCTCTTCTCTGTCTCATCGGTATGTTCAGCGGTCCAGCGGTCGCACAGGAGGCGAAAGCTCCCAAAGCGTTCGACTACCAATCTGAGCTCCAGCGCCTGAAGACGGGAGACACGTCGATCGACTTCACACGGCTCAGGCTTGCTTTTGCCAAGACGAAGGGCTTCTCACCCTACTCGATGGACGAACGTGAGCTGGGAGGTAAAGCCGCAAAGGCCCTCAACGCCAAAGACTTCAAGGGAGCTCTCGAGCTCGCGGAGAAGATCCTCGCTATCAACTACCTCTACCCGGATGCGCACATGATCGCCATGATCGCGGAATCCAAGCTCGGCCATGATGAGCAGGCGGCTTTTCACCGCAAGGTGCTGAGCGGCCTGTTCAACTCCATCTGTGAACCCGATCAGGGGACGAGTCAGTCCAAACCCTGCAAAGTCATCGCGGTCGACGAGGAGTACTTTGTCCTACAGGCGCTTGGCCTTCAGTTCAAGGGGCAGGCCCTCGTCACCTGTGCTGGAAGCCCGTGCGACCGGATGACCGCCACAGATTCCGAGTCCGGCAAGGAAGTTCAGATGTTTTTCGACGTGTCCATACCGTTCTCCAGGATGGCCCACTGACCAGGTGAGTCCGGGACAGAGACTGTTGCCGTCTTTGTGGGGTGTGTAGAGGCCCGCGGCCGAGGTCCGAGCGTAACGCGAACGGCGAGAGGACGATGCGCGGCATCCCTGTGGGTTCTCGAGTCAGAAGCGGCCTTCCGAAGAACGGGAATAAAAGGAGTTGACCATGGGTATTCGCGATGTTGCCTGGGGCACGATGAAATGGAAGATCATGAAGAAGCACCTCGGGTATTCGGACGAGGAGATGCAGCTCTTCCGCAACAACCCGAGGAACGAGGATGTGCTGTCCTGCACTCCACAGTTGATGAGCAAGACGATCATCGCAGAAGTAGTCGATTCTCACGGATGCAATAGTCAACACAAGGTGGGCGACAAGTTCTACTTTGATGGGGCCGGAAATCTCTTGACCAAGCTCTGTCCGAAGAAGGTGTGTGTTTACGCCCTGAATGCTGCAACTGGTCTGATTTTCGCTTCAAATGAGCTCAGCTATGCAGGAGTGGATCCCAACCAGATGCGATTCAAGCGGTCAGGCTGTTTCGACGTCGGTGTTCACTGCGGCGGCTGGGGCAGAGTTGTACTTGAGCTCAAGGTGGTTGACCGAGATGTAGCATGAGCCCGGGAGGTGCCTGTGCCCGCCCGGCGATGTGCAACGTCATGTGTTGCTCTGGGTGTATCACGAGCAATCAGGCATGCTGCGAGAGGCGCAAATACATGACGCCTCATAGACTGGCATTTGTCACTTTCTTGAGGAGGATGATCCCGATTGCCTTAGCGGGCCGGAGGATTTCGGAGGACTCCACAAACGTTACCCAGAAGTTGATGTTGACATTTTTCCCGATTGGGCTCGCGCCTCACTGAAACAGAGGAGACGGCGAAGATGAAGCCGATCGTTGACCACATCCAGATCACGGTGCGCGACATGGATGTTGCGGCGCCGTTCTATGACCGGCTGATGCCGTTATTGGGCTTTGATCCGGCCGGCAGATCGACGGCGGTGATCGACGCACATGAGTTCCACGTCGTCGAGTACACACATCCACTCCTGGCGTTTGCCATTACGTCGCCGAGAAGCGCGTTCAAGGACGAGTCAATTCACCGTCGCAGACCGGGATCTCTGCACCATCTTGCCTTCAGAGCCGAGTCGCGCGCCGAGGTCGATTCCCTTCACGAGAAGCTGAAGGAAATCGGCGCAGAGATCGTCAGCCCGCCTCGCGAGTAC
>JAJDNH010000078.1 GCA_022340775.1 Acidobacteriota bacterium
CTCGAAGGTGGCGTTGTTCCAGTTGGGATCGGCGGCGTGGTGGCAGTCCTCACAGGTTGTTGCGAAGCCTGCGGAGGCGTGGTTGGGCTGTGTGGTCTGCTGGTAGTCGGAGAGATGGCAGTCGACGCACTGTGACGGCAGACCCTGATAGACACCGCTCGAGTGGCAGGCCTGACAGGGCTGCTGGGCATGGACGCCGACGAGCTGGTAGGTGGTGTGCTCGAAGGTCACGGTGTCCCAACCGGGGTCCGAGAGCTTGTGACACGTGTCGCAGGTCGTCGGGAACCCGGCCGCGACGTGGTCGGGCTTCCTGGTTCGTCGGTAGTCCTCGAGGTGACAGCCGACGCAGGCCGTCGGCAGACTGCCATCGAATCGGCCACCGGTATGGCACTTGACGCAGTCGAGCGTACGGTGAACGCCGGCGAGGACGACTCCTGTCGCAGCACCGTGGTCCCAGGTCACCGCCGTCCACGAGGTCGGCCGGTGGCACTCCACGCACTGCTCGCCGAGCCGGGTTCGGTAGACGTCGTCCTGCCGCCGGATCCAGTGGCAGTCGAAGCACCGGGTCGGGGTGCCGCGGATCTGCCCGTTCAAGTGGCAGTCGGCGCACGGCACGGCGAGGTGCCTGCCTTCGAGCGGCAGCAAGGTGGCCTTGTGGAACGCTCGCGAGGCGCTCTGGAACCTCCTGGCGACATCGTGGCAGCTCTGGCAATCAGTCCCGAGCTCGCCCCGGTGTGGGTCGTCGTGGCAGCTGGCACACTGACGGGTCGCGGCCGCGAAGTGCCTCGGGTCCTCTCCCTTGAGTACGGCTGGGTCGGGGCCCTTTGGATGACACTTCACGCAGGCCACGGAGGCGTGACTGCCCTGGAAGAACTTACCGTCCGCACGGTGGTTGTACTTGGTCACCTTGAAGGCCTCGGTGGCGTGGCAGGTCGCACAGCGGTCGCCCAGCTCGCCGCGATGGGCGTCGTGATGGCAGCTGACGCAGTCCGTACCCATGCCGGTGTAGCGGACGGTCTCACCAGTTCCTGACGGGAAGGCGGCCGTTTCCCGGTGGTGGCACTGCTCACACTTGACGGTGAGGTGCTTCCCATCGAGGTGGAACCGGGCCCGTGAGTGGTCGAAACGGGTTGCGCGGAAGCCCTTCGCTTCCACCGTGTGACAGCTGGCGCACTCCTTCCCCAGCTGGCCCAGGTGGACGTCCTTGTGGCATGAGGCGCAGTCCGTCGCGAGGGACCGGTAGATCCGCCCCGAAGACGGGCTGTCGGTCTTGCGTGGTTGTGCGTCATCGCGGTGGCACTTCGCGCACGGCAGCGAGGCGTGCTGTCCGGAGAAGAAGTTCTGCGACCCCGGGTGCTTGAAGATCGCAAGGTGGAAGGTCCGGGTGTCGTGACAGCTCGCGCAGTCGTTTCCGAGCTCGCCCGCATGGGGATCGGCGTGGCAGGTGGCGCACGCCGTGGAAAGGCCGTGGAAGTCCGCCTTCAGTACGGGCTTTGCGATCGGGCTCGCCTTCGGCTGATGGTGGCAGTCGACGCACTCGATCTCGGCGTGGCGACCGGTAAGAGAGAACTTCGTCCTCGCAGCGTGATTGAAGGTGGCGCCGTGCGAGAAGGTGCCCTCGGTGTGGCAGGAGGCGCAGTCCTCGGCGAACTCTCCTTTGTGGGGATCCGTGTGGCAATCTCTGCACTTGGCGAACTTCAGGGTGACCTTGGTAGCCGGCTGGACGTGGCAGCGCTTGCAGGCGACCCTGACATGCGCACCGCGCAGCGGGAAGCGGGTTCGTGAGTGATCGATCTTACGGGTAGCCCAGGCGCTCGGGGTGTGGCAGGAGGAGCAGCGCGCGCCGAGCTTCCCACGATGAGGGTCGGCGTGACAGCTGCTGCAGCGGGCAAACGTCAGCCCCTTCCAGTGGCTGCCGCGGTGGCACTTCTCGCAGGCGACGTCGGCGTGCGCACCGACGAGGGCGAACCCACTGAGACCGTGGTTGAAGGCGCGTCCGCTGTCCTTGAACGAACGTCCGGAGTCGTGACAGCGGGCACAGTCCGCGCCGAGCTCGCCGCGGTGGATGTCTTTGTGGCAGGACCCGCACTCCGGCCTGAGCCCGAGGAAAGAACGTGTCGTATGGCACTTCGCGCAGGGGACGCTGGCGTGGCGCCCGTCGAGGGCGAAGCCGGTCTCGGCCGCGTGGTCGAACGACTTCGGATCGATGGGACGGATGTCGGCGTCTCGGCCCGCGTGCTCGGTGTGGCAGGTGATGCAGTTGTCCTTAACGTCCCGGTGGACGCCTAGGTGCTGGGCAATGCGCTCGGCGATCGGCTGGTGGCACTTCAGGCACAGCTCTGCAGAAACCCCATGGCCGGGCTCGTGGCACTTGACGCAGTTGTCGAGGCCTTCCAGCTTGGCATGAGCGGCGCTGAGGGGGCCTGGCGAGAGGAGACCTCCGACTCCCTGCGCGCCACCCGGGCTGGCCCAGGAGATGGCGGCGAGGGTGGCAACAACCGCGGTTCGGAGTCTCATCCGTCCCTACCTCAGGCTCACGGCGTAGCCCAGGTACACGACCAGAGCCACGTGAACGACGACGATGAGGCCCATCAGGATGGCGAGAGGCTTGTGGTAGACCCGCCACAGGTCGAACAGACGCCGGGTCTTCTTGAGGCAGGCAATACGGCGTAGGAGGATTGCCCGTTCGGCGGTCAAGAGAAGCACGCGGTCCACGAGCGCGCGGTCGCGGACGCCGCGCCGAACGGCCAGGCCCAGGGCGACAAGCCTGGCGCGGAGCAGCAGCTCGCCGGCGAAGAGTCCGAGCCAGCTCACGGCGGCGCCGGGGTCCGTGACCGCATGGGCCTCGAACCTCTCCAGCCTCGAGCGCAGCTGTGGGGGAACCAGCCGCTGGTCGAGCTGCTGCCACAGCTCCGCAACGCGTGCGTCGAGCTCCTCATGTGTCAGCTCGCGGCCGCGGATCGAGCGTGGGATGTGCACGTAGAGGTACCGGCCTACGAAGCCCGAAGCGACCACGATCAGCATTGACCAGAACGCTACGGAGACGATCCCGTTGAACTTGAAGGATGTGTGCAAGGTGATCAGGAAAGGTCCAACGATCCCGCAGTAGATGTGAAACTCGAGCCAGAACGGGAGCGGTCCCATCCACGTCAGCGAAGGGAAGCGCTTGCGCAGGGTGTACAGATGCATCACGGTCATCAGGACGAGGCCCGCCATTCCCAACGGCACACCGACCGCACCCGAGGGCCGAAGCAGGCGGTGTAGGTCGGTGTAGGCGCGTACATCCAGGGGTGCTGTGTAGTAGCGCCAGCCTCCCATCCCGAGCACGATCACGACGGCCGCCACGGCGCAGGTGACCACGGCCAGGCCGACCCCGGAACGCAGGATCTTCGGCGAGCGCCAGAGGCGAGCGCGGAGCTCCGGTGCAGCTGCCGCTGCCGGGCGGATCGTCGAGGCCGTGACCGCCGAGCTCACCTTCAGGCCTCGAGGGCGCAGTCGCCCATCGGTACCGAGACGCAGGGTAGGATGAAGCCGTTGGCGCGGTCCCCCTCGCCGAGGAGGTCGCTCTGGCAGTCAACTTCGCCCGACACCAGGCGGGTACGGCAGGTACCGCACACACCGGCTCGGCACGCCGCGGGCAGGTCGACTCCGGCAGCTTCGCAGGACTCCAGCAGCGTGCGGCCCGCGCAAGCCGGGAGTGAGCGGCCACTGGCCGTCAGGCGGATCGTGTGCGCAGACGAGAGCGCCACCTGTTGCTGGGCTGGCGGCGGAGCATAGCTCGCCTGTGTCGAAGCAACGGCCGCTTCGAACGCCTCCGACCTCACCTGGGAGCGGGGGACGCCGAGCGCCGCGAGGAGGTTGGTCATTGCCTCGATCATGGCGGCGGGTCCGCACACCAGGAACACGGTGTTGGCGGGATCGGGTATCTGGTCGAGGACCATCTGCCGATCGATTCTCCCGGCCAGCAGTTCCGTCGGTCTCGGGCCGGAGGTCACCGTCGCGCGGATCTTGACGTGGCGGTGGCGGCCTGCGAACCAGCGGAGCTCGTCACTGAAGGCGAGGTCGCGCGGGGTGCGCACCGAGTACAGCAGCGTGACCGGCCGGGTCGGGTCCGCCAGCACCGCGTGGCGCAGCATCGACATCAGCGGCGTGATGCCCACTCCCGCGCCGAGCAGTGCGACCGGACGGTCATCGTTCGCCGGATAGACGAAACCGCCGGCCGGGGACTTCAGGTGAAGGAGGGAGCCCGGTCTCACGGTCGCGTGCAGCATTCCGGACATCAGGCCTTGGCGCTTGACCGTGATCTCGAGGTAGCCGGTGGCCTCGGGCGCCGAGGAGATCGAGTAGCAGCGCACGACCGGTTTGCCGTCCACGTTGACGCGGACGGTCACGAACTGGCCGGCCCGGAAGTCGAACCCCTCGGGGCGGGCAAGGCGGAAGGTCCGGATGTCCGGGGTCTCCTGGAAGACTGCCAATACGGGAGCGGGAACGAATCCCCCCGGGGCTGCGGCTCGGGGCGCAGCGGGTGCCGGCTGAGGGGCGGACGGCCTGGGTACGGAGGCGCGCCTTGCAGACGTCGACACGGGTTTCGCGGCGGGTTGCGGCGCCGTGGCCACGGTTCGCTCCACGACCACGAACCACGCCACGTGAACCACCAGGCCGAGGATGAGCGCGGCCGGCACCGGAAAGAACCACGGCGTAGCCGCCAGCGCGACGCACGGGAGCAGCAACAGCATGTAACGTGCGCGTGGCGGGTTGCGGAACATCCTCAACAGGAGCAACGAGATATGAACGGTCGTCACCGCTGCCAGAAGCGACGGCTGACTCGTCTGGCGCAGGAGCTCATCCAAGGCAGTACTTCCCTTCTCGGGTCGCGTCGGTCTCGGAGCTACAGTGTGGGGATGCCGCCGATCGAGACGTCAGGACAGGAGGCGCGCCGTAGCAATGTGATCCGCGCCACACTTGCGCGTGGGCGCCGCCGGCGGGCCACGTCATTCACGCTGGGGATCCTCCGCCCCCGGCACCGGGCTCGTCACGGCTTGAGGTGCCAGGTTTATCTCGGGGAGTCACGTGCGCGTGCTTGTGCCGCCACGAGGTCTCAGAGGGAGGGCGTGGTCCCCATCTTCTGATTCTCTACTGCCGATCGGCTACGACTGGGCCTCGCGGTGGATCTTCGGGGAAGTTGCCTGGCCTTCTCTTCAAGGACGGCCCCGGTCGCGTGCCGCGACTCTGCCCCCGCGGACTGCCGCTCAGCCACCGCTGTGATCGTCAGTCGTCAAACGCTGTGGCTCAGGCCCTGTGTGCCGGCGCGAAGCGGCCGGAGTTCACGTCGGCGAGGAAGCCCAGCAGGTGCTTGAAGTACGTCTCCTGGTCGTCGAAGTGACAGCAGTGGCTGCCGTTGTCGCAGACCGTGACCCGGCTTCTGGGAATCAGGCGCCCCATCCTCTCGATGTCGTCACGGGACATCGTGTCGTATCTCCCAACGATCAGAAGCGTGGGAACGTTGATCTTGTGAAGATCGGCCCACCGGTTCCAGTTCTTGAAGTTGCCGGTGACCGTGAACTCGCTCGGGCCCTGCATCAGGTTGTAGATTTTCTCGTTGGCGTGCGCAAAGCTCCTCATCATGGGCTCCGGCCACGGATCCAGCCGGCAGATGTGGCGCCTGTAGACCTGATCCATGAGCACCTCCTGGTACTCGGGCGCGCCGTACTCGCCCTTGGCCTCGTACCTGTCCATCACGGCCCTGACCTCGGCCGGGAGCTTCTTTCTCAGCTGGTTGATGTGAGCGACATAGGACTCGATGCTCGCAGTCATGTCCGAGATGACGACGGCCTTGAGGTGCCGTCCGTGGATCAGGGCGTACTCCTGCGCGAGCATCCCGCCCCACGAGTGGCCGTAGAGCACGAAGTCGGTCAGACCGAGACCCGCACGGACTTCCTCCACCTCGCGGCGGTAGCGCTCCACGGTCCACAGGGACTCGTCGTCGGGCCGGTCGGAGTTGCCGCACCCGAGCTGGTCGTAGTAGTAGAGCTCGTACCCGGCGTCCGGGAGGAAGTCCTCGAGAGACTCCAGGTACTCGTGCGTGAAGCCGGGGCCGCCGTGCAGGGCGAGGATCTTGGTCTTGCCTCGGCCGATGCGCTTGGTCCACACCCGGTACTTGCCGCCGACGACCGGGATCATACGGATGCCTGCCTGCCTCACGCGTACCGCCGGTCCCTCGACCGCCTTCGCACCGTCGAACTCGAGGCGGTGGAAGACTGACCCCTCCATAGCGTTGGAGGAGCCCTCCGCGGTCACTTTTCCCCTGGCTGATGCCGTTCCACTGAGAGCCGCTCCTGCGAGCCCGGCGGCACTGACGCCCC
The DNA here is from genome assembly GCA_022340775.1 of Acidobacteriota bacterium. Taxonomy (GTDB): domain Bacteria; phylum Acidobacteriota; class Thermoanaerobaculia; order Thermoanaerobaculales; family Sulfomarinibacteraceae; genus JAJDNH01. Next base: position 6,363 of record JAJDNH010000078.1, read on the forward strand.
AGAACGTACGCCTCGTCATCGGTTCCATCGCGCAACCTCCACTGGCCGACCGGGGGAGCGGGCCCCGTGGTTTGAGGATGTCCCTTTTTGCTGAGTCGGTTCGAACCTGCGCAACAGCTTCGGGGCAGGAGGACATTCCCGCAGTTGCCGGTGTCTGCGGGGGCGCCGGTGTTCGTCGCTGAGACCGTTCTCCGGGTTGCCAGTGGTGCCTGTCGAGGTCGCGGGCCGCAGGAACCAGCCGGGTCTCCTTAAGCAGCCATGCGCCATGCGGCGGGGGGCGGACCCCGACAATGTACTGCCGCTGTAGACTGAGGTCGCGGAGTGGGAGGCCGGCATGCGCCTGTGGACTCTCCACCCTAAATACCTCGACCCGAAAGGGCTGGTTGCGCTCTGGAGAGAGGCACTCCTGGCCCAGAAGGTCCTGGCCGGCGGCACGACCGGGTACCGCAATCACCCCCAGCTGGAGCGCTTTCGAGGCCATCCCGACCCACCTGCGATGATCGCCTCGTACCTGCGCGGCGTGCGCGCCGAGGCGCTGGTCCGCGGCTACCGTTTCGACGCGTCGAAGATCATGAATCAGAGGTCGTGCGGCGCGGTCGATGAGACCGAGGGCCAGCTGCTGTTCGAGTGGCAGCACCTGCTCGCCAAGCTGGCTGTGAGATCTCCTGAGCGGCACCGGGAGCTGATCCCTGTGAGGGTGCCTGATCCGCACCCACTGTTCACAATCATCCCGGGCCCGAAGAGGGCCTGGGAGAAGGCCTGAGGTGCGCTACTTCCTGCGCGCCTTCCTAACCAGGGCGAGCGCGCGCGGCATGCTCTTGTAGGCCTCCTCGTAAGCCGCGGCGGTCTTTGCGTCGAGCCGAGCGCCCGCCTCGATGAGCGCCTCCAGGCCGTCGTTGCCGGACCAGATCCCCATCTCCAGGGCAGTCAGGCCTGAGCCGTTGCGGAGGTCGTAGCGCGCCCCCGCCTTGATGAGCTGCCGGATCACTGCTGGGTCGCACTTGTCGCCCGCGAACATCAGCGGCGTGTTGCCGTTCTCGTCGGTGGCGTTGACGCCGGCGCCGTGAGCGAGCAGGGCCGCGACGATCCGTGAGGCGGCCGGCGCGGTGGGACGCACCGAGGGGTTGCACGCCTTGCGCCCGAAGAACAGGATGTGCAAAGGCTGACGTCCGCCGCCGGTGCTGAACGGGTGGTCGGCCGCCATGCCGGCGTCGAGGTATGCCTCGACCAGCTCGGGATCCGCGGTCATGAGCGCCAGGAAGAAGGAGTGCTCGTCGAACCTCGCGCCGCGGGCGCGCAGCGTTGCCAGGCCCCGCGCCTCGGTGGCCGGCTCCGGTCCGGCCTTACCGGTTGTTGCCGGCGCTCCAGCGGCCGAACCGCCCGCGCTCGCTGCCGCCACCGGGCGCTGCTCGAGCTCGCGCTCGAGCTCGCCAGCTATGGTCGTGGCATAGCCCGCGATCTTCGCATTGGGGCTGTTCCTCAGGCCGCGGATGGTGTCGAGGGCCGGTGCCGCTTCCCGCCCGCGATTCCGCAGACGCTGCAGGGCGGCCCAGGTCAGCTTCTCCTCCCGCGATTGATGAGCGGTGCGGGCGAGGATGGCCACGATCACCGGCGCATCGAGGGCGAGCCGATCGAGGCTGGCAAGTGCGGACTTACGAACGTCGACGTCGGAGTCCAGCTCGACCGTTCGCTCCAGGGCCGGGCGCGCCTGGCGGGCGACCTGCTCCTTGACCTCCTGCGACACCGGCTGGGAGCGGTCGCCCACGGCGCCGAGGGTCTCCGCGACCTGGGCGCGGATCCTGGCCTCGGGCTCGGTCTTGAGCCGCTCGACGAGCACCGGCGTGGCCTCGGCGGCCAGGCCGCCGGCGGCTCCGACGGCGTACAACGCCCAGGTGCGCACGCTGCTGTCGGGATCGGGAAGCAGGCGGGTGACCGCCGGCACCCAGCGGGCGGTCTGCTCTGGGGCGGTGCGCTTGAAGGCCAGCTCGGCCGCCGCGGCCCGGGTGCCGGCCTCGCTCGACTGCATGCAGGTCGCCAGCAGCTCGTCCCATCCATCCGGCTCGGGCTGGATGGTTGCCAGCGCCTTGAGCACGGTCGGCTGGGCCGGGTGGTCGCGCGCGACGCGCCGGACAAGCGGCGGAATCAGTGTCCGGTCCCCGGTGGCGACGAGCTTGGAGAGTGCCTTGTCGGCGAGCTTGAAGTTGTGATCTGCGGCGCTGCGGCCCTTCGCCGAGACACGCATGTCGTGCCGCCGCTCGGCTTGGCGGTCGAGGTAGTCGAGCACGTGCGGCAGCAGGGCTGCCGGCGGGTCGAGGCCAATCAGGCCGCGGACCGCGAGAAAGCGCACCGACAGATTGCCGATTGCAAGCGCGCGTCGGCGCGCGTCGGCGAGCCGCGCCGGCTCGACGTCGAGCACCTGGAGGGCGCCGGCCGAGTTGACCACGACCGCTGGATCGCCATCGTCGAGGGCCTTCCAAAGGTCGGCCTCGGCCGGCCTGGCCTGCTCTCCGAGCGCCCACAGGGCTTTCGCCGCGGCCACGCGGACACGGCTGTTCTGGTCCCCGAGCGCCCGGCCCAGGGGTGCTGCCGCCTCCGACACGCGCAGCTGACCAAGGGAGTGAGCCGCCTCCGCCCTCTCGCGGGCGTCGCGGGACTTGGTGAGCTGCTTCATCCAATGTGAGATCGCCTTGTCCGTGAGGTTGCTCGCCGACGCAGCAGCTCCGAGCAGTAGCACGACCGATGCGATGACCACCGTACGCCGCATGTCCTACCCCCCGTGCCCCGCTCAGGAAGGCCCTTGAGGCGGAGCTTCGTTCTGGCTTGTGAGCTTGCAACCAGGATACACGATGGGCCGGGGAACCGCGGTCGCAGGCCGAAGCCGGAGAAACAATCGAGACTGTGTCTCGTATCATGAATGTGTACGAATCGGGCCAAAGAGTGCCCGGGCCGCGGCACAACTTCCGCCGCGGCCGTCCGAGAGGAGGAACGAGGCCATGACAGTCAAACCGAAGCGGGATGGATATCACTCGGTGACGCCGTACCTGATCGTACGCGGGGCGACGCGCGCGATCGAGTTCTACAAGCAGGCGTTCGGGGCCGTGGAGCGGTTCCGGATGCCGGGGCCGGGAGGCAGGGTCGGGCACGCCGAGCTCACCATCGGGGACTCGTGCGTGATGCTGGCCGACGAGGTGCCGGAGATGGGCTATGTGGGGCCGGAGGCGGTCGGAGGCACCCCCGTGACCTTCATGATCTACGTCGAGGACGTGGACGAGCGCTTCACGAGCGCGCTCGCCGCCGGTGCGAACGAAATCCAGCCGGTCGAGGACAAGTTCTGGGGCGACCGGGCGGGGCTGCTGCGGGACCCGTTCGGCCACCTGTGGACGCTCGCCACCCACGTCGAGGACGTGCCGCCAGACGAGATCGAGCGCCGGGCAGCGAAGGTCATGCAGGAGCACTGCGAGAGCTGACCAGCGAGGCCGGCCTGTCGAGCGCGGCCCGTGTGATGCTACTCGTTCAGCGGGCTACTCTCACCACACCACGCACTGGTTCTTCGGCACCATCGGGTCGCCGACCTTGCAGCTGAACGCCTCGGCGAAGTACGGGTTGTCCGACACCGCGCCGATGGCCCGGAACCTGGGCGGCGAGTGGGGATCGACCGTCACCTGCATGCGTGTGTACTGGGGTGATGCCATCGCGCACCAGTTCTGGGCGAAGGCGACGAAGAACAGCTGGTCGTTGGTCAGCTGTGGGATCTCCTGCGTGTCGCCATGCCGCTTCAAGTAGCTCTGATAGGCGACGTAGGCCTCCTTGAGGCCGCCGATGTCGGCGATGTTCTCGCCCGCCGTCAGCTTGCCGTCAATGTGCACGCCGGGCTCGACCTGGTAGCCCGAGTACTGGTCGCGGACGCACTGCGCGCGCTTCTCGAACTTCTGAGCGACCTGCGGCGACCACCACTCGTGCAGCCGCCCTTCGGCGTCGAACTTGCGGCCCTGGTCGTCGAAGCCGTGAGTCAGCTCGTGGCCGACCACAGCGCCGATCCCACCGTAGATCATCGCGGCCGGGAAGTCCTTGCTGAAGAACGGCGGCTGCAGGATCCCGGCCGGGAACACGATCTCGTTCTGGGTCGGGCTGTTGTACGCGTTGACCGTCTGCGGGTTCATGTGCCACTCGCTGCGGTCGACCGGCTTGCCGATCTTCTTCGCCTCGCGGTTGAACTCGTAGAGGTTCGCCTCGACCGAGTTGGCGAAGAGGTTGTCCGGAACGATCTTCATCGACGAGTAGTCGCGCCACTTGTCCGGGTAGCCGATCATGTTGGCGAGCGCCGCCACCTTCTCGACTGCTTTCTTGCGCGTCGCCTCGTCCATCCAGTCGAGGCTCGGCAGGTTGGACTCGAAGGCGGCCTCGATATCACGGACCATCTCCTGCGCCCTGGCCTTGCTCTCTCCGGCGAACCTCTCCTTGACGTAGATCTTGCCGACCGCCTCGCCGAGAGCGCGGTTGGTGAAGTCGACGCAGCGCTTCCATCGCGGCTCGATCTTGTCCTGACCGCGCAGCAGCTTGGAGTAGAACTCGAAGCTCGCGTTGACGAAGGGGTCGGAAAGGACCTGGGCCTTGCTGTGCACCAGGTGCCAGCGCAGGTACTCGCGCAGCACCGCCGGGTCGGTCTTGGCGAGGATGGTATCGAGCTGCTTGAAGAAGCCCGGCGTCATGACGTTGATGTCCTTGACGCCCGGGTAGCCGGTGGCGTCGAAGAACGCTTTCCAGGGTAGGCCCGGAGAGAGCTTCTCGAGGCCCGCGCGGTCGATCTTGTGGTAGTTCTTGTCGGGATCGCGCATCTCGGCCCGCGGCTTCGAGACCTTGGCGAGCTCGGTCTCGAAGGCGACGATCTGCGCGGCGTGCTTGAGCGCGGCGCCCTTGCTCTCGCCGATCAGGGTCAGCATCTCGGCGACGTGAGCCGGGTACTTGTCGAGGATCGCCTTCTTCTTGGGGTCCGTGCTGACGTAGTAGTCGCGGTCGGGAAGGCCCAGCCCGCCCTGGGTGAGCTGGGCGATGTTGCGGCGCGGGTTCTTGAAGTCGGGGTAGACGAACAGGCCGAACAGCGTCCTCACGCCGACCCGGTCGAGCTTGGCGGCCGTCGTGAACAGCGACTTCAGGTCGTGGACCCGGTCGATCTTGGCGATGTACGGGGCCAACGGCTTGGCGCCGGCGGCGTTGACCGCCGACTGATCCATGCAGGCGGCGTAGAAGTGACCGACACGGGCGCGGTCGGGATCGGTGCCGGGGTGGGCGGCGGCGTCTTCCAGGATCTTGCGAACCGCCTCGCGGTTTTCCTCGCGCACGGTCGAGAAGCTCCGCGCCCACATCGGCTGATCCTCGGGCCGCTTGGTGTGCGCCATCCAACCGCCGCAGGCGTACTGGTAGAAGTCCTGGCAGGGGTCGGCCTTGCGGTCCATGTCGGCGAGCAGCGCCTGGACTCCGGATGCCTCCTGTTGTGTCATCGTCGCGTTGGGTGTGGTACCGGACGTGGCGCCTTGAGGCTGGGCAGCGGCCAGCGTGGTGGCGGTCAGCAGGGCACTCAGCCCCAGAACGAGTGAACGGTTGCTCATCTTTTTCCTCCCGGGCTTCGGTCAGGGTTGTGCGGCGCGAGCGCGTCGGCGTCGGCCGAAGCGGACGCGCCAGTCTACCTCTTCCGTACGGGGTACCACCGGCTCGGGTTTCGTCTGCGGCGCTCAGTGTCCTGACGCCGAGCCTGCGGGCGGCATCGGTTCTTCCCGCGGTTCGAGCGGTTCCCGGTCGGGTCTCGGTGGAAATTCGCATCGACACGGTTCATGTTCCACAAGCAGGAGCAAGTGTCGGAGCGTGATGGGCGTTGGTCGCGCTACGCAGGCCAACGGCAGAGAAAGGACGGCACGTCATGACGAGCACCGCGAGAGCCACCCGGCTGCTGACCGGGGTCAGCCCCGCTCTCCTCGACCTATGCCTCCTGTTGCTCAGGTGCACGGTGGGCGTGATCCTGTTCGTCATCGGCGCCGGCAAGGTGCTGGGCTGGTTCGGCGGCCATGGCATGGCGGCCACCGTACAGGGCTTCGCGCAGATGGGCATTGCTGCGCCGCTGGTCTACCTCAGTGCCCTCACCGAGTTCATCGGCGGCCTCCTGCTCCTCATCGGGCTGCTCACCCGGCCGGCGGCGGTCGCGGTCACGATCAATATGCTGGTCGCGACCATCGTCATGTGGCCGAAGGGCTTCTTCTACGGCGGCGCGGGCTACCCCTTCGCCCTTCTGATGTGTTCGATCGTCATCCTGCTTGCCGGTCCGATGGCCTGGAGCCTCGACGGCATTCTCTTCCCGTCGCCCGAGAACCGACAGGAAGGTCCGGCGGCTTCGTGAGCGAAGCCGCCGAAGATTCGATCGGCGTGTCCTGGGGCGACGGCAATGCGCCCGGGGCACCGGGCGTGGACCCCAGGTGGACCTCGAGCGCCAAGAGCGGGGTCGGCACGGCGCTGTCCGCGGCCAGCCGGGTCTGGTTCACCCTCAGCCACGGCATCCTCAACGAGGTCTACTACCCGCGCGTCGACCAGGCGTGCATCCGCGACCTCGGGTTGATCGTCACCGCCGACGGGGGCTTCTTCTCCGAGGAGAAGCGGGATACCGCGAGCGAGGTGTCCTGCCTTGCTCCCGGCGTTCCGGCCTACCGGCTCGTCAATAGCTGCCGTGGTGGGCGCTACCGGATCGAGAAGGAGGTGCTGTGCGACCCGCGGCGCGACGTGGTGCTGCAGCGGATCCGCTTCCGACCGCTCGCGGGCGAGCCCGGCAGCTACCGGGTCTACGTGCTGCTGGCACCTCACCTGGCCAACCACGGTGCCGGCAACACCGCCTGGATCGGCGACTACAAAGGCACTCAGATGCTGGTCGCCGAGCGGGACGGAAAGGCGCTGGCGCTGGTTGCCTCGGTGCCGTGGCTGGAGAGCTCGGCCGGGTTCGTCGGTCCCTACGACGCGTGGCATGACCTGAGGCGTCACGGCTGCCTGAGCCGCTGTTACCGGCTGGCGGAGAACGGCAACGTCGCGCTGGCTGGCCGGCTCGGTTCCCTGGCAGCGTGTGAGGGTCTGGAGCTGGCCCTCGGCTTCGGGACTACGCCGGCCGAGGCTGGACAGCGGGCGCTGGCAAGCCTGCTGGACGGTTTCGCCGCCGCCCGCACGGCATACTGTGGCGACTGGAGCGCCTGGCAGCGAGATCTGCTGCCCCTCGCGTCGGCGGCCGGCGAGCAGGTGTACCGCACGAGCATGGGGGTGCTGCGCAGCCACGAGGCGAAGTCGTTTCCGGGCGGGCTGATCGCGAGCCTGTCGATCCCGTGGGGGTTTGCCAAGGGAGACGACGACCTCGGCGGCTACCACCTGACCTGGCCCCGCGACCTGGTGGAGTCCGCCGGCGGGCTACTGGCGGCCGGAGCGCACGAAGACGTCCTGCGGGTTTTGCGCTACCTGCAGTCGACCCAGGAGAGTGATGGCCACTGGCCCCAGAACATGTGGTTGGACGGCACCTCGTACTGGAGCGGCATCCAGATGGACGAAGCGGCCCTGCCGGTGCTGCTGGTCGACCTGGCGCGCCGCGAGGGGGCGCTCGATGACGCGACGCTCGCGTCGCTGTGGCCGATGGTCCGCAAAGCCGCCGGGTACATCGTCTGTAACGGCCCCGTCACCCAGCAGGACCGCTGGGAGGAGGACCCGGGCCTGGCGCCATTCACGCTGGCGGCCGAGATCGCCGCCCTGTTGGTGGCCGCTGATTTGGCCGAGCTGCACGGAGAGAGCTTCGCGGACTACCTGCGCGAGACGGCGGACTCGTGGAACGACTCGATCGAGCGCTGGACCTACGTCAGCGGGACCGACCTCGCACGCGAACACGGTGTGGACGGCTACTACGTGCGCATCGCCCCGCCGGAGAACTGCGAGGCGGCCTCGCCCGCCTCCGGCTTCGTGCCGATCAAGAACCGGCCGCCTGGCCAGAGCCAGGAGCCCGCCATTCACATCGTTAGCCCGGATGCGCTGGCCCTGGTCCGCTTCGGCCTGCGCGCCGCAGACGATCCGCGCATCGTCAATACCTGCAAGGTCATCGATGCCATACTCAAATCAGGGACCAAAGTGGGGCCGGCCTGGCACCGCTACAACGACGACGGCTACGGCGAGCACGAGGACGGCCGCCCGTTCGACGGCACCGGGATCGGCCGGCCGTGGCCGCTGCTGACCGGCGAGCGCGCTCACTACGAGCTCGCGGCCGGTCGCAAGGCAGAGGCCACAGACCTCCTGGCGGCACTGGAAGAATTTGCGGGCAGCGACGGTTTGCTTCCCGAGCAGGTCTGGGACGGCCCCGACCTGCCGAATAGGGAACTCTACAACGGCCACGCCTCGGGATCGGCGATGCCGCTCGTCTGGGCCCACGCCGAGTACGTCAAGCTGCTTCGCTCGCTGCGCGACGGCCGGGTCTTCGACCTGCCGCCGCAGACGGTGGAGCGTTACCAGCGGGAGAAGGTGACCTCGTCCGTCCGCCCCTGGCGGTTCAACCACAAGCTCCGCTCGGTGGAGCCGGGCGCGATGCTGCGCATCGAGGTCCTGGCCCCGGCCCGGGTGCACTGGAGCAGCGACGGCTGGCAGACGGTCAGAGATGCCGAGACCCGGGACACCGGCCTCGGGATCCATCTTGTCGACCTTCCGACAAGCAGCCTGGCTTCAGGAGCGGCGGTCGACTTCACCTTCTTCTGGACCGGCGCCGAGCGCTGGGAAGGCGTGGACTTCAGGGTCGCGGTCGACTGACGCGGGGCCAACCGAATGGAAGCACCAGGGCTGTCGATCCGTTGAACCAGGGTGCGGGAACGAGCCGCTTGGCAGCCACGGTACCCGGTTGCGGCTCGCGAAAAGGAGATCCAGCATGACCGACATGAAGCGACTCGCCGAGCTACGAGAGGCCGGCCAGAGCCCGTGGCTCGACAACCTCAGCCGTGAGCTGATCGCCTCGGGCAGGTTGCAGCGCCTGGTCGAGGACGGGTTGTGCGGTGTCACCTCCAATCCGTCCATCTTCCAGCATGCCCTGGCCAAGGGTGACCGCTACGACGAGGCCCTCAAGGGCCTGCTGGCACGCGGCCTGCGCAACTCCCGGCAGCTGTTCTTCGCCCTTGCGCTGGAAGACATCGCAGCCGCGGCCGATGTCCTGCGGCCGGTGTGGGAGCGGACAGACGGTGGGGATGGCTTCATCAGCCTCGAGGTCGGTCCCGAGCTCGCGTTCGACAGCGCAGCGACCATCGAGGAGGCGACACGGCTGTTCGAAAGCCTCAACCGTAGGAACGTCATGATCAAGGTGCCGGGCACCCTGCCCGGCCTGACGGCGATCGAGAAGCTGATCGCCGCCGGCGTCAACGTCAACGTGACCCTGCTGTTTTCCGTTGCCCGCTACCGCCAGGTCATGGAGGCCTATCTGGGCGGCCTCGAGGCGCGTCTTGCCGCCGGGCAGCCGATCAAGGACGTCGCCTCCGTGGCCAGCTTCTTCGTCAGCCGAGTCGACGTGCTTGTCGACAAGCTGCTCGACCAGCGGCTGGAGGATGCCGGCAGCGGCCTTTCCGAGAAGCTCCGGGCGCTGCGCGGTCGCGCCGCCGTGGCCAATGCCCGGCTCGCCTACCAGGCCTTCCGCGAGGTCGTTTCCGGTTCCCGGTTCCAGTCCCTCGAGCGGCACGGGGCACGGGTACAGCGGCTGCTGTGGGGCAGCACCAGCACCAAGGACCCGAGCTACAGCGACATCAAGTACGTGCAAGAGCTGATCGGCCGGGACACCGTCAACACCATGCCCGAGGACACGCTGGTGGCGTTTGCCGACCACGGCGCCGTACGGGAGACGATCACCGAGGATCTGGACCAGGCCGGGCCGCTGTTTGCGGAGTTGGCCGAGCTTGGCATCGACCTGCAGGTCGTGACCGACCGGCTGGAGGTCGAGGGGGTGCAGAAGTTCGCAGACGCCTTCGATCAGCTGCTGGCGGGTCTGGCCGCCAAGCGCGACCTCTTCATGCGCGGAGGGCTGTGATGAGGCGTGGGGAAGGACCGGCGTGATGAACGCAGAGGTGACGACACTGTTTCTCGACATCGGCGGCGTACTGCTGACCAACGGGTGGGACCACGGAATGAGGCGGCGGGCCGCGGAGCACTTCGGCCTCGATCAGGAGGAGCTCGATGAGCGCCATCATCTGACCTTCGATACCCACGAGGTCGGCAAGCTGAGCCTGGACGAGTACCTGCGGCGTACCGTCTTCTACCGCCAGCGTGCCTTCTCGCCGGAGGAGTTCCGGGACTTCATGTTCAGCCAGTCACGACCATACCCCGACATGATCGACTTCGTCGGGCGGCTCAGGGAGCGCTACGGCCTGCGGGTCGTGGCGGTCAGCAACGAGGGGCGCGAGCTGACGATCCACCGCATCCGCAGCTTCGGCCTGTCCGGGTTCATGGATGCCTTCATCTGCTCGTGCTTCGTCCACGTCCGCAAGCCGGACGCCGACATCTACCGGCTGGCTCTCGACGTTGCGCAGGCGGAGCCGGAAGAGGTGGCATACCTGGACGACAGGGCGATGTTCGTGGAGGTGGCACGCGGGCTGGGCATCCGGGGGGTCCACCACACCAGTCTCGAGACGAGTCGCGACGCCCTGGCCGGGTTCGGTTTGATCCTGGGCCAGGGAGAGGAGGCCGCCGCTGCGGCCGGAGGCGAAGCCGGTCCGGGAAGATCGGCGGGGTGATCAACGCTTACTCAACACGGACCGGAACGGTCCACGGAGCCGCGGGCGGGTACCATCATGGACGCTCTCGGCATCTGACGACTGGAGGCTAATCATGCAGCTCGGAATCGTCGGGCTCGGAAAGATGGGCTCGAACATGGCGCGGCGCCTGATGCGCGCGGGTCATGACTGTACTGTCTTCGATCTTGACCAGAACGCGGTGGCGGCGGTGGTCAAAGACGGCGCCACCGGCGCCGCCTCGCTCGACGAGCTGGTCGCCTCGCTCGCGCCGCCGCGAGCGGTGTGGGTGATGGTTCCTTCCGGCCGGGTTACCGACCGGGTGGTCAGCGATCTCGCTGGGCGGCTGAAGGCCGGCGACACAGTCATCGACGGCGGCAACTCCTACTTCAAGGATGACCTGCGCCACTCCCGCGAGCTGGCCGAGAACGGCATCGCGTTCCTCGACGTTGGCACCAGTGGCGGCGTGTGGGGCTTGGAGCGTGGATACTGCCTGATGATCGGCGGGCCCCGGGATGCGTACGAGCGGCTGGAGCCGATCTTCGCCGCCCTCGCTCCCGGAGTCGATGGTGCGTCGCGCACACCCGGCCGCGACGGGGCGCCGGCTCCCGAGGAGCAGGGCTACCTCTACTGCGGCACGACGGGTGCCGGGCACTTCGTCAAGATGGTTCACAACGGGATCGAGTACGGGGTGATGGAAGCCTACGCCGAGGGGCTCGACGTTCTCGCCGGCGCAGCCCAGGACAGCGTACCCGAGGAGAGGCGGTACGACATCGATCTGGCTGCGGTCACCGAGGTGTGGAGGCGGGGCAGCGTGATCGGATCGTGGCTTCTCGACCTGACTGCCGGCGCGCTTCACGAGGATCCGAAGCTGGCCGCGTTCGAGGGCCGCGTCCATGACTCGGGCGAGGGGCGGTGGACGGTCGACGCGGCGGTCGAGGAGGGCGTTGCGGCGCCGGCCATCGCGGCCGCGCTGTTCGCTCGCTTCCGCTCCCAGCATGACCATACCTTCGGCGAGAAGGCGCTGTCGGCAATGCGCCACGCCTTTGGCGGCCACGTCGAGCAGCCGGGGCAAGGGAAGGCACGATGAGCGACAAACCCACCCCCGTCAGCGGCGGCCCTCCGGCCGGTCCGTGCGCGATGGTGATCTTCGGTGCCTCGGGCGACCTGACGCGGCGCAAGCTGCTGCCGGCGTTGTACAACCTCGACCTCGAAGGGCTGCTCCCCGAGCGGTTCGCGGTCATCGGCACCGGGACCCGCGAGCTCGACATGGAGGCGTACCGCGAAGCTCTCTCGCAGGAGGTGATCGGCCACGAGCGGTTCGACCAGGACCGCTGGCACGCGCTGCTCGATCGCGTCGACTACTTTCCCAGCGACCTCACGGACCCCGCTTCGTACACCAGGCTGGCCCAGGAGCTCGAGAAGGCCGAGAAGGAGCACGAGACCGGGGGCAATGTCCTGTTCTACCTGTCGATCCCACCCAGTTTGTTCGGAACCGTGGTCAAGAACCTGGGCGATGCCGGCCTGGTCCGTGAGGAGAACGGCCGCTGGCGGCGGGTGGTGATCGAGAAGCCGTTCGGACACGACCTGGCCTCGGCCAAGGCCCTCAACGAGGAGGTCCGGCACGTCCTCGCCGAGCGCCAGATCTACCGCATCGACCACTACCTCGGCAAAGAGACGGTCCAGAACATCCTCGTCTTCCGTTTTGCCAACGGTATCTTCGAGCCGGTCTGGAACCGGCGTTACGTGGACCACGTGCAGATCACGGTCGCCGAGGAGCTCGGCGTCGAGCACCGCGCGCGCTACTACGAGGAGGCGGGCGCGCTGCGCGACATGGTGCCGAACCACCTGTTCCAGCTGCTGTCACTGGTGGCGATGGAGCCGCCATCGTCGTTCGACGCCGACGCCGTGCGCGACGAGAAGGGCAAGGTGCTGCGCGCCATCCAGCCGCTGTCTCCGGAGGATGTTCTGTCGCGCGCGGTGCGCGGCCAGTACGGTCCGGGCAAGGTGCTCGACGTCGGCGACGTCCCGGCCTACCGCGACGAGGAGGGGGTGGCCCCCAACTCGGAGATCGAGACGTTCGTGGCGCTGAAGCTCGGGATCGACAGCTGGCGCTGGGCCGGCGTGCCGTTCTATCTGCGCACCGGCAAGCGCCTGGCCAGCCGCCTGACCGAGGTCGTCATCCAGTTCAAGAGCGTGCCGTTCCTGCTCTTCCGCGACACCCCTATCGAGCACGTCAGCCGCAACCAGCTGGTGCTCCGCATCCAGCCCGACGAAGGGATCTCGTTGCGTTTCGGCGCCAAGGTTCCAGGGCCATCTGTGCAGCTCGGCAGCGTGGACATGGACTTTCGCTACGCCGACACCTTCGGCGCCAAGCCGACCACCGGGTATGAGACTCTTCTCTACGACTGCATGCTCGGCGACCAGACCCTGTTCCAGCGTGCCGACAGCGTCGAGCTCGGCTGGAGCGTGATCCAGCCGGTGATCGACGTGTGGAGGGCGCTGCCAGAACGCGGTTTCCCCAACTACGCCTCGGGCAGCTGGGGGCCGGAGGACGCAGAAGCGCTGATAGCGCGCGACGGCTGTGCCTGGAGGAACCCCTGATGCGGGTGCTGGCCGGTGACATCGGTGGCACCAAGACCCGTCTCGCCCTCTTCGAGGCGACTCGCTCGTCGCTGTCTCCGGTTGCCGAGGAGACATACGCGAGCGCGGACTTTGCGTCGCTCGACGACATCGTGGCCGAGTTCATGGCCCTGCCCCACGGCGGCGTCGGGCGTGCAGCGTTCGGCATCGCCGGTCCAGTGGAAGGCAGGCGCGCACACACCACCAACCTGCCGTGGGAGGTGGACGCCGAGCGCCTCGAGCAGCGGTTCGGCCTGCTCCACGCACGCCTGCTCAACGACCTCGAGGCGACCGCATGGGGGGTCGGTGAGCTGGCCGACGACGGCCTGCTCACGATCCATCCCGGCAACCCGGGCCAGCGCGGCAACCGTGCCGTCATCGCAGCTGGCACCGGGCTCGGCGAGGCAGGCCTGTTCTTCAACGGCACCCGTCACGTCCCTTTCGCCACCGAGGGCGGCCATGCGACGTTTGCGCCGCAGACCGAGCTCGAGTGGGAGCTCCAACAGTTCCTGGGCGATCGCTACGGGCACGTCAGCTGGGAGCGGGTGCTGTCCGGACCCGGCCTGGTCAACATCTATGAGTTCCTGATCCACCACCGCGCGCTCACCATCCCGGGCTGGCTGGCCGAGGCGATGCACAGCGGCGACGCGGCGGCCGCGATCCACCGGGCCGCGGACGACGGGCGCTCCGACGCCTGTGTGGAGGCCGTTCGCATGTTCGTCGGCTTCTACGGCGCCGAGGCCGGGGACCTGGCCCTCAAGCACCTGGCGATCGGCGGTGTGTACCTCGGCGGGGGGATCGCGCCCAAGATGCTCGATCCACTCAAGGGAACCGAGTTTCTCGACACCTACCTCGCCAAGGGTCGCATGCGGCCGCTGGTCGAGTCGATGCCGGTGCACATCATCACCGATGACCGCGCCGCGCTGCTCGGTGCCGGGCGTGCGGCGGCCGAGCCGGGGGGGTCGTTGTGAGCGAGCCTGCCATCCGGATCGTCGCCGATCGGGCCAGCCTCGCGTCCTCCGCAGCCGAGACGATCCGCGAGCGCGCCGAAGCCGCGATCGCGGCCCGTGGCAGGTTTGCGCTCGCGCTGTCCGGCGGCTCGACGCCACTCGTCCTGTTCGAGCGCTGGGCGGAGGACCCCCTGACAGGACCACCGTGGGAGCGCACCCACCTGTTCTGGGGCGACGAGCGTAGCGTGCCCGCGAGCGACCCGGAGTCGAACTTCGGCAATGCCCAGCGTGCCTTTATCGGCCGTGTTCCGATTCAGGACGCCAACGTTCATCCGATCAGGATCGGGGACGGTGAGCCCGCCGACGCTGCCCGGCGCTACGAGGTGGAGCTGCGGTCGTTCTTTGGCGCCCGCCCCGATGTGTGGCCTCGGTTCGATCTCGTGCTGCTCGGTCTCGGCGGCGATGGCCACACCGCCTCGCTCTTCCCCGGCAGCACGGCGCTCGGGGACAGGGAGCACCTGGTCGCGTCCTCGTGGGTCGAGCGCCTCCAGACCCACCGCGTCAGCCTCACGCTGCCGGTTCTCAACCACGCCCGCTGCGTGATGTTCCTGGTCGCCGGTGCAGACAAGGCAGACATCCTCGCGCGGGTGCTCGAGGGCCAGCGGGCGCATGACCCCCTGCCGGCGCAGGTCGTGCGGCCGAAAGCCGGCGAGCTGATCTGGCTGGTCGACCGCGCCGCGGCGGCGACCTTGCAGCACTCGGACTGATCCGGAGCGTTCCCTGCACACGCCGTCCCGGAGGAAACCAGGGCGGCGACGGCCGTAGAATGGGACGTGTCGGACACGACGAAGCTCGACAACTGTGAGGCGGCTGCAGGGGTGGTGGGAGAACCGCAGGAGCACAACCGGACCTCGCAACGGCGGCGCCTGACGGTCGGCCATCTGGCGCGCGGCGGCGGCGTTGCCGCGGCCGTCGGTGCCGCGGTGGGTTTCCTGATCGACATCGGGAACGGCCGGCTCTCCCCGGCCAACCTCGGCCTGAGCGCCCTCGTCGGGTTGACCGTCTACCTGATCGCGCGGACCGGCATTCAGGTCCTGTGGCCACGCCTGGCGAGGCTCGCACGGCTGCCCAAGGCGGCCGCCCTCAGCGGTCTTTTCTTTCTCGCCGGGGCGCTGGCCTGGCTGCTGCTGATCGCTCCCTTGCAGCTCATGTCGCAGGGCGCCGTCCGCCTTTCGTGGGCCAACGTTGCGTTCTCCCTCGGCGTCACCGGCGCCATCAGCGTCGCCGTCGGCGGCGCGTTCTACGTCTATGAGCGCACCCGCCAGCGTCTGGAGGCCAGCGTCGAGCGGCTCAAGGAAGCGGAGTTCGCCGAGCGCGAGCTCGAGCTGGCCCGCGAGCTCCAGGCCCGGCTGCTGCCGCCGGCTTCGCTGGCCGGGGAGGGATGGCAGGTGGCAGCGCGCAACCTTCCGGCCCGCTGGGTGGCGGGCGACTTCTACGACGTGTTCCCGCTCGGCGACGGCAGGTTGGTGCTGGCCGTGGGCGACGTTGCCGGCAAGGGTGTCGCGGCCAGCCTCATCACCGCCTCGGTCAAGGCCGTGCTGCCATTGCTGCTCGCCGAGCACGACGTGCCGGGGACGCTCCAGGCCCTTAACGAGCGCCTGGTGGCGGAGCTCGGACCACGCGAGTTCGTGGCACTCGGCCTGGTGTGTTTCGCGCCCGCCGACGGGCGCCTGGTGCTGGCCAACGCGGGCCTGCCCGACCCGTACCTGCTGGCGAAAGGGCGGGCACCCGCGTTGCTGGAGGTGCCGGGTCCGCGGCTGCCGTTGGGGTTTCGCGGTGGGGTCACCTACACCGGTCTCGAGATCTCCCTCGCCCCGGGCGACCGCTTGCTCCTGGTCAGTGACGGACTTCCCGAAGCACCAACGGCCGACGGTGGTCCCCTCGGCTACGAGGCCTTCGCCGAGCTCGTGGGACGGGTGGGCAGCGCGCCGCCGGCCGCCTGGCTCGACCGGTTGTTGGAGCTGCTCCGCGAGCGAATCACCGAGGCGGCGGACGACCTGACCGCCCTGCTCCTGGAGCGTGTCAACACCGGGCAAAGGGCGCCCCGGGGATGACCGTTGTACCTGAGAGGAGACAGCCGAATGGCAGCTCATGACGACACGGCCGCCGACATTACGGTTGGATGCCAGATACCGAACGACGATGCGAGCCAGTACATTGCGAGCCTTCGCGGCCGGCGGATCAGGCTCTTCGTGCTCGGAGAGAGGGTCGAGGAGCCAGTGGATCACCCACTGGTGCGTCCTTCGATCAACGCCATGGCCGCCACCTACCAGCTCGCGGTCGATGAGCCCGAGCTTGCAACCGCCCAGTCGTCGCTCAGCGGCGTTCGGATCAACCGTTTCCTCCACATCACCGAAAGCGCCGAGGATGTCGTGATGCAGAACCGGATGCAGCGCCGCCTTGGGCAAGCCACGGGGACGTGCTTCCAACGCTGCGTCGGCATGGACGCCTTCAACTCCCTTTTCTCAGTCACCTACGAGATCGACGCGACTCACGGTACCTCCTACCACGAGCGGCTGAAGCGCTTTCTTCGTCACTGCCAGAGGCTCAACCTGGTGGTCGGCGGCGCCATGACTGACCCCAAGGGTGATCGCAGCAGGGGTCCCTCGGAGCAGGAGGATCCCGACCTCTACACCCGCATCGTTGAGCGCCGTGAGGACGGGATCGTGGTTCGCGGCGCCAAGGCTCACCAGACGGGATGTGTGAACTCACACTGGATCATCGTCATGCCGACGATACGTCTCCGTCCGGAGGACCGAGACTACGCGGTCTGCGCCGCCATTCCGGTGGACGATCCCGGTCTCACGTTCATCTACGGGCGTCAGTCGTGCGATACCCGCGCCCTCGAGGACGGCAACATCGACGTCGGCAACGCGGAGTTCTCGGGCCAGGAGGCACTCATCGTCATCGAGGACGTCTTCGTGCCGTGGGATCGCGTCCTCATGTGTGGCGAGACCGAGTTCGTGGCGCCGTTGGTGGAACGGTTCACCGCCTACCACCGGCGGAGCTACGTGTGCAAGACCGGGGTTGGCGACGTTCTGATCGGTGCCGCGGCAACCATCGCGGACTACAATGGCGTTTCCCGCGCTTCCCACGTACGCGACAAGCTGGTCGAGATGAGTCACCTCAACGAGACGATCTACAGCGCCGGCATCGCGGCATCCCACGAGTCCTTCCGCACCGCGGCCGGGAACTACGAGCCGGACGGCCTGCTGGCCAACGTCTGCAAGCACAACGTTACCCGGTTCCCGTACGAGATGGCGCGGCTGGCTCAGGACCTGGCGGGCGGTTTGATGGTCACCTGCCCTTCGGAGAAGGACCTCGCCTCGCCCGAGGTCGGAGCCGTCCTGAAGAAGTACCTCAAGGGGCGTGCAGACGTGACCACAGAGGATCGGGTGCGCATGCTGCGCCTGATCGAAAACATGACCCTCGGCCGCAACGCGGTGGGATACCTCACTGAATCGCTTCATGGCGCCGGCTCGCCGCAGGCACAGCGAATCCAGATCGCGCGCCAGATGGAGATCGAGACCAAGAAGAAGCTTGCCAAGCGCCTGGCGAGGATCGAGGACTCGGGAGAGGGCGACTGAGGGCTCCTCTCCGTGCCGGGGAGGCGATGAATGAGCACACGGATCGACACCGTGCGCGTCGGCATTGTCAACAGCCACCTGCTCCGTGACCGAGGCGCAGTGCTGGTCGAACCGCGTGCTCCGGGAGAAGGGCCACGCGGTGCTGCGCGGGCTGAACGGGTCCTCGACGATCCGCGAGGGATCCAGCTCCTTGTTGCCACCCGTGGGCAGTTTGACCATTTCGGGGCGGCCCGGGCCGCGTGCCGGAGAGCGCTGGCCGCCAAGAACCGGCGCCGGGCGGCGGCGAGCGTCCGGCCCTCAGCCCCCAGGATCACTCGGGGCCGGCGGCAAGCCGCAGGTGCTCGGGGCTGCCTCTCCTCCCGGCATGGAAGATCGCTGTGCTTGTTTGTGGCCGACCGGTTGGGTGAGATGTGGAAGCCGTGCGTGCTACGATCGCGCATCGCGGGGGTATTGCCAGTCCGGCTCTTGGACAGCGGCAGTACGCTGATGTGTCTGGCCGGTGTGGGGTATATCACAGAGGTCGCGGCAGGGAGCAGGTGGCGTCAAGGACCGAGAATGTGGTGGCTATGGCTGTAAACGGGTGTCGCTCCCTCAAGAAGCGCGCCACGCAATGCACCGTCCGAAGGTGGAGGGGATCCCGGAGGTGGAGCCCTCACACCCGCAGGCGAGTGGTCGGAGCAGATGATCGGCAGATCTAGCGGTTCGGGGATGCCAAAGCTCAGGACGACGGAGCTCGTGGCAGTGGCGTGCTGGGCGGTGCTGGCCAGACTGGCCCTCGTCGGGATGGCTGGTCCCGCGCTGTACTGGGACAGCGGCGGCTACCTTCGGGTGGCCAAGAGGATCCTCGAGCACGGCTTTCCACCGCCGCTCGGCTTCCGCCCTCCGGGATACCCGTTGTTCATCATTGCGACCAGCTGGGGTGGCTCGTTTCTGGGCGGGACGGTGATCGCCCAACACCTTCTGGGTGTCGGGACCAGCGTGCTCATGTACCTCATCCTGTTCAGGATCACGCGGAGTCGGGCGGCCGGTCTTCTCGGTGTGCTCGCCTTCTCGATGATGCCCGATGTGCTTTTCATGGAGGTGACCATCTATAGCGAGACCGTCGCGATGTGCTTGGTGACCTCCTGTGCCTTTCTGATGGTGGCTCCCCGGGTCAGGTCGCGGCTGTGGGCGGGCTGGCTGCTGTGTGGGATTGTGACGGCTTTGGCCACGTGGACTCGACCCATTACCCTTGTCCTCATCCCGGTCGTTGCCATGGCGATACTCACGAGCGAGGGGTGGACGGGCAGGCAAGGGAAGAGTCTGGTAGCCCGCCTGCCGCTACCGTCTGCTGCGGTCGCCAGGTGTCTGGGGGCGTTCTTATTGCCGGTGGTGCTGTTGAACGGTGGTCTGATGATGTGGCATGGCGTGACCAGCGGGCGCTGCCGTCTCGCGAACGGTATGGGAACTTCCAGCTTGAATTACCTCGGGCACCCCGCAATCTACAAGAACCTACCCCCCAACCTTGAGTGGATTAGCCAAGTCTACGAGAAGCTGGAGCCCGATCGAGCGAGGTGGCTTCCCTATATCCCGTGGGGGCGTGCCATCAAACCCCTGATGGAGGCGAGGCGGGAGAGGGGGCTTCCGGCGGCGGACTGGGATGCCGCCGCCCTCGACACGACGTTGCGGGCAGTTCGAGCCAGACCGGCCGCCTACGCCAGGATTTGGCTGGCCACCCTGAAGGCGTACTGGAGCAGCTACAGGGTCCAGTATGGGCTCTGGAGAACGCAGAATGACGTTGGGAGAATAGGGAGGACACAGGTCGGACCGGCGCGAGGGAGGGCGGTGAGCCTCCTTGAGTCAATGTGGCAACGGTTGCAGCCTGTGGTGAGCTTGCTCTGCCTGCTTGCATTCCCGGTCGCCTGCCTTGACCGGGGCCGGCAGCCGGCGCTGCGGTGGATGGTGGGATGGCTGTGGGTCTGTGTTGTCGGCGCCGCACTCGTCAATACTGCCATCGAGCCGGCTGTGGGCCAGTTTCGGTACAGAATGATGTGGTCGCCTCTGATTCTGACGCTGGCAATCTACTCCCTGACCTTCATGGGAGGCTGGCTCGTCAAGACCGGCCGCGCGTTGCGGGCCCGCGACTGAGGTCACGATCGGCGAGGCGTCTCAGATGCCGAGATGCTCTCGATGCGGCCGCGCCAGATGATGAGAGTCGACCTGGATCGCTGCCTGGCCCGCCCGCCATATCGGAGGATGCTGGCCGCCGGGAGCCGAGGCGGTCTGCGGTCAATCTATCTCGGCGCGGTCCGGGGCTGGTGTCCCGGGATCCGCGCCGCGTTCCGCACCACCGGAGGTCTTGCCGGATGACAAGCTCACTTGACATCTCGGGAGGCGTGCGCCATATTGAACATGGAAAGCGAGCTTGACATGACGCCCAAGATCTATAACCGTGTGAAGGAGCTGCGCAGCGAGCGGGGCTGGACCCAGCAGGAGCTCGCGCAGGCGGTCGGCGTGTCCCGTCAGAGCATCAACTCGATCGAGCGCAACCGGTACGTCCCGAGCCTGCCGCTGGCCCTGACGTTCGCCAGGGTGTTCGAGATGTCCACCGACCAGATCTTCACGCTGGAGGACCAACCATGATGATTCCGATTCCGTTCGCCAAGCCCGACGAGCGCTTCCTGGTCCACCGCCTCAAGTCCACCAGCCTGGCCGGGGTGGTCGGGGGCGTGACGTCGGTGGCGATCTTCACCTGGCACTACTACATCGATCACTTCTGGAGCTGGGACCTGTTCGCGGTCGCTGCCGCCATCGTGGGGGTCAAGCTGGCGGCCATGGCGTGGT
>JAJDNH010000239.1 GCA_022340775.1 Acidobacteriota bacterium
AGGTCGACCTCGACCGGGATCTTGCCAGCCACCACGCCAACTGGGTAGCTCAGGATCTTCATGTCCGTGCTGGTATCGGCAGTCGTGTTGGCTGCGAGCAGGACAATCGCGATCGTGAAAACCGTCCGGATTGTTGTTCTCATGCCGAGCCTCCGTAGCGATCCCCGGCTGCGCACGCCACGCATTGAGGTGCCCAGCCGCTCTCACATCCACGAACGGATGCCCGTTGCCGGCCATCTCGTTCGGTCTTGACTCAGGTCGCGCGGTCTCGAAGGACGCGTTTCCCGGCGGCCCGGGCGTCTCTCCAAGCGTCCATTTCAAGGGCCGAGCCAGGCCAGAGTCGTCTCCCAGATGCGCTGTTCTCAAGATAAAGCCGGGACAAGCGACGTGCAACCTGGTTAGAGCCGCCGCCGAGGATCTCGATCCGCGGGCGTCGCGTAGGCAAGAGCCCCGATCTCGGCGTGGCCCACTGCGGCGCCCGAGTGGAGAACGTCACGGTGTCGGGAGCTCCTGGACCGTGCCGCCCCACGCCCCGGTACCCAGATCCTCCTCCGTGACGGCCAGCTGCGTCTGGCCGGGAGGAGCTTCGCCTCGAAAGGACGCCGTCCTGGGCGGCGACGTCACCCCCCGAGGTGTTTGATGAAGAAGTCTCCGATGGCGCTGAACACCTGGAGGTGGGAGCCGGGCGCCCAGATGCCGTGCTTGAGGTTCGGGAACAGCATCAGGTCGAACCGCTTGCCGGCTTTCCACGCCGCGTTCGCGAGCTGGAGCGTGTTCTGGAAGTGGACGTTGTCGTCACCGGTGCCGTGGATCACGAGCAACGGGTCCTCGAGGGCCGGGACCTTCTCCAGAACCGAGCCTTCCTTGTACCCCTCGGGGTTTTCCGCGGGCGTTCCCATGTAGCGCTCGGTATAGGTCGAGTCGTAGAGCTTCCAGTCGGTCACCGGTGCCACGGCGACGCCGGCGGCGAACACGCCGGGGGCGTGGGTCAACGCGTAGCAGGTGAAATAGCCGCCGTACGACCACCCCCAGATGCCGATATGGTCGGGATCGACATAGCTCTGCTGCTTCAGCCAGCGCACTCCGGCCAGCTGGTCCGGCAGCTGGCTCGAGCCCAGGTGGTGATCGACCGCGCCCTCGAACTCGCGCCCGCGCGCGAACGACCCGCGGTTGTCGAGCGAGAAGACGATGAACCCGTGCTCGGCCAGCCACTGGTGGAACAGGTAGGTGGAACGGCCCCAGCCGTTGCGCACGACCTGGGCGTGCGGACCGCCGTAGGTGTAGATCACGACCGGGTAGCGGTGATGAGGATCGAAGTTCGGCGGCGTCAGCAGCATGGCGTTGAGCGGCGTGCCGTCATCGGCGGGAACGGTGAGGAAGCGGGTCGATCCGAGCGCCAGCTTGGCGAGCTCGGACGGCTCATTCGCATCGATGGTCCTCAGGTGCTTGCCTGCGGAGGAGAACAGCTCCAGGTGCGGAGGCCTGTCGATCGCGGACGAGGTCACGAGCAGGTACTTGGCGCCGGGAGACAGCTCGCCGCGGTGCGACCCGGCCGCCCCGGTGATACGTTGTGGAGCCCCGCCTCGCAGGTTGACCTCATAAAGCTGCCGCTCCAGGGGTGATGGACGAGCGGCCTGGTAGTAGGCGACGCCGGCGGTCGTGTCCACGCCGACCAGCGCCGTGACGTCGAAGTTGCCCGGGGTGAGGTCCTTGACGGTGCCGTCCGGGCTCCGCAGCTGGAGGTGCATGTAGCCGGAGTCTCGGCTCGCCCACAGGAGCGAGCCGCCGGGGAGGAAGCGCATCATGTCGACAGGCTCGACCCAGTAGGGGTCGTGCTCGGTCAGCGCGGGCGCGGCGGCGCCGGTGGCCAGGTCGAGGCGCATGAGCGTCAGGTTGTTCTCCGGCCGGTCGATCACCTGGTACCAGACGGCCTGATCGTCCGGCGTGAATCCGAACCGGGGAACGTAGGGGATGGGGTCGGTGAAGGTGACGGTGCGGCGTCCCGTGACTTCGAGCGACTCGTCGATACGCGCGACGTGGAGCGACGGGATCGGGGACGGATCGCCGGCCTTGGGGTAGTACTGCTTGCGCAGCGTGCTGTGGGTTCCGAGATCGTCGACGATGTCGAACGGCGGGATGGGGCTGTCGTCGAGGCGCAGCCAAACTAGCCGGGTGCCGTCGGACGACCAGGCAAAAGCCTTGCCGCCTCTGTCGGCGAGCTCCTCCCAGTAGACCCAGTCGAAGGTGCCGTTGAAGACCGTGTCCGAGCCGTCCGACGTAAGACGGACCTCCTGGTTCTTCGCGATGTCGAGGACGTACAGATCGTTGTCGCGCACGTAGGCCAGCCGGCGGCCGTCGGGCGAGAAGGTCGGCATCTCCTCGGCACCCTCGCCGGCGGCAAGGTGCTCGAGGGTGCCGTTGGCGAGCGAGTACAGGTACAGATCGCCTTTATCGGGCAGCAGGAGATGGTCGCCGTCCGGAGAGATCTGGAAGCCGCTCAGGTGCAGTTGTCTCGTGGCCTTTTCACCGTCCGGCACCTGAAGCTTGTCGGATGCAACGAGCACCGTGCTGTTCCCGGTCGCGGCGTCGACCTGGACCAGCTTGGCGGTCGCCTCGCGCCCCTTTCCTTCTCTCTCGACCATGACCCAGGCCTCGTGACCCGGTCGCCAGCGCAGGTTGCGGGGCAGCCGTCCCCCAAGGGGCTCCTGCTTGGTCGTGAAAATCCGCTCGAGGGTGAGGCGCCCTTTGATGTCCTTGGCTTGTTGCGGCTTTGCCGGCGCGGGTCGAGCGACGCCAACCGAGGCGCAGATGATCATCGGCATGATCGCCGAAAGAAGAGGCAACGGTCGGAAGTGCTTGATGGTCATGCTTCCTCCAGGGCCGAAGGCGGCCTCGAGGATTCTACTCCTGCCAGTTGACCGGAGGCCAAGCGCCCCTCCGCGAACTCCAGTGCGGGACGAGGTGCTGGTGGCTCGGGTACGGGCCGTCAGATGTGGGATTGGAGCCTGGCAACGGCTCCTTCGAGCTCGCGCACGAGCGTGTGATCCTGAAGGCGGGCGCGAATCGCTGCAGCCAGGGAGGTGAAGTACCAGATCTGCCGGGATGCCTCGGAGTTGAGACGTTGCCACACCATCTCCGGCTCGTCGGCCTGCTCGAGGTCGGCCTCCAGGGAGAGGAGGTTGTGAAGGGCGTCGGCGGCCTTGATGAGCACCGCCTCGGAGGGCATGTGGGCGACTCGAGCAATCTGCTCCCGCTTTCGTTCCTCCCAGGTTTCTGTGGCGTCTCGTTCGCGGCGCTTGTCCTCGGTCACTGCCAGCACCAGGTCCAGCACCTGCGGCCCGGTTGCGGCGCGGACTTGCTCAGGGCCGTCGTCGCTTGGCACGTCCTCGAGATAGTCGTGCAGCAGGGCCGCCGCGAGAACCGTGTCGGAGGCACCCAGCCGGGCGAGAATACACGCCGTTCCCATCAGGTGGGTCATGTACGGCACGCAGCCGGGAGGCAGAGGCTCCTCACGGGGGGGGCTGCAATGCTCGTTTTCGCTGGAGCCCTTTCGAAACTGGTGGTAGTGTCCCCGCGCCGCGAGCCGCATGGCGGCCTCCACGAGGGCCGAGTACAGTGGCGGAGCGTTGGGTCTCATGAGTGGTCCTTCTCTGATCTCTATAGTATTGTAACACCCGTCCAGAGCGAGGTTTGCCTTGGCACTAGCGGTTCGAAAATGGGGTTGGTGGGCCTGGGCCGGGCTGGCCGTCGTGGCCGGTGCTGTCATCCTCTCGGAGGCCGGCACCCGTTTCGGACGCGTCTACCTCACGCCGCTCGCCTGGACCGGGGTCGTGCTCACGGTCGACGGATGGCTGGATGCAACCGGGAGATCCTGGCTCCGCTCACGGCCACGGAGCATGTTGCTGGCAGCCATGGTGTCGGTTCCCTCCTGGTGCCTGTTCGAGTTCTACGATCGCCCCCGGTTCTGGAGAGCGAACGGTCCGGAGCTGTGGTGGCACTACCACAACCTGCCTCCGTGGCCCGAACGAGGGATAGGGTACGTGTGGGCGTTTGCCACCATCACCCCGGCGGTGCTGCTGCTGGGCCGCCTGCTCGAGCCGGCGGCGGCGCGGATGGTGGGGAAGGGCCGCGGCGGCAGGGCACCGGCAGAGCTGCTGCTGGCGGTCGCAAGCGTGGGCCTGGTCCTGGCCGTGGTGCCACTGGTTTGGCCGTCCCCGTACTTCGGGGCCGATATCTGGCTCGCGTGGGCGCTGCTGCTTGATCCGGTCAACCGGTTGTGCGGTCGCCCGAGCTGTGTCGGAGATCTCGAACGCGGCAACCGGGCACGCCCCCTGTCGCTTCTTCTCGGCGGGCTCGTCGCCGGCATCCTGTGGGAGTCGATCAACTGGGTCGCCGGAGCGCGGTGGACGTACACCGTACCGTTCGGCGCCCATCTCAAGCTGTTCGAGATGCCGGTGCTCGGGTTCCTCGGATTCGCGCCGTTCGCGATCGAGTGTTTCGCCATCTGTGCGTTTCTCACGCGCGGCGCGATCGAGGTCACCTCAGAGAGCGACCGGTTGGGATAAACTCGGCCGCGGAGGTGCTCCATGCTGCGCCGTTTTTTCCTCGCCGCGAGCCTGATCCTGGCCGCCGCGCCCTCGTGGGCACAGTTCGTTGCGCCGGGCGGGACGATTCCGGTGGTCGCCAACCTCTCCGGAAAGAATGGAACCTTCTGGCGATCAGACGTCCAGATCCTCAACCTCGGCGACTCCTCGACGTCGGTCGTCATGCAGCTCTACCCCGAGATCGTCAACGGAGTTCCTGCGTTCCAGCCGATGGTCAGCGACCCGATCACGATCGCGGGCGGCAGCCAACTCGTCCTGAGCAACATCCTGCAGTCCAAGTTCGGGCTGATCGATGTCAAGGGCGCGCTGATGATCTACTCCACGGACGGTACGCCGCTGGTGCTGGCGTCCAGGACCTACACGAACGGTTCCGCGGGGTCGTACGGGCAGGATGTCAGCAGCATTCTTGTCGACGGTTCGGCGTGGGTTGCCGGCGTTGAGAACGACAGCGCCTACCGGACGAACCTCGGCATCTTCTGGCCGTGGGACGAGTCGGTGCAGTTCATTGTCAACATCTACAACACGGACGGCCAGCCTGCAGGCTCAGGTCAGATCACCTTTTCGCAGGCCGGTCTGCAGCAGAAGGGCCTAGACGCGTTCAACGTTGGCGTCCTGCCCGCCGGCTACATCGTGATTACGTGCAACAAACCGGGTGAGCTCTGGTACGCCTATGGCACAACCGTCGACCAGGCTTCCGGGGACGCCGTCTACCGCCCGGCGCGGGGCTACCAGATCACGGGCCAGTAGACTTCGAGCCGTTGGTGTAGAATCACGCGCCGGGTCGGGGACCGGGGGGAGATGCCACCGCATGCCACGGTTCCCCCCGGTCTGGAGGCGAACGGATGCCGGCAACCTCGGTCCTCGATCTCATCGGTAACACTCCTCTCGTCGAGCTCAAGCACATGCCGGCCAGCGGCTCGGCGCGCGTTCTGCTCAAGATGGAAGCTGCCAACCCGTCCGGTTCGCTCAAGGACCGGATCGTGAAGCACATCATCGAGGAGGCGGAAGCTGCAGGCACGCTGCGCCCGCACCACATCATCACCGACGCCTCCTCGGGGAACACCGGGATCGCCATCGGCATGGTGGCGGCGCTCAAGAGATACCGGTCCCGGATCTTCATGCCCGAGACCAAGTCGATCGAGCGACGGAAGATCATGCGTGCGTGGGGTACGGAGCTGGTGCTGACCTCGGGCGAGGATCAGAACTCCCATATCTGGGCGGTCCAGGAGGCCGCACGCGATTCGGACACCTACTTCTACCTCGACCAGAACGGCAACCCCGGCAACTGGAAGGCGCATTACGAGGGTATCGGAGGCGAGCTGGTCGAGCAGACCGGCGGCCGTATCGACTGCTTCGTTGCGGGCGCCGGCACCGGGGGGGTGCTGATGGGAGTGGCCCGGCGGTTTGCCGACGAGAATGTCCAATGCCGTGTTGTGGCCGTGGAGCCGGACAACCCGCACTCCCACATCGAGGGTCTGCTTCACTTCGACGGCAGCTTCGTGCCATCGATTTGGGAACCGGCGCTGATCGACGAGCAGGTTCGGGTCTCGGACGAAGTGGCGTTCGAGACCGCCCGCCGGCTGGCGCGGGAGGAGGGCCTGTTCTGCGGCGTCTCTACGGGAGCCACGACTGCAATCGCCCTCGAGGAGGCGAGGCGACTCGGTGTGGGTGCTACCGTCGTCGCGGTCGCCGGCGACCGCGGCGAGCGCTACCTGTCCACCCCGTTGGTCACGGAACGCACATGACCGCAGTATCGAGGCGGCGGAGGATCGCCTCTGTTGTGGAGCCGAGGACCATCTCGATCAGGCGGCTGTGCGTGTGCGAGCCCATGCAGATGAGGTCCGCGCTGCACTCCGCCGCCACCCGCTCGATGGCCTTAACGGGGTTTCCGGACTCGAGCCGTGTGTCAACCTCGATCTCGAGCGGTCGCAGGTAATCGAGCGCGTTCTGGAGGAGCTGCTGGCCGTCACCCGACTCACCGTCGGCGTGAACCAATGTTACCCCGGCCTCGAGAGCACGGGCGAGCTCACCCCCCCAGCGCAGGGCGTGGCGTGCCCGCTGACCGTTGTCGAGCGCGATCAGGATGTGTGCAAGCGGTCCGGTCTCTTTGGAGGAGACCAGCACGGGGATCGTAGAGACGCGCAGCAACCGTTCCGTGACTGGACCCAGAAGCTCACCATGAAAGCGTTCGTTGAGACCTCTCCGGCCAACGACCAGGAGTGCGGATGAAGCGCTTTCCTCCACCAGGGTGTAGGCAACCGCACCGCGAACGAGGTGAAACCGGCCTCTGACCGCAGACTCCTCCGCGCGGGCGTTGAACCGTTCGCGCAGGGTCTCGCCGAGGTCGCCGAGAAGCTCCTGCACCTGCGGTGTGAGGTTGAGCAGCGGCTCGACGCCCAGAGCGCCACTGACGTCCGTGATGAACGATCCCTCCAGGATCGCAGTATCGATGACGTGGATACCGTGGACCACTGAGCCGAGTTTCGTCGCCAGTTGGAGTGTGAGGTCGAGGGCGGCATCGGCCGCCGCAGAGCCGTCAATGCCGACGGCGAGGTGGCTGAACATCTTCAGTCCTCCCTGTGAATACAGATTCCAGCGTAGCCGACAACCGCCGAGCGGTCTCCACTGGCATCGCCGGAGGTTGCATAGCCTACCAGGTGCGCCGAGGTCGCGCCGAGGTGACGCACACACTCGACCATGACGGTGGCAGGGATGATGCCACACATGCTGATCCGGTGATCGTGGACCGTACGGTACAGCTCGACTGGATCGAGGGTCAGTGCAGCATCAATGGCCTGCTGGTCGTGCTCGCGGGCAACCTCGTCAGGCTCGTAGTGGCTCATGTCGGAGGAGGCGACGATGCCTACTGGCTCACCGGTTCTCTCCACCGCCTTGGCGAGAGCTCGTCCGAGCTCGAGGCAGTCGTCAATCGTGAGGTGCTGAAGGCAGATCGGGAGCACCACAAGGTCGGGCCGTTTCAACTGGAGAAACGGGATCTGGACCTCGATGGAATGCTCGCGCCGGTGGGCGCCGGAGTCCAGCTCTGCACGTGGGAACTCCTCACGAACCAAGGACGCGAGATCGGTGTCGATCCTCTCCCTGCCGAGTGGTGTGCTCCAGGCGCCGCCAGGAGCCAGCGACACCGGCCTTCCCATGCCGGTGTGGTTCGGCCCTACGATGACCACGCGCCGGGGAAGTCGGAGGTGGCTGTACAGACGGCCGGCGACCGCCCCCGAGTACATGTATCCGGCGTGGGGAGCGATGCAGCCGAGCAGGTCGTGTTGGTCCTCCGTCTCGGGCATGAAGCGTTGAAGATCGCGCTCGAGCGTCTGCGGGTCGGCCGGGTAGAACATTCCGGCCACGACGGGCTGGCGGGTTTTCATCTGCTCCATCGTCCGACCTCCCTACACACCAAGTTAAGTTACCTGGCGTACAACTGCCAGCGTCCGGTTCTGAGAACATGGCGGTCGGCTGAGGGCTGGCTCAAGAAGAGCCAGCAGGGCGCTCCTGCTGCAGCATGAGGATGAGCCGGGCATCGGCCGGCGGCGTGCTCAGCCCGCCGAGCTCTATTGGGGTCACCCAGCGGATCTCCTGGCCATCGAGGGCCTCCGGTTCACCGCTGGTGATCCTGGCCTCGTAAAAGAGCAGAACGATGCGCCGGTCTCTTTCGTCATGCACGCCAAAGGTCACGGGTGCTACGACGGCTGCATCGACTCCGAGCTCCTCGCGGAGCTCGCGGATGAGGGCCTGCTCGGGGTGCTCATGTGGGTGCACCTTGCCACCCGGAAACTCCCACAGTCCGGCCATGTGGCGACCTTCGGGCCGGCGGGTGACGAGGATTCTGCCTCCCGAATCGCGGATGACGCCGGCAACCACCATGGTAGGGGGCGCAGGCTCGGGGGATCGAGTCACGGTGCGGTCACCGGCCGCCGAGGGGGGACCCAGAGCCGTGTCCTGGGAAGAGGTCCTGTACGGAGCCCGGATCGACACCTAGAGAACGGAGAAAGAGGTCAGCAAACTGCCGGCCCACGGCCTCGGCCGCCAGCGGGCCCTGAGACCGGAACCAACGCGCGATCCAGTTAATTGCACCGAGGATGGCAAACCCAGTAAGCCGGGGGTTGGCGGGCAGGAACTCGCCGGCATCGATTCCGCTGCGGATGATGTCACGCAGGCCCTGCTCGTAGCGGTCGCGCATGGCGATGATCTGAGAGAGGTATGGCTCGGACAGAGCTGTGAACTCGAGCGCCATGGCAGAGGCGGCGAGATCGTCGATCATGATCGCTACATGGGCCTCGATGAGGGCGTGGAGCTTGGCCGGGGCGGCAGCGTCCACGTTCCTGACGCGATCCAGGACGTCGAGCATCTCGGCGAGGCTGTGTTCGTGGCAGGCGAAGAGGATCTCCTCCTTGCTCTTGAAGTAGTAGTAGAGGCTACCCTGAGTCATGAGCAGCTCAGAGGAGATGTCCTCCATCGTCGTGCCGTAGAAGCCTCGCTTCTTGAAAGCGCCAGCTGCCGCGCGGAGAATCTCGCGGCGCTTCCGTTCGGCCTTCAGCTTCCGCCGACTCGTGCCCATGGGGCAACGCTAGTCCCCCGGTAGACAGGTGTCAAACCGCCGTTGCCGCGCACCGGGCGGTGGTGCGGAGCGCCTTGCCGGCCACTCGAGGTAGGTGAGAGACCGGTGGTCGGCGCTCCGGTACAATTCAGCCATGTCCGACGCCACCGATCGGCTGGTCGAGATCATGGATCGTCTGCGCGATCCCGGAGGTTGTCCGTGGGATCGGGAACAAACGTTGGAGAGCCTGACGGGGTACCTGCTGGAGGAGGCCCATGAGGTGGTTGGGGCCGTGGCGTCCGGCGAGCCGGAGCTGCTTTGCGAGGAGCTGGGGGATCTGTTGCTGCAGATTATCTTCATGGCGAGGATTGCAAGAGAGAACAGCTGGTTCGACTTCGACGCGGTCTGCGATGCTATCTCTGACAAGATGATCCGGCGCCACCCGCACGTTTTTGGTACGGTCGATGTTGCCGGTGCGGATGAGGTCGCTCGCAACTGGGAAGACATCAAACAGGAGGAACGGAAGGAGCAGCCGGAGGCGTCCGCCCTCGACGGCATCCCTGCGGCTCTCCCGGGGCTGCTGAAGGCGTTTCGGATGACCGAGAAGGCGGCGGCGCTTGGGTTCGACTGGCAGCGGCCAACCGATGTCGTGGGGAAGCTGCACGAAGAGGTCGAGGAGCTCGAGTCTGCGCTGCTGGCCGGTAGCGGCAACGGCAGCCCTCCCGTACGTGAGGAGCTCGGGGATATCCTGTTCGTGATGGCCAACTTGGCCCGGCACCTGGGGGTCGAGCCCGAGACTGCGCTGCAGGGGACCAACAGTAAGTTCATGAGCCGTTTTCGCAGCATGGAGGACCAGGCCCGCGCGGCCGGGCGCAGCCTCCGTAGCTATGACCTCCAGGAGTTGGATGCGCTGTGGCAGGAGGCCAAGAGGCTCGAGCGCGGCTAAGAACACCGGGCTGAGCTCCGGAGGCTGATAGAATCGTAGGGCTAAGCCTCGACCAACGTCGGCGCCGGGGGACACGGTCTTAGCCAGCGCAACCTGCCCGCCGCCGGCTTGGCGACCGGGATGTTCCTGGTCCCTGGCACGGAGGTCAGCATGAGCGACTTCTACCAGCACCATCTGTTCACGACCCTTCATCGTTTGAAACGGCTGCCGTTGGAGAAGCTGGAGACGAGCCTCGAGCAGGCCGCGGAGAGAAGGAGGATGGCCCTGCTTCTCCCAAGCCTGGCCTCGGAGATGGACGGCCCGGCGCTTCCCAGGATTATTGGGCACTTGCAGGCGGTGCGCTATCTGCATCGGATCGTGGTGGCCCTAGATCGAGCCAGTGCGTCTGACTATCGCCGCGCGCTGACGTTCTTTTCCGACCTTCCTCAGGAGGTCACGATCTTGTGGCTCGACGGTCCTCGGGCCACTGACGTCTTCAACCGTTTCGAGGCCAGCGGACTCGTCAAGCGAGTCCACGGCAAGGGACAAGCGGTGTGGTTCGCACTGGGGCATCTGCTCGCCGCCGGCGATTGCCAGTCGGTGGCGCTCCACGACTGTGATGTGGTGACCTACGACCGTTACCTCCTGGGCAGGCTCTGTTTCCCGGTCCTCAGGCAGGACGTTGACTTCAAGTTCGCGAAGGCCTATTACGCTCGGACGAGTGACCGTCTCAACGGTCGCGTCACGCGTCTGTTCGTATACCCGCTGCTGACCGCTCTGCGGAGCTTCTTCCCCGGACAACCGTTTCTCGAGTACCTCTCGGTATTCCGTTACCCCCTTGCCGGCGAGATGGCGATGCAGCTCGACCTTGCCCGCCACATTCGCGTTCCGTCCGACTGGGGACTCGAGGTGGGGCTCCTGTCCGAGGTCTACCGCAACCTCTCGCCCAAGGAGATGTGCCAGGTCGACGTGGCCGGGCGCTACGACCACAAGCACCAGGCGCTCTCGATCGAAGAGCCGAATACTGGCCTGATGCGCATGGTCAAGGACATCACCAGCACCATTCTGCGTGCGCTGGCGGCCGAGGGCGCAACCATTTCGCCAGAGATACTGATGTCCCTTAAGGCCGCCTACCTGCGCCTGGCGCAGGATTACGTCGAGCGGTACGCCTTCGATGCCGCCATCAATGGCTTCCCATTCAACCGCGATGAGGAGGAGCGTGCCGCGGAGGCGTTTGCGGAGTCACTGCACGTGGCCGGCGAGGACTACCTGGAGAACATCCTCTACACGCCATTGCTCCCGAACTGGAACCGCATGTTCTCGGCGCTGCCCGAGGCCCACGACTGGATGGCCGAGATACCGGCCAAGGACAGGGCAGCGGCCGGTGAGCGAAAGGCGACGGCGGCTCGCCAGCGCTGATTAGCGCTGGCGAGTGAGGAGGAGGTACGCAGCGGCGCCGACGGCTGCGGCGACCAGCAGTGACCAGAGGTGAACTGCAACACCGGTCGCGGCCGCCGTCTCCAGCGGGATGCCGAGGGCGGCGAACCCGGCTGTCCAACCGGCTTCGAGAGTACCGATGTTGCCGAGGATGTTAACTGGAATAAGGGTGGCAACGGTTGCTGCAGTGGCCCCCACAATGACGGTCGTCAGTGGCCACACGAAGCCGGTCGCTCTCAGCAGGACCTGGATGATCGTCCAGATGCCGCACCAAACCAAGAGTGTCAGGAGCATCGCGGCCGCCAGACGGCCGGAGCTTCTCCTCAGCTCATCGAGCGTGGAACGCAGTTGGGCAGCTCGTCGGGCCCACCGCCGTCCACGACACCCACGAGGGGCGACGCAGCGGATCGCAAACCGCTCTCCGGCAGCAGCAACGGTGGGAAGCAGTAGCAGTGGCAGCACCAACGCGAGGCTGGCGGCGAGGATGAGGGGCCGGTCCGCTCCCCAGTGAAGAGCGATCGCCGCCCCTGCCCATGTGCCGAGACCGGCGAGATCCAGGGCGCGGACCGTGAGCAGGATCCCCATTCCTCTGGTCAGCGGTACTCCTGCGTGACGTTTCAGGAGCGCCGGAAGCGCCAGCTCCCCCAAGCGCACGGGGACCGTCTGCACCGCTGCTTGCGCCGCAGTTGAGGCGAGGATGGCCCGCTTGATCGGGAGAGTGCCGAGAATCGCGAGCCGGAGCCCGCGCAGCGCAGAGACCAGGAGATAGAGGCCAGCAGCCGCGGCCAGCCCAACCGGATCGGTCGAGCGGAGCAGGTGCAGGATTTCGCGGGCGCCTGCGAGCCGCACAACCAAGCCAATCAGCACAATGGCAACTGCAGCCTGCAGGAGCCTGGCTCGGAGGGTTCGGCTCGGGGCAGCGTCAGGTGGAGGCGCCGCGGTCACGTTCACGTTCGACGATCTCTTCGATCAGCCTGCGGTTCACGGCGATCAGGTCGGCCGCCAGGCCGAGGACGCAGATCTGTGCTCCGACCACGACCAGTATCACCGCCAGGATCAGGGACTGCACGTGCCCAGCTGGAGAACGGTCTGCCAGAAAGAGAATCAGGAACCGCAGAAGGAGCAGCGTGCCCGCCGCGATTGGAACGAGACCGATGCGGAGGAACAGCCTCAACGGGTTGTAGAGCACGATGATCCTGGCCATGGCCTCCAGCGATCGTACGACGTACCCGAGATCCGACCGGAAAAGGCGTGACGGCCTGGTTGCTCCGGGGTTGGTACGGATCGGGACAGAGACGACTCGCAGACCGGCCTCTCCCGCCTGCAGGATCGTCTCCAGCGTGTAGGTGAACCGCGTGAACACGTGCAGTCGCAGGGCTGCCTGCCGGGACATGGCGCGAAACCCGGAGGTGGCATCCCGTACCTGGGTCCGGGAAAGGCGACGTACGACCCACGACCCCAACCGCTGCAAGGCCTTCTTGGTGAGGCTGAAGTGGGGCAGATCGGCCACCTGACGATCGCCGATGACCATCTGGGCTTCGCCACCGAGGATCGGCGCCACCAGCGTTGGGATGTCCCGGGCATCGTACTGGTTGTCGGCGTCGGTATTGACAATGACGTCGGCGCCGCGGGCAAGGGCGGCACGGACCCCTACCGAAAAAGCCACCGCCAGGCCCCGGTGGAGCGGCAGGCCTACGACTGCCGCACCGTGTTCGGCAGCGACCTCGGCGGTGCGATCGTCGGACCCGTCGTCGATGACCTGGACGACCACATCCTTGAACCCCTCCACGTTCTGTGGCAGCGCGTCGATGGCTTGACCGATGTGCTGCTCCTCGTTCCACGCCGGGATCTGGATGACGAGCCTCATCATGATTCTCCAACCGGCGGTTGATCCGGCCGCCTGCGGCTCAGCGCGAGGCAGACGATCCCTAACCACATCGCCATCCCGGCAGCCGAGGTGAGCATCCACCACCAGGGCATCACTGCTCGCGCTTCAATGATGTGATTCCCAGGGGGCAACAGAGCACCGAGAAAGAGGCCGTTGACGACCTCAGATCGCAGCGGTCGGCCATCGATCCGGAGCCTCCACAGGCCGGCGCTCGCCGGCACGGAGCTGACGAGCAGCGCCGGGGCGCCGAGGCGAGAGCGGAGAGTCATGAATGCCGGTCCCCTGCTCAGCAGCTCGAGGCTCTCCGCCACGCCGCGGTGCCGTAACGGAACGTTCTGTGACAGGGCCGCCACGATGTTCGCGGGTGCCACGGCCGTGCGCACGAGATCCAGCGGCGG
The DNA here is from genome assembly GCA_022340775.1 of Acidobacteriota bacterium. GTDB lineage: Bacteria > Acidobacteriota > Thermoanaerobaculia > Thermoanaerobaculales > Sulfomarinibacteraceae > JAJDNH01. Next base: position 13,805 of record JAJDNH010000239.1, read on the forward strand.
ATTGGCGGCGAGGAGTGTCTCCAGGTTGCCGTTGCGGGCCGAGCGAACCAGCCAAAACCTCGGACGGGCATGACGGTTTTCCCAGATGCGCAGGTCACGACCCTGGTACGCGAGGACGTAGCCGGATGTGTCGAATACGAGTGCCAAGTCACCAGCGCTCCGGCGCCCGTTCCAGAATAGGCGGCCGTCCAGCGCATGCGCGCTTGCGCTCCGTGGGAGCCACAGCGCTCCGCGCTCCAGCCGGGGAGCGATCCGGAGTCGAAAACGGTGATTGAGGTCAAGCGCGGGTGGGAGATCCAGCCAGCGCAGACCAGTTCGCTTCAGAGCAGCAGCGTCGAGATACCAGGTGCCGACCACGCTGTCTTTTTCCTCGTCGAAGAGGGTTACGGTCACCCGCCCAGAAGCGGTATCGCCCGCAGCCCGCTCGCGCAGCCCCACACGCGAACATCCGTGAGGTAGATGCAGAACCTGTACAACCTCTTGGCCCGATCGCAGGGGGCCGAGAAGCCCACCCTGCGGCTCGACCTCGGTGGTCATCTGACCGAGGACGAATTGGACCAGCTCAAGTGCCGGGTCCTCGACGATCCACCGCGCTCCGAGCGCCTTCAGGTAGGGGTGCGTCAGATCGATGGTGGCGGCATTGAGCCGGATCAGCCGGCCGAAGTGGCCCCATGCCTGGGGGTCGATCGCCTTGATGAGCCTCCGATAACCGGTTGTGGAGGAGAACTGGGAGCGGACGTCTTCGAGGCCGAACATCTGAGCGGTATCCGGCCAGAGGGTGTCCAGGAGTGGTGCGATGCGGTCCGGCTCCTGCTGTTCACGCGCGCTCAGGAAAGCCAGGCCGCGGGTGCTCGGGAGCGTGGCCTCACGTCGCGGTAGGAAGGCGAGAAGATGGCCCGCGGCAAGACCCTGCTGGAGGATCACCGCGACTGCCAGCACCGCAGCAAGGCGGCGCGCGAGCGGGGTCCGCACGAGGCCCATCAGCGCCTCGACTCCGAACGCCGCGAGCACACACAGTGCCAGGGCAATCTCGGGCGCCAGCCGTTGCGAAGGCACGGACGCCAGGCCTGGAAGTCGGAACAGCAGTCGTGCCACCGGGGCGACCGCGAGTGCCAGCAGTCCGACGCTGGCCGCCATGATCCAGAATGCCCGACGATGTCGCCCAGCAGCAAGTCCGACGGCGGCCAGCGCGGCCGTGATCAACCCGATGTTGAGGCTGATCTCATGCAGGCTGAGGTTCTCGAGAGGGACAGGCGGTGCGAAGGACTCCTGGCGGGGATCGCCATACGCCAGCGGGTCGACGAGCAGACGTACGGCGCTCCAGCCCCAGGATGTTCGGGTCGGGTGTTGGTCCAGGACCCCGCTGCCACGAAGCGACCCGGAGAAGAGGGCGAACGCTGGTGCGAGGATGGCGATCGCGAGTGTGGCGGCAGCTGCGACCGCGGCGAGTCGCTGCCAACGTGCGGGCGAATGCCGGGGGGCGTGCCGGAGACGCACCAAAGTCCAGGCAACGGCCATGTAGGCGCCCAGAAGGGTGGGTCCTGGAGCGCCTCCCGTCAGGAACGCGAGACAGGCGCCGGCCGTGACGGCTGCCGATCGCCATGGCCGGTCGGAGTTGAGGGTCCGGTCGATGGCCCAAAGCAGGAGAGGCAACGCGGCCGAGGTGGCGCTGGCAGGCCACAGCCACCAGGATGTGACCGGCCCGCAAAGAGCGAATGCCATGGCACCGACGGTAGCGGCGGCCTCGCTGAGAGCAAACCGCCGCAGCAACAAGAAACACCCTGCGAAGGCGAGCAGCAGCTTGACCAATACCATGACGTTCATCAGCAACGCGGGGTCGAGCCAGAAAACGAACGGCAGTACGGCGGGGCTCAGAAGGCCGTTGCTCCAGGTCGCAGCGCCTGGGCGTCCGCCCGCCAGGTAAGGGTTCCAGACGTCGAGTGCCAGCCCCTCGCGGTGGACGGCCGCCGCCAACGGTAGGAACGCGGTAGCGGGCTCCCGGAGCTCGGGGTTCGTCACCTCGACCGGGTGGTGCACCGAGCGCCAGGGGGAGTCGTTGTAGACCACGTCGAGAGGCGAGATGACACGGCCGAAGAAGAGGGTCGGAAAGAAGATGACCACCATAGCGAGGACCGCCGCCCCGACAGCCACTGTGTGAAACGGCCTGCTGTGCACTCTCGGATTATGCGTGATCCGCGTGCCGTGGCCAAACATGGCCCGCCCTGGCTGGAGGCGAGAGGGTGGGATCAGAAGGGACCAACGGGGGTGGCGGGCTGCCTGAGTAGGCTCATCAGCTTGCTGCGGGAGCTGGTGCCGGTCTTGCGGAACAGGTTCTTGAGATGGTCGCGCACGGTGTGTGGGCTGATTCCCATCTTCTCGGCGATCGCGGGGGTAGCGAGCCCGGCCGCGAGCAGGGTCAGCACCTCACGTTCCCGCGGGCTCAATTGGTAGGTCGAGGCGACCGCGGCCAGGTGGGGCTCGGTCGCCGGAGCCACGGGCTGGAGTAGGGCCACGAAGCCGGGATCCTCCCTGGCCTCATCACGAAGACGCAGCAGCTCGCATGCGAGCACGGAGCCGTCGGACAGCGTCAGTGTGCAACGCTGCACGTGCAGGCCGTTTTGCCTCTGCAGTAGCTCGTCCACCCATGAGCAGAGAACGGCCAAGAGCGGACGCGCCGGTGCACCGTGCTCGCGAGCCGTGAGCTCGCTCTCGGTCTGCCGGGACAGGAGCTGGTCGGCCGGGGGATTGGCATAGGCAATGTTGCCCTCACGGTCAAACAGGAGAACTGCACTCGTGGTGGTGTCCAGGGCCCCCCGGAGCAGAGCTGCCTGATGCCGAAGCCGTCGCATCCACAGCAGGCGGTCGAGCATGAACCGCGCGGCGTCGGCGAAGGCAGGGGTCTGGCGGGCATCGCTGTCGAGGGTCAGGGTTGCCTCAAGATGTCCTGGCGAGGAGAAGGTCACCTCCCGTCCTTCGCCAGCCGGTTGTCCGTGTGTGTAGCGGTAGCACTGCGGCCGGCCCTTGCGCCGGATCTCCAGTCTCAGCCAACGAGCATCAGCGAGCTCTGCCAGCAACATGAGAAAGCGCTGGAACTCCGGGTCGTCCGGCGGTGGACACTTCGACTCAAGCAGGATCGTCGGCGCCATCCAGTGGTCCCGGGACTATTGTAGCGCGACAATCAGGAATCGTTCTGTGCTTGATCTCACCATAGCCGCACCGGGGCCGGGTTCTGGTTTCCTGTGCTCTGGGCACGGCTGTTCAGCGGGAAAGGTCTCCTCCACTTGACGTTGTACCCTCGCTGCCCTAAGCTGACGGACCTATGCTGGAGAGCCTTCAGGACCGCCTCGGTCGCGTGGTGAAGACCCTGAGAGGTGAGGGACACCTCACCGAGTACCACATCGACAACGCTCTTCGGGAGATCCGCCTGGCTCTCCTCGAAGCCGACGTCAACGTCGATGTTGTCCGCCGGTTCACCTCCGCTGTTCGGGAACGTGCGGTCGGCAAGGAAGTCCTGAGCTCGGTCACACCGGCCCAAATGGTGACCAAGGTCGTCCACGACGAGCTGAAGCACTTGCTGGGTGACAGCACCACGGAGCTCAGCTTCAAGGGTCGTCCGGCGGTCGTGATGCTGGTTGGGCTTCAGGGATCGGGGAAGACCACCACCGCCGCCAAGCTTGCCTGCTGGGTGCGCGACAAGAAGCGGCTGTTCCCGCTCCTGGTTCCGGCCGACACATCGCGTCCGGCCGCGCGCGAGCAACTTCTGGTGCTGGGGAAGCAGGTCAACATTCCAACCGTCGACACACGCGAGCTGGACGATCCCGAGACAATCGCCAGGAAGGGACTGCGGGAAGCTTCAATCAAGGGCTACCAGGTGCTCATTTTCGACACCGCGGGCCGGCTCCACGTGGATGACGAGCTGATGGACGAGCTCGAGCGTCTGAAGACGATCCTCAAACCGCAGCACATCTTGTTCGTAGCCGACGCCATGACCGGCCAGGACGCGGTGCGCTCGGCAAAGGCGTTTCATGAGCGACTCGACGTCAGCGGCGTCGTGCTCACCAAGCTGGACGGTGACGCCCGCGGCGGCGCCGCGTTGTCGGTGCGCGAGGTCGTGGGTCGGCCGATCGTCTTCGCCGGCATCGGCGAGCGCACCGATGCCCTGGAGCAGTTTCACCCCGACCGGATGGCGGGGCGGATTCTGGGTATGGGAGATGTCCTCACGCTCGTCGAGAAGGCCCAAGAGGTTGTGGACGAGCGCAAGGCGAGGCGGCTCGAGGAGCGGCTCAAGAAGAACGCTTTCGACCTCGAAGATCTAAGGGACCAACTGCGCAGCGTCCGTAAGATGGGGCCGCTGCAACAGGTGATGGACATGCTGCCCGGAATGGGGAAGATGATGCCTGCCGGGGGGATCGGCGAAGGGCAGGAACGGACGCTCATGCGGATGGACGCGATCATCTGCTCGATGACGCCGAAGGAACGTCGCCACCCACAGATCCTCAACGGATCTCGAAAGAAACGAATTGCAAAGGGGTCGGGTACAAGCGTGGAGGAGATCAACCGCCTCTTGCGTCAGTACGGTCAGATGCGTAAGCTGATGAAGCGTCTGGGGAAGACCAATCCGCGGACGTTGAAGAGACAGCTGGGAATTCAATAACGACGGCACACGTCGAGCGAACCTGTGAAGGTTGCACAGAGGAGGACGGAGCAGATGTTGACGATCAGGCTACGACGCGTGGGAGCGAAGCACAACGCCATCTATCGCATGGTGGTGTCGGACTCGCGCCAGCGCCCGACTGCGGACTTCCTGGACCAGGTCGGGTTCTATAACCCGAACACGGACCCTCCGGAAATCCGTATCGACCTCGAGAAGGTCTCCGAGTGGCGCGGCAAGGGCGCCCAGATGTCGGAAACGGTGCGCTCCCTAGTACGTAAGGCCGAGAAGAAGCAGTAGAAGACGCTCACATCCCAGAGTACCTCTGAAGAAAGGAGCTCCCGGTGAGTGCGATGAAGGACCTGCTGGTAGAGATCGCGAAGGCTCTAGTGGATCATCCCGACGAGGTTCAGGTGACCGAGGTGGAGGGGGAGCAGACTACGGTGCTCGAGCTTCGTGTCCGTTCCGACGATCTCGGAAAGGTCATTGGTCGGCAGGGCCGGACGGCGCGTGCCATCCGGACGCTACTGGCTGCGGCCGGGATGAAGGTTCACAAGCGGTTTGTGCTCGAGATTTTGGAGTAGTGACAGCGACCGCGAACAACCCTCCAGAGCGTGAGTGGCTCATCGTGGGTGCCGTGCGCAAGCCGCATGGGGTCCACGGCGATCTGCTGGTAGCGATACTCACGGACTTTCCAGAGAGGCTGCAGCCGGGCGTTCGATTCGGGCTCGGCCCGGAGGAGGGTCCCCGGAGCTACCACGAGATTCACCACGTTCGCTACCACAAGGGCGCCTGGCTACTCGGGGTGGCTGGCGTGCGTGGCCGCGATGCCGTGGAGGACTGGCGTGGCCGTTTTCTGTTCCTTCCGGAGCAGACGGCGGCGGAGCTTCCCGAAGGGTACCGTTACGAGCATCAGCTGGTCGGTCTGGCCTGCCGGTCGCCGAAAGGCGAGCCGCTGGGCGAGGTGGTGGCTCTTGATACCGAGGGTCCCCAGGCGCGCCTCGTCGTACGTCGGGAAGGCCGCGACTTCCTGGTTCCCTACGTCCAGGAAATCGTTACGCTGGTTGATTCTGAGACCGGAGTCGTCACGATTGATGCACCTGCCGGCCTGCTCGACGACGACTTTCTCGAGGCGTGAGCGCTCGGATGCAGTTCGAGGTTGTGACGCTGTTTCCCCAGCTGTTCGCCCCATTCCGGGAAACTGGCGTGCTGGGGCGTGCAATCGCGGCAGGGATCGTGGAGCTCGAGCTCCACGATCTACGCGACTGGGCTGGCAACCGGTGGAGACAGGTCGACGACGAGCCCTACGGCGGCGGCGCCGGCATGGTGATCCAGGCGCCACCCGTGATCTCCGCTGTCCGTGACCTGCAGGCGAGAGCGGAGCGGCGGGGCCGGCTCGTGATGCTGAGCCCCAGAGGACGGGTGCTCGATCACACCTTGGCCCGGGAGCTCTCCGCAGAGCACCGGATTCTGGTGCTGTGCGGGCGGTACGAAGGGTTTGACGAGCGGGTCGCGGAGATCCTCGGCGCCGAGGAGGTTTCGGTTGGTGACTACATCCTGGGTGGCGGGGAGGTCGGCGCAATGGTCGTGATCGAGGCCGTCACGCGCTTGCTGCCCGGGGTGGTGGGCGACCCGCAGTCGGTGGCTGAGGACTCGTTTGCAGCCGGCCTTCTCGACTACCCGGCATACACCCGCCCGGCGGAGGTCGAAGGGCACACAGTCCCGGAGGTGCTGGTGTCCGGAGATCACGGTGCCGTTCGCCGTTGGCGGCTGGAGAAGGCGGTTGAGCTGACCGTAACCCGACGGCCAGATCTGATAAGAAAGCACTGGGAGTGGTACCCGGAGGAGGTCAAGGACCTCGTCCGCCACCTGGCACCCGACCTGGCAGACTGAAGGGTGAGATGAAGAAAGTTACTGCTTCAACGTTCTTGGTCGTCATGGCCGCAGCCGTAACCCTGTGCGGACAGGGCCTCGGCGGCGAGCCGGTGTTCGAGGCCGCCATCAAGCCTGATCGGGCACCGCTGGTCGCAGGTGAACCATACCGCTTGGCGGTCGAGATCACGGTCGATTCCGGCTGGCATATCAACAGCAACGCCCCCGGGGACGAGTTCCTGGTTCCGACCGCGGTCACATGGGAGCTGCCTACGGGATGGTCTCAGCCAACCGTCGTTTTCCCGCCGGGCGAGCGACTGAGGCTTGCCTTCTCAGACAAGCCGGTGACGGTGTGGGAAGGCCGTGTCGCTGCGCTGGCGAGCGGAGTGGTTCCTGCCGACGCCGCTGCTGGTGCAGCGACCTTGACCGTCCAGGTCAGGGCGCAGGCGTGCAACGACACCCAGTGCCTGCCCCCGGCCCAGGTCGAGGCCAGCACCACAATCAACGTTGCGATAGCCGGGAGCCCGACAACGCTGATCAACGCGGCAGCGTTCGCCGTGACCAAGGGCGGCGTGCAGACACAGCATCGACCGGCATCATCCCCGACCGGAGGGGAGGCGGCGTCACGGCTCGCCAGTGCAGGGCTACCGCTGCAGCTCCTGATTGTGTTTGTCGCCGGTCTCGCTCTCAATCTGACACCGTGCGTGTACCCCTTGATCCCGATCACCATAGGCTTCTTCGCCGGGCAAGCGAAGGAGCGGCGCGGCGGCACTTTCGGACTCGCCCTGATCTACGTGCTCGGGATGTCAGTGACCTACTCCGTACTCGGGGTCGCGGCCGCTCTCACCGGTAGGCTCTTCGGAGCTGCCTTACAGAGCCCGATCGTCATCGGGGTCATCGTGATCGTGCTCATCGCTCTCGCGCTGTCGATGTTCGGCCTTTGGGAGCTCAAGGTACCCGGCTGGGCACTGCGGGCCTCTGGCGGGAGGAGCGGCATCGTGGGAGCGCTGCTGATGGGACTGCTGGTCGGGTTCGTGGCTGCGCCGTGCATCGGGCCGTTCGTCCTCGGCCTGCTCACCTACGTTGGCCAGGTCGGGAGTCCCGTTCTCGGGTTCATCCTGTTCTTCGTGCTGGCCATGGGCCTCGGCCTGCCGTACCTGATCCTCGGGACCTTCACCGGTGCGGTGAACAAGATGCCCGCCTCGGGAGCCTGGATGATCGGGGTCCGCAAGATCTTCGGCATCCTCCTCATCGCGCTTGCGGCGTACTTTGCCCGGCCATTGCTGCCGGGCACCGTGGCCGGATGGATGATGGCGCTGCCCCTGATCCTCGGCGGTCTCTTCATCCTGGTCTTCGACAAGGCGGGCCGCGAGCACGTGGCCATAGGGGTCGTCATCCGGATTCTCGCGGCCGCGCTGATTGTGGCCGGGGTGTTGCAGATTCCGCGGGCCTCGGCGGCGTCCCACCAAGACGAGCTCTCGTGGCAGCCGTACCGAGGGGCGACTGTTCAGCGAGCCGTCGAGTCGGGACGGCCGGTCATCATCGATTTCTACGCTGACTGGTGTGTTCCCTGCAAAGAGCTCGATGCCAAGACCTTCGCCGACCCGCGGGTTGAGAAGAGGTTGGCGGGCTACGACCGGTTCAAGGTCGACATGACCCGATCGACGAAAGAAAACTCCGAGCTTGCCGGCCTCTACTCGGTTCGAGGCGTGCCCACCGTCATCCTCTACCGTGCCGGTGAGGAGACCGGCCGGATCACCGGCTTCGAGCCTCCGGAGCGGTTCCTGACTCGTCTGCAATAGAGGCGGGCAACACACGGCCTGTCTCTCACGGCCCGGGTGCGGCAGGACCTGCTGCCAGCACCCCCTGGGCGCTCGGTCCCTGCATTCGCCTGTCCGTCTGAGGGCTCGGCAACCCGGCACCCTCGCAGCCAATGATGCTGAGAGGTTCGGGGTACCATGTGGCACCCAACCCCGGGTACGAACCTCCGGGGTACGGAGTGTTCATATGCTTGGACTGCTTCTGGATCCGGGGTTCTGGGCGAGCCTGCTTGCGGTGACGCTTGTTCAGGTCGCCCTCGGCGCCGACAACCTCATCATCATCACCATCATCGCCAACAAGCTTCCGGTCCGGCAGCGGCGCAAGGCGATCAACCTTGGTCTGATCCTGGCCATGGTGTTCCGCATTGCGTTGTTGGCCGGGGTCAGCTGGGTCCTGCGCTACGCGACCTCGGTCTTCTGGCAGTTCGACGCCCGAGTACCGGGAGGTCTTCATCTGGTGGGCGGCGTCAGCGGTAAGGCGGTGATCCTGGTCGTTGGTGGCCTCTTCCTGCTGTGGAAAGGTGTGAAGGAGCTGCGGCTCAAATCCAAGGGCATCGGCAAGGAGATGGCCCAGGCCGACCGGCTGGCCCAGGTCGTAGCCGTGATGGTCGGCCTCAACCTGCTGTTCTCGGTGGACTCGATCTTGACCGTGGTCGGTATGACCGACGTGTTTTTGGTCATGGCCGGGTCGGTTGTGATCTCGGTGGCCCTGATGCTCGCATTTGTCACGCCGATCTCCAGGTTCATGAGCGAGAACCCGGACTTCGAGATCCTGGGGCTGTTCGTGCTGCTGCTGATCGGCTTCGTGCTTTTCCTGGAGGGCGGCCACGTCGCGGGTCTCACCGTCAACGGCAGCGAGTTTCCGTACATCCCGCAATGGATCGTGATCTTCATCCTAGTGCTCATGTTCTCGGTGGACCTGTACCAGAACTGGCTCGAGCGCAAGCGAGAGAGCGCCCCGATCACGCTGCGGCGGCGAAAGACGTGAGCACCTGTCAGGTTGGCTACAGCTCCCTGGTAGGATGCTCGGACGCCCGGGCCCTCGCGCCGTGGGCGGGGGAGGTTCGATGAGAGGCTGCTCGAAAACCGTGACCGTCTTGGCAGGGCTGATGATCGTGCTGGGGGGCGCCAGATCGGCTTCCTCGTGCACCAACATCTTGGTCTCCCGGGGCGCGTCAGCTGACGGCTCGGCGATGATCGCCTACGTCGCCGACTCGCATGACTTCTACGGCGAGCTGTCGTTCACGCCAGCCGCCGACCACCGGCCGGGCGAGATGCGCGACATCATCGAGTGGGACACAGGCACCTACCTGGGTCAGATTCCTCAGGTGCCACACACCTACCAGGTTGTGGGCAACATGAACGAGCATCAGGTCGCGGTCGGCGAGACGACGTTCGGCGGCCGCAAGGAGCTCGAAGGCCCGTCCGGCCTGATCGATTACGGCAGCCTGATGTTTCTGGCTCTCGAGAGGGCCAGGACCGCTCGCGAAGCGATTCAGGTGATGACCGGCCTAGCTGAGAGGTACGGCTATGCCTCGGAGGGGGAGTCTTTCTCGGTTTCGGATCCGAACGAGGTCTGGATTCTGGAGATGATCGGCAAGGGAAAGGGCGAAACGGGGGCCCTGTGGGTTGCCCGCAGGTTGCCGGATGGGACCATCTGCGCGCACGCAAACCAGGCTCGAATCAGGACCTTCCCCTTGCACGACCCGCAGAGCTGCCTGTACTCCGACGACGTTATCGGGTTCGCTCGGACCAAGGGTTGGTACCGGGGTTCCGACGAAGACTTCTCGTTTGCGGACGTGTACGCCCCGCTCAACTTCGGCGCTATACGCTTTTGCGAGTCGAGGGTGTGGAGCGTGTTCCGCCGCGCCGCGCCGTCCCTCGGACTCGGCGTGGCCTACGCCGACGGCTACCATCCGGACAAGCGTCTGCCACTGTGGGTGAAACCTGACCACAAGCTGTCCGTTGCGGACGTCATGGCCCTCATGCGCGACCACTTCGAGGGAACGGAGCTGGACATGACAAAGGACGTCGGCGCCGGGCCGTTCGGCTGCCCCTACCGTTGGCGTCCTTTGACGTGGAAGGTCGGTGGCGTCAGGTACGTCAACGAACGTGCCATCTCCACGCAGCAGACCGGCTTCTCGTTCGTTGCCCAGTCGCGTTCGTTTCTGCCCGACCCTGTCGGGGGCATTCTCTGGTTCGGTGTCGATGACACGTACTCGACGGTCTACTCACCGATGTACTGCGGCATCGAACGTGTCCCCCACAGCTACGCGGAGGGCGTGGCGTCGCTGCACAAGTTCTCGTGGGACTCCGCGTTCTGGGTCTTCAATTGGGTCGCCAACTTCGCGTACTCGCGCTACAGCGACATGATTGTCGACATTCAGAAGGTGCAGAGCGAGCTGGAGGGCGGTTTTTTCGCCCGCCAGCCCGAGATCGAAAAGGCGGCTCTGGAGCTCTACGGGCAGGCGCCTCAGCTCGCTCGTGACTACCTGACCCACTACTCGGTGGAGCAGGGTCAGCGAGTCGTCGACCGATGGCGTCGCCTCGGACAGCAGCTGCTGGTGAAATACATGGACGGCAACGTCAAGGACGAGCATGGCAAGGTGACACACCCGCCATACCCGCAGAGCTGGTACCGGCGGATCGCCGACGAGCGTGGTCGAGATCTCCGGGTGAAGCCCTGGAAGACCGGGGAGGATGACGAGTAGGGTCGAGAACCCTGGCAGACTGTCAACACCGGAATGGCCCGGACGACTTGCCGCGTCGGGAGAGATGCTTCATCTTGTTTCTTGAGTAGGACAGCACAGCACGAACCTCGGAGGTCGTCGATGCCGCGATACGACTTCAAATGCGCCAAATGCGGCGCGGAGTTCGAGAAGCAGATGACCGTGGCCGAACGGGAGAAGGCCAAGCCCGCGTGCCCCGAGTGCAAGAGCCGGCGCGTGCGACCGGTCTTCAGCGGCTTCTTCGCCAAGACGAGCCGCAAGAGCTGAGGGTGAAAAGGGCCCCGGCAACGCCGGGGCCCAACGTTAGCTCAAGAGGGATACGGCTACTGGCGGCAGCCTCGGCGCCCGCGCGTCGGCGCGAACGGCGTTCCGCTCCCGGCGTCGCGGAGCTGAACGGTTGCTCCGGTGGCTGTGTCGGTCACTGAGATTGCGGCGATAAGGTCTCCGCCACTCCCGGCGACCGGCGCGTACACGATCTCGAGGGATCGCCCGCTGTCGAGGGGTAGGCCGGCGGCGGCGAGCGCGCGGTACGGGCTGACCAGCAGCTCGAGATCGCCTTCCGCAGTGTGCAGCGTCAGAGTCGGCGTTCCCTGGCCAGGCCCTCCGCTGAAGGCCGCTACGGTCCCGGTGACGGTCGAGACCGAGCTCATGTCGAGACCCGTGCCTCCACAGGCGCGCGTCCGGGTCCCCAGCCGAGAGGCGGTCGCCGTTCCGGCGCCGCCGGCGGTGGCACGACCCGTAGTGCGACGTGCTCCGCCGTATCCGCGACCGGGACCCATGCCGGCTCCGGCCCACAGCGGTATTCCCTCGGTATCACGAAGCGTCGCCGAGCTGCCGTTGGTCAGGTTGTCAATGCGAACGGCGACCCAGTTGGGCGTGCACTGGGAGCACGGATACAGGAGAGCCTCGACGTGATCCCCGGCAGCGGCCGAGAACGAGAGGCTCTCGAGGTAGCGGAAGGGGCCGAGCACGAAGCTCGTCTCCCCACGGGTAGCGTCGTTGACGGTCATCGTCGGGTGCCCGGTGCCGGGGCCGGCAAGGAACGCCAGTACGGGCCCAGAGACGGTCACAGCTCCCGCTGGATTCACGGCGGGGACACCGGTTGTTTGGGCCCACGCCACGGCCATGACCAGTGCGATCCCGATGGTTGTCAGAACAAGAACTCTCAGCTTCATGACGGACCTCCTTTTTTCCCGAAGCGACCCTGTGTGGGTCCGGCCTGCTCCACAGCACGTCCTGTGCCAGCCCTTCGTGAATGCCGTTATGTGAAGCGCGACAACTGCTTACGTCTCATACCTGTGACCGTCTAAGGGGTGCGACAGGCCTGCAGCCTGCAAAGATTGCAGGCAGCCCGTGAAGCATTTGCAGGCCGGTGTGGGCTACAGTTGATTTCATGAGAAGGTCGGGGGCACGGCGTTGGGACGTACTGCTGCCGGGAGCTGCCACGGTTGTCGCCGTGATGATGGTATGGCTGGCTGTGACCGGGGCGGCGAACATGCGGGAGCGAGCCGAGCTGGCGCTCGAAGGGCGGGTTCTGCGGCTCTCTCATGATGCCGAGAGAGAGCTTCGAGATCGCGGGCTGGCAGTGGTTAGCGAGGTGATGTCTGCGCTCCTGAAACGCGACGAGGGCGTGGTGCGCGGACTCTCGCTGAGCAGGTCTGACGGCACACCGGTCGCCGCGGTCGGCCAAACAGGTCCGCCGTCTCGTGAAGTCCAGCTGTTCGTGGGACCGGCAGCGTGGGGCGGCGCCCCGGTTCGTGAGGGCCGCTCTCAGGCAGGGCTCGGGCGCGGTCATGGGAGGGGTCGCATGCTCCTCCGCGTGTTCCTGGATTCGGCGGCTGCGCGTGCTCCCCTGAGTGCACGCCTGCTGGCTCCGGCGACGGCAGCGGTTGGTGTTCTCCTAGTCGTTCTTGCTGCGGTCGGCGGCAAGCTGCTGGTTCGTGAGGAGCGGCGCGCCCAGGAGCGGGCGGAACAACGCCGGCTCGTGAGCCTCGGGCGTGCGGGCGCCGGTCTCGCCCACCAGCTGCGGACGCCTCTGGCAACCGTCAAAGGCAGCTGTCAGCTGCTGTTGGAGAGTCAGCCCGGGCCTGCTGGAAGGAAACGCCTGCGGTCCGCGCTCGAGCAGTGCGAGCGCATGGAGAAACTGCTCGGGCAGCTGCTGGACTACACCCGTCCGCCGCAGAGCGAACCGGAGGATGTCGAGCTTGGGCCTTTCCTCGAGCGGGTCGCCTCGGGGAGTTCGGCTGTGGTGATCACAACCGGGGAAGGTGTTGGTCTCGTGGACCCGGAGCATCTGCGCCAGATTCTCGAGAACCTCGTCGACAACGCGACGAAGGCAAACGACGGCGGGAACGTGGAGATATCCTCCTCCGTGTCCCGAGACCGGGTGGAGATCTCCGTGAAGGACCGGGGCCCGGGACCGGGGGAGGATCCGGAGAACCTGTTCGAGCCGTACGTCACAACTCGCAGCGACGGCATCGGGCTGGGGCTGCCGATCGCGAGGGCTCTCGCGGAGGCCAACGGGGGCACCCTCACGCTGGCTGCACGTGAGGGTGGCGGGTGCCAGGCGGTTCTGCTCCTGCCCGCGGCAAAGAGATCGTGATGACGCCCACGGTTCTTGTTGTCGACGATGACGGCGCCTTCCGAGAACTGGTCGCCGACATCCTCGAGGGCGAGGGGTACCGGGTGCTGAGCTCGGCCTCTGCCGAGGAGGCGTTGGCGCGCCTTGCCGGTACCAGCATCGATCTGGTGGTCACTGATCAGCGGATGCCGGGGATCGACGGTATCGAGCTGACCCGGCGCACACGAGCCGGCACCGGTGCGCCGGCCGTCATCGTGATGACCGCGTACGGGACGATCCCGGAGGCCGTGGAGGCGGTCCGAGTCGGAGCCTCCGACTACCTGACCAAGCCGCTGGAGAGCCCGGAGGCGCTACGGCGGCTGGTGCGCCGAGTGCTCGGGGAAAGGAGTCTTGAGGCCGCGACCGAGAGCGAGTTTCTCAGCCGCGACCCCGTCGTTCTCGAGGTGCTGGCGCTGGCTGATCGGGCTGCAAAGACGGATGCCACGGTTCTGATCAGTGGCGAGTCCGGCACCGGCAAGGAACTGCTCGCGCGGCGGATCCACCAAGAATCTCAACGACGGGCGGGTCCGTTCATCGGGGTCAACTGTGCTGCGATTCCGGAGAGCCTGGCGGAGAGCGAGCTGTTCGGGCATGAAAAGGGCGCGTTCACCGGTGCGGAGAGTCGCCGAACCGGACGTTTCGAGCAGGCGTCTGGCGGCACCCTGTTCCTTGACGAGGTGGGGGAGCTCTCCGAACCGGTGCAGGGGAAGCTGTTGCGTGTGCTCGAGGAGCGCGCGGTCGAGCGCGTCGGAGGATCACGGCCGGTGCCGGTGGACATCAGGCTGGTCGCGGCAACCAACCGGAGCCTCGGAGTCGAGGTCGAGGCCGGCCGGTTCCGGGCCGACCTCTACTACCGGCTCAACGTGGTGGATCTCGCCTTGCCCCCGCTGCGCGAGCGAAGAGGGGATTTGCCGGTTCTGGTGCCCCGCCTGATCGAGGCAGTGGCTTCGCGACTGGGCATCGAACCGCGGCCGCTGCAGGGCGCGGCGATGGAACTGCTGGCCGGCTACGGCTGGCCGGGAAACGTCCGGGAGCTGAGGAACGTGCTCGAGCGAACATTGATCACGGCCCCAGGGGACCAGATCCGAGCCGTGGATCTTCCGGTTCTCTCGGGTCCTTCACCGTCGATAGTCGGGGAGGCGAGCTACGAGAGCGGCCGCATCGCATCGCTCGAAGAGCGCGAACGGCAGGCAATCTTGGAGGCTCTCGAGCGGACCGGCGGCCACCGCGAGCGGGCTGCGCGCCTGCTCGGAGTCTCTGTACGAACCCTCTACAACCGACTCAACCGCTATGGGATCCGCTAGAGTGCCCGACCAAAAGCCCCAATCCGGCTGTGATTCGCGATCGTGGAGGCCCGTCGCGCGAGCTTCGCTGCGAATCGCGTTTCCGGCCGGGTCTATGGGAGAAGGGAGCCAGAGGGCTGGGCATGAGTTTCGGCCAGGCTCCCTGAAAGGTATGGCGATCGCATCTGACTCAAGATAAAGGAGTAACGTGGAGCCAGGCAGGCCGGAGGAACTCTGACGGTCCGTACCGTGAACCTTGTGAAGTTGGCGAGATATGGAATGAGACACGTTACACTTGACAATCTTGTGAAAATATCCACATACTCTCTCGGGAGGGGGTGCGAATGCGGATCTCTGCTACTCGAGTTGCCTCGCTCTGGGTGACCGTGGCACTGCTGGCGGTACTGCCTCTGTCGGCGAGTGCCGCGGAGCAGGAGTACGACCCGATCACTAGCTCGGACTGCGCGACCTGCCATGAAGGGGCTGCAACGGGGGGTTCGCTGGTCGCTACACTCCGCCACTCGGTTCATGAGGGGCTGGAATGTCTGGACTGTCACAAGGACAAGGCGACGACGCCGCACCGTCCCTCGGGAGGTTTCAGGGCCGGCAGCGGGGGTTGTCGTTCGTGCCATGAAGAGGAAGCTCGGCAGTACCAGGCACATGGTCGGGTCATCGTCGGCGGCACGAACACCGACATTCCCGACTGTGCCGACTGTCACGGAAGCCACGGCATCCTCCCGTCAACCGACAAACGATCACCGGTCAACCCGACCCACCTCCCCGAGACTTGTGGCAAGTGCCATGAGAACCTCAATATCACCAAGAAGTACGAGATCCTGATCGACCACCCAGTCAAGATCTACGAGGCGAGTGTGCACGGGCAGGCAACCAAGGGCGGGATCTACGTCGCGGCCACATGTACCGATTGCCACTCGTCGGACAATACCGCCCACCGGATCCTGGCCCCGGGCTTCCGGGACTCGGCGATCAATCACTTCAACATTCCGAAGACCTGCGGAAAGTGCCACAAAGGCATTGAGCAGGACTACCTCGAAGGCATCCACGGACAGATGGCTGAGAACGGCGAGACTGACGCGCCGGTATGTACCGACTGCCACGGCGAGCACGGGATACTACCCCCAGATGATCCGAGGTCCCCCGTCTCCCCGGCGCGTGTTGCCGAGATGACCTGCGGCCGCTGTCATGATTCGGAGGTCCTGAACGAGAAGTATGGCCTGCCGGCGGATCGTTTGATCTCGTTCGTCGACTCCTACCACGGGCTCAAGAGCAAGGCCGGAGATACCCGGGTCGCGAACTGCGCCTCGTGCCACGGCGCCCATAGGATCCTCCCGAGCTCCGATCCAACATCCACCATCAATCCCAAGAACCTGCGCAAGACCTGCGGCCAGTGCCACCCGGGAATCAGCGCGGCTATCGCCAGCACACCGATCCACGGCGTTGGTGGTGAAGGTCTCCACACGAAAGCCTCGGAGATCGTGGCGCGGGTCTACCAAATCGCGATCGTCATCATCATCGGCCTCATGGTCATCCACTGGCTGATCGACCTGGGCCGGCACATCAAGAACGTCCTCGACCGTCGCCCGCAGATCAGGCGCATGCGCCCCGGCGAGGTGTGGCAACACATGTTCCTCGCGGTGAGCTTCGTGGTTCTGGTCTTGTCGGGCTTTGCCCTTCGCTACGACCAGAGCATCATTGCGAAACTGTTCTTCGGCTGGAAAGGAGGGTTTGCCTTCCGGGGCCTCGTGCACCGGGTTGCCGCCGGCGTCTTCTCCGCCACCGTGATTTGGCACGTGGCCTTCCTGCTGACCGACCGTGGGCGGCAGTTCCTGAAAGACATGCTGCCTCAACGAATCGATTTCGTGTTCTTCTGGCAGCAAATCGTCCACAACCTGGGCCGGGGGGAGAGGCCGCAGTGCGCACAGCGGTTCTCGTATGTGGAAAAGGCCGAGTACTGGGCCCTGGTCTGGGGCACGGTGGTCATGATCTGCACCGGAGTGATGCTGTGGTTCGACAACTGGCTGTCGGCCTTCCTGCCGAAAGGCGTCCTCGACGTGGCGCTGACCATTCACTTTTGGGAGGCATGGCTGGCGACGCTGGCGATCCTCGTCTGGCACCTGTACTCGGTCGTGTTCAGCCCGGAGGTCTACCCGATGAACCCCAGCTGGCTCACCGGCACGATGCCCGAGGAGATGTACCGTGCTGAGCATCCGGGCCATCTCGAGGAGGCCAGGGCGGAGAGCGAAGACTACATCCAGAGGGAGTCGGACCGGATTCACGGCGACCACGACGGCCCGGAAGGCGACAGGGATTAACCGGTCGGTTTGAGAAGGCCGTAGACCAGCATGTCCATTCGACGGCCCTCCTTGAGCACCGCCTGACGCAGCCGGCCTTCGAGCCTGAAGCCGCTTTTCTCGAGCACTCGCCCTGAGGCCGGGTTGGACTCGAAGACACAGGCCTGTAGGCGAACAAGGCCGAAATGCGAGAAAGCCCAGCCGCAGAACGCCTGCAAGGCTGCGGTCGCGATCCCGCGGCCCCAGAACGGCTGGCCAAGCCAGTACCCGACCTCGGCGGAACCGCGTTCCACGTCGTCCCGAAGCTCGAGACCAATGCCGCCGATGAGGTGGGAACCTGTGGCGATGGCAAAGTCGGTCTCCGGTTGCTGCTCTGCCATCCGCCGCAACCACTCCTCTCCAGCCTCGTGGGTATACGGATACGGAAACCGGTCGCGAAGCTGGACCGATACGGCTCGCTCACCGGCATAGCGGAGGAGAGCTGCAAGATCCTCCGGCCGGTAGCTCCTGATCCGCCAGTCCTCGAACACGAGCTCCATGAAGGCCATTCTACTGTCGCAGGTCGAGTACCATGGTTGGGTCATTACCGAGTCCGAAGTCTTGACGTGGACTGAGAGCGGCCGGGGATTGCGGGCCGGCGGATTCGAGGATGGGCGGCGAGGCGAAGATGACCTGGAAGTTGCCGCGAAGGGGCCGACACCTTGAAAGTCGACGTGGCCGGCTGACGCCCATAACCGGCGGCATCAGCGCGGTCTGGTTTGTCGTCCTGGTCGTGCTGTATGCCGTGCTGGCAGGCCATCCCGCCGGCAGGCGAGGCGGAGTGCGGGAGGCAACCAGAGACGCGCGGTCCCCGACTTCGGGCCCAGCGGCCGGGCACTCCGGTGCGGAGACCGGCTTCGTATCGCGGGTCTTTGCCGACACGGGACGGACTTGGCGGGAGGTGTTTCTCACGAGAGGAGGACGGTACGAGGAACCCACGCTGGTCCTGTTCTCCGGTGTAGTGCACTCGGCCTGTGGCTATGCGGAACCCACCGTAGGTCCCTTCTACTGCCCTCACGATCATCAGGTTTACATCGACCTCAGCTTCTGCGAGGACCTGCGCACCCGCCCCGGCGCGTCGCACGACCTGGCCGAGGCGTATGTCATTGCACACGAAGTAGGTCATCACGTTCAGGACCTGCTGGGGATCTCGAGCCGCATCCACGAGCGGCAACGGAGGATGAGCGCATCCGGAGCCAACGGTCTGGGTGTGAGGTTGGAACTCCAGGCGGACTGCCTGGCGGGGATCTGGGCCCGCCATGCCGTGCAGGTGACCCATCTGCTCGGTCCAGGCGATGTCGACGAAGCGCTGCAGGCGGCAGCCGCCGTCGGTGACGACCGGATCCAGCGCGCGTCCCAGGGCTTTGCGGTTCCAGAGTCGTTCAGCCACGGAACCTCGGCCCAGCGGGTGTTCTGGTTCAAACGTGGGTACGATTCGGGTTCTCTGGACGCGTGTGACACGTTTGCGGTTCGGAAGCCCTAGGACACCGTTGCAGCGACCAGCCCCAACACGTTTTCCAAGAGCTGTGACCGGACGGGCATCGGCGAAATGAGCCGGACGCAGCGAACCGCGCCCGGCTCACGTCCGAAGAACGGACGCTGCGCTCTACTTCGTGAGAAGCTCGATGGTGCCGCTGAAGCTGTTCATCTCGATCTGCGGCCCGCCGCTCCCGGTCGAGAACTCGGCCCGGCGCCCCGGCGCATACCTGCTAGTTCTCTCCGCCTTCGGACCGATCTCGTTGTGGATGGTCCCGCTGAATGTGCTGAGCTCGAAGTCTGCGGCCATGTCCTTGGGGACGACGAGCGTGACCGAACCGCTCAAGCTCTTGAGCTTGAGGGTGCCGTTTCCGGTCGGTGCCGCCTCGCACCGGATGGTCCCGGAGGTCGTGCTCAGCTTGCCGCCGTCGATTGAACCGGCCTGGATGATCACGCTGCCGCTGACGCTGTTCGCGGTGAGCTCCCCGTCAGCCCGAGCTACCTTGATCTTCCCGCTAACGGTCTCCAGGCTGGTCTTGTCCGGCGTGGCCTCGATCTGGATGGTTCCACTCACCGACGAGCACTCCATCTGACTCGGGTTGCCCTTGACCGAGATCTTGCCGCTCACCGACTGCAGATCGAGCTTTCCGGTCAGATCGTGGGCGGAGACATTGGCGCTTACCGTCTCAACCTCGACTCGGGCGCTCCGGGGCACCTGCACCGTAAGATCGCTGCCGTCCACGTTGCGAGCGTGGTGGGGGAGGATCACGCGAATCACGGTGCGGTTGCCCGAGCTCTCGATCGCGAGACGCTCCGTCCCACGACCCAGCGTGCCGGTCACCTTCACCTCGGCCTTACTCCAGCCGACCACGTCGACCGAGCCCGCGATGTTGTGGACCTCGACGACGCCGTCGGCGGGGGCTGCACGGCTCTCGTCGATCTTCTGCTGAGCCCACGACGTGCAGGCGATGAGAAGGAATGCGGTCAGAACAGTTACGACTCTTTTCATCTCGACCTCCTTAACTTCACAGCTCGGCGGGCGGCGAGGTCGCCCGCTCGAGGAGACTGATCTCCTGTTGGTAGCTGGCCACCAGCTGGTGGGCGAGGTCCGCGTTGTTCGGGTCCTGCTCCAGGGCGGCCTGGATCTGCACGATTGCGCGATCAATGACACGCAAGTTCTCCCGGACGACTGCCATCGTCTTAGGCTGTAGGACTCCGCGGCGGGCCTGGAGCACCAACATCAGGCGTTCACGGGCGTCATCGAACGAGAGACTGGCCGACGCGAGCTCGGCGAGAACGGTCCCGCGCGCTGTCGCTGCCGCAGGATGCTGAAGCGCCACTGTTGCCCTTGGAGGAGGCTCGAAACGACTCCGAACGAACACCACTGCTGTCAGGGCCACGAGCAACAAGGCCGCCGCCGCCATCCACCAGCGCACGTGCGAGACCACCGGAGCGCGCTCACCCAACCTGCGCTCTATCGTGGGCCAGAGGTCATGCAACGGGTCAATCGAGCGAGGCAGCGCTGCGATGCGCTCGAGCAGGTGGAGGAGCTGGGCCGCCTCCCGCTTGCAACGTGGGCACGACTCCAGGTGATCACGGACCAGGAGCTCCTCCGATCGGCGGAGCTCGCCATCGACATAATCGTTAACGCGTTCTCGCACCCACTCACATCTCATGGTGAAAGTGCCTCCCGGACCAGCTGTCGGGCGCGGTGCAGCTGCGCCTTCGAGGTGCCCTCGGCGATGCCCAGGATGCCGGCGATCTCCCGGTGGCGATACCCTCTGATGTCGTGGAGTATCAGCACCAACCGTGCCCTTTCCGGCAGCCTCGAGATGGCTCGCTCCAGGTCCAGCCTGAGATCGATGGGAGCTCCGTCGGTCCACGCGTGCTCCTCTCGGCCCTCACCGATCGTTCGCTCCTGGGTGCGCGATCTCTTGTGACCGAGCACGACGTTGACGGCGACCCGGTAGATCCAGGTGGAGAAGGAGCTCTCGCCACGGAATGTTCGCAGTCGCTGCCAACCCCTCACGAACGTCTCCTGAACCAGGTCCTCGGCGAGAGCCGGGTCGTTGGTCATCCTGAGGCACAGCGCGAACACGGCACCTCCGTTCTGCCGATAGAGTTCCTCGAACGCTCGGAGGCTGCCCTGGCGGGCCGCACCAACAAGCGCCGTTTCCCCCGCTGCATCTGCGGTGCGGCTTGTGTCGCACCGCTGATCCGGGAGGACCGTCTGATCCAGTTGCTCCACCGCTTCCACACCTACTGAGATGCTCTCCTCCCGCGTTTGGTTGGAACGCATCCTTTCCGGGTTGCCGGTTTCATTCATGGTCGGTGTTACGGCTGGTCACCAAGTCAGGTTCTCGGCGCAGCCCGACGTGCGTGCTAGGCTCAAGGTGACATCACTTGGCTGTTGAAGGGGAGACGCGGCATGCCCGGCAGGAGCAAGACAACGAGTCATCCAGTCCTGGAAATTTGCCCGCTCACGTCCGAGCGCTGGTCCGACCTCGAAGGACTGTTTGGCGACCGCGGTGCGTGTGGAGGATGCTGGTGCATGTGGTGGCGACTGACAGGAAGAGAGTTCGATGCCGGCAGGGGTGAGGCGAACCGCCGTGCCATGCGCAGCATCGTCGACAGCGGACGTGTTCCAGGGATTCTCGCCTACCGCGACGGGAAGCCGGTCGGCTGGTGCTCCGTTGCGCCGCGTAGCGAGTTTCCAAGGCTGAGCCGATCGCGGATCCTGTGGCCTGTGGATGACCAGGAGGTGTGGTCCGTGGTGTGCCTGTTCGTGGCCCGATCGGACCGCCGATGCGGCATCGCCGTCCGCCTGCTCGAGGGAGCGGTCGAGCACGTCGCAAAGCTGGGAGGACGCGTCATCGAAGGGTATGCCGTCGAGCCGAAGGGCGACCGCATGCCGGATGTCTTCGCCTACCACGGTCCGGTCTCGGCCTTTCTGGCCGCAGGATTCGAGGAAGTCGTCCGTCGCTCCCCGACACGACCGATCATGAGGTTCCTTATCGAAGACTGAAGGACGCCGACGGGCTCTTCCGTCGGCACGTGCTACGCTCGCTCCCCGGGGCTGAGGACTTCGCTCAGGCTGGCGGAGTCACTTGGCCTGAAAGGGGCGGTGGTATGACGAGCTCTTCCCGACAGGTTCTGATAACCGGTGCGTCCTCCGGCATCGGGCTTGCCTGCGCTCGCCTGTTTCTCCGGCGCGGCGACCGGGTCGTGGCCCAGTACCGGAGCCAGGAGGCGCCGGTCATACGGTTGGTAGAGGAGTTCGGGACCGACCGGGTCATGGCGGTCCGTGCGGACCTCTCCGAGGAGCAGGGATGCCGCCAAGCGACGGGTGTCGCCGGGCGGCTGGACGTTGTAGTCCACTCGGCCGGGATCTGGACGCCCGGTGCGATTCGTTCGCTGACCGCCGAGGTGCTCGAGGAGACCTTTCGCATCAACACCTTCTCGGCCTACTATCTGGCCCGTGAAGCCTGTCGAGGGATGGAGCGCGGATCGTTCATCGTCATCGGATCAACGGCGGGCGAGCGCGGCGAACCGGAGCACAGCCACTACGCGGGCTCGAAGGCCGCCCTGTGGGGTCTCGTCCAGTCGCTCGCGCAGGAGCTCGCACCGTCAATCCGCGTCAACCTCGTGTCGCCCGGCTGGGTCCGCACGCCAATGGCGCAGCCCTCGCTCGCAGAGGGTGGAAGGGAAGGCCGGATTGCGGCCGGCGTGCCACTGGGACGTATTGCCGAGCCGGAGGATGTCGCAGAGGTGGTTTACTTCCTCGCCGACGAACAAAGGGCGCGGCACCTGACGGGTGTCGATCTCCCGGTATCGGGCGGCGCCCTGCTGCCGATGCCCCGTGGTTGAACCGGAGGAGAGAATGAGGTTCCTGACTCTGGAAGATGGGCAGCTCGGCGTCCTGATCGGGGAGCGGGTCGTGGATCTGCCGGCAGCGGCGGAGGCGCTCGGGGCCGTCCCGTCTGTTCTCACGTTCGGGGAGCTGGTGAAGAGCGGCGACGACCAGGCCGAGGAGGCCTGGGAGCTCGGTTTGCGGGCTTCGGATGCGGGTATCGCCACGCGGCTGTTCGAGGAGGTCCATGCCCGCGCTCCGATTCCACGTCCCGGGCGCAACATCATGTGCGTCGGCAAGAACTACCGCGAGCACGCGAAGGAAATCGCTGCAACGGCAATTGGTGGTTCCGGCGTTCCCGAAAGACCCATTTTCTTCACCAAGGCCACGACGGCGGTCATCGGCTGCGGTGATCCCATCCCGAGCCACTCCGAGCTCACCAGCAAGCTCGACTATGAAGCCGAGGTCGCGATTGTGATCGGGCGCGAGGCGCGCAACCTCTCCCCGGAAACCGCAATGGACCATGTATTCGGGTATACAGCGATCAACGACGTGACGGCGCGCGACCTGCAGGCGGCTCACGTGCAGTGGTTCCTCGGGAAGTCACTGGACGGCGCGGCCCCGATGGGGCCGACGGTCGTCCACCGGTCCGCGATGCCTGAGCCCGAGAGAATCCGAGTTCGCTGCTGGGTCAACGGCGATCTCCGCCAGGACGGCAACCTGGGGCAGCTGATCTTCGACATCCCGACCCTGCTCGTGACCCTGTCCAGGGGAATGACGCTGCTGCCGGGCGACATCATCGCCACCGGCACCCCGAAGGGGGTGGGGGCCGGGTTCGAGCCACCCCGTTTCCTGGTTCCGGGTGACGAAGTTGCGATCGAGGTCACGGGCGCCGGGCGGCTGGTCAACCGAGTGTCGTAGCTCACGGCCACAGATATGCGGCCAGGTACCGAGTTGCGACGAGGAGCACGATCAGCGCGAGGATTCCACGAATCAGGCGGGCGGGGACTCGCCTCTGCAGCCGCGCGCCGCAGTACATTCCAGCAGCACCGCCGATCCCGAACAGGAGGCCGAGGCCCCAGTCCGGGGCGACTGCCTGACCCGGGGCGAACGGTGAGATCGCGAGGTAGAAGATAACCCCGGTAGCCGAGGTGGCGCAGGTGCTGGCAAGCGCCGCACCGGCGATAGTGTAGACAGGAAGCCCGAAGAGGCCGACCAAGATCGGGGCGATGAGCGCGCCGCCGCCGATGCCGTAGATCCCGCCGACGACCCCGACCGCGAGGGAAAGTGAAAAGAGGGCTGGGGTGTTGATCCCGAAAAGATGGCCCGCGAACCGGTATCTGATCCGACGCCACGTGATCTGTTCGAGCTGAACGGACGAGACCTTGTCCTCGGATGTAGTCGTGCCGCCACCCGGGCGACGGTTCTGGACGAGCCGGATGGCGATCCACAACAGGACGAGGCCTACGAAGCCCTTGAAGGTCCTCGGGTCGGGCAGGTAGCGGACGCGCACAACGACGCCGATGAGCACGCCCGGCACCGATCCGAGAATGATGGTCCAGGCGACTGGCCACAGCATCCGGCCCTCCCGCAGGTACCTCCAGACTCCGCTGGGGGTGGCCACGGTGTTGTAGAGATGGTTGGTGGAGCTGACGGCCGGCGTCGTGAATCCGAGAACCGACATCTGGAACGGCAGAAGCAGGAAGGCTCCCGATACCCCGGCTGTCGAGGTGAACAGCGAGATCGCGAATGCGACCAGCGGAGGCAGCAGCGGCGAAACCTCAATGCCTGCAGTGGGAAAGTGCGTGGCGTCCTCCCAGGATCAAGACCGGCCGGAACAGCCTTCATTCTACCGGGGACTACACCAGCTGCTGGAACAGCTCGTTGGAGAGAAGCCAGCCGCGGGGTGTGAGCTGCACGGTGTCACCAGCCTGAACGGCCAACCCAAGGTCGAAGAACTCCTCGAGCCTGCCAGCGAAGCCGGGGAAGGTCGAGGCAGCCTCTGCGACCCGCGCGGCTGCAACCCCGCGGGCGAGGCGCAGGCCGAGCAGGACGTCTTCCGCCAGTAGCTCGTCCGGCTTGAGAACGGTGCTCCAGGCGAGCGGCCGCGTTCCCCGCTCAACCGCCATGACATAGCCGTCGAGATTCTCGAGGTTAGCCCAGCGGCGGTTGCCGTCGTGTCCGTGAGCGGCGACGCCCAGGGCATGGACGGCGAGATGGAGCCAGTAGCGCGTGTTATGGCGTGCTCTGTGGCCTGGCAGGGCGAAATTGGAGATTTCGTAGTGCTCGTAGCCGGCCGCGCACAGGGTCTCGTGTACCAGCAGATAGAGGCCCGCGGCTTCCTCATCGCTCGCGAATCTGTCCGGGTGTCTGCGGGCAAGAGCTTGCAGGCGGTGGGGCTTGTCCATCTCGAGCAGGTATACGGAAAGGTGGTGAGGCCGGATCTCGAGCACTTTGGCCAGGCTCTTCTCCAGTGAAGCCCTGTGCTGGCGTGGAATCGCCAGCATCAGGTCGAGGCTGAGCTGGAAGTGCTCGTCCTCGAGTACCTGGCGCGCCGAGTGCTCGGCGGTTTCGGCGGAGTGTCGGCGGTCGAGGATTTCCAGCTCTAGAGGAAGAAAGGACTGTACGCCCATCGACACGCGGTTGACACCGGCCGCCGCCCAGTCGGCCAGGAGCGCCGGGGTCACGTCCTCTGGGTTGGCCTCTGCGGTGACCTCGGCGGACGAAGCCAGTGGGAACCGTGAGGTCAGACGCTCGAGGAAACCGGCGAGGCGGCCCGACGGCACCTGTGAGGGCGTTCCACCTCCCAGGTAGAGCGTCTCGAGGGTACTTCCGGCCGGCAGGTCGATCATCCGGAGCTCGGTCTCCAGCGCCTTCATGTACGGCTCGAGGAGCCGGGACGAGGTCGAGACCACGAACGTGCAGTACGAGCAACGCGAGGCGCAAAACGGGAGGTGGACGTAGAGGCCGGAACCCTCTCCGCATGCTGTGTGATCCACCCGGTCCGGAGAATGTCCTCGACTCAGTGCCCCGCCTCCGGGTGCCCCGCCACGGAACGGACCTCGATTCCCGCTGCCTCGAGTTCCTCGCGAACGACCTTCGGGTCGAGGCGGACCGTCGGCAGCGGGTCGGCGTTGGCCAGCCTCCAAAGCAGCGCGGCCGTCACCGCCGCCGCACGTTGCTGTTGCCCGAGGTCGAGGAGATCGAAGGTGTCACGGGCGCTGTGGTAGGCGGCGCCAACCGCCGCGGGCAGCTGCGAACGCAGCACCAGGACTGGCACGCCCGCGAGCAGGAATGGCTGATGATCGGAGTAGAGACCGGGCCGATCAGGCACATCGGTCGCCAAACCGAACCCGGCCAAGTGCTCGGCCAGGTCAGCCAGCAGTGGTGCGGCCTGCGGCTGGAGCATGGTCGCGAAGCCCGTCGGCTCGCCGACCATGTCGAGGTTCACGACGGCGCGGATTGACTCGAGCTGGGCGCCATGGTCTCGGACATAGGCTCCCGATCCGAGTAGGCCAAGCTCCTCTCCGGTGAAGGAGACGAAGCGGATCGTGCGCCGGGGTCGCAGCCCCTGCTCGACCAGTGTCCGTGCCGCCTGCCATAGCACAATGGTCCCAGTACCGTTGTCGCCGGCGCCCTGCCCCTGATCCCATGAGTCAAGGTGGGCGCAGGCAAGGACGACCTCGGAAGAGTCTCGTCCCGGGAGGTCCGCAACAATGTTGTAAGCGGTAGCAGGGATGCGATCGGCAAGGAGCGTCACCCTGACCTCGGGTCCGGCTCCGGCTGCAGCAAGACGCGCGAGCCACGCTCCCGTGGTGGCCGGGATGCTCAGGGCGGGAATCGGGCCGGGGGCTCCCGAGAGGGTGACGGTTCCGGACCGCGGCGGCCGGTCGAGTCCAGCGGGTGTGTAGAGGAATGCCGCGGCCCCGGCGGCAGCCGCCGCGTCGTACTTCTGGCTCCGGTGCAGCCATTGCTGGCCGGCCGGTACACCGGTGCGCACGAGGAGCGCCGCTCCGCGTGCGGCATCGCCAAGGGCAGCAATCTCCTGCGGCGTGCCGTAGCCCGCATCTACGAGGCGCAGCAACAGTCCCTGAGGCGGCGTCGAGGCCGAGTTTGCGAGAGGCACCACCGGCGGTGAGAAGTTGGTCGGCTTCACCAGCGCCAAGCTTGCCCGATGCACCTGCCAGAGCGGCACATTCACCGCCTCCTGACGAACCAGCGGTACTCCGGCTTCCCGAAAGATCTCCGCGGCGAGCTCCTCGGCGTGGCTGCCGTTTGGTGTCCCCGCGACTCTGGGACCGATGCGGTCGATGAGCCGGATCGCCGCCTGGCGCATGAACGGCGACCGAAGCGCAAGTCCGAGCAGCCGGTTGAGCTGATCGTCGCGAGAATCTGCGGCTCGCGCCGTGGAGAAGGCGGAGACAACCAGGAGGATCGAGAGGAGGGGCAGCGCGGCGCGGCGGGTGACGGTCATGGCTCACATGGTACCGCAAGCGGCATTGGATGGCGGCAAGGAAATTGCTAGGGTACAGACGTGCACAGCGACCGCGGTCCGTTCCGGAAGGCGCTGGAGATCTCGCTGCTGGTCCACCTGCTGCTGATCTTCCTGATCCTGCCGCATCTGCACCGGGTGTGGCCGGCGACGTCGTCGGTTGCCGAGAAGATGACGATTCGACCGCCAGTGGACTCGAAGCCTCTGAAGTTCGAGCTGGTAGAGCTTCCCGACCAGCGTCAGGAAAAACCGGCGGACGCGAGCAGGGCGCCTGCTTCCGATCTCGATCGCCGAGCCCACGGCGGCGAAGGCGAGCCTGGAGCAGACCGTCCCGGCAGTCGCGGCAACACGCCGGAGGCGATCATGGCCGAGGGCGGGGAGAGGCCGGGGGCCCTGGCGCCACCGATGCGTCGCGGGCGCCAACAGCGGCCGGTACCTGCCCCACAGCCGAGGCCGCGGGCTCAGCCGCCGCGCAAGACCGAGGACCAGGAACGGGAATCGGTGCTCAAGGAGGGTGCCGGCGCACCACAGCCGCAGCCACGGGAGCAGGTTCCAGCGATCCAGTTACCGCCCTCGGACGCCTGGACTCAGCCGCCTGATGAAGGTGGGTTGCGGCAGAGTCCCGATCGCGCCGGCGGTCATCTCGACACGGGAGCGCTGTCGTTCGACACCCAGTGGTAC
>JAJDNH010000007.1 GCA_022340775.1 Acidobacteriota bacterium
GGCCAGGCTCTTGGTCAGTGACCCCGCCTCCTCCGTCCTCAGCCAGGGAAGCCACTCCAAGCCGGCCGACCACAGGAGCGTCACGACACCGACCGCCGCTGCTCCGGCCACGGGTCCCGCCAGCAGGCAGGCGGCAAGCAGAAATCCCGCGCCGAGGGAGAGCTGCACAGTGGAACCTTGAGACGGAAACAGCTCGACCGCCAGGGCCATGAGGGCGAGGACGGCAATCGCTGCCGGCGCCGGCGGCATCTGCCACAGGCTCACCATCACCGCCGTCACAGCCGCCAGCAGCAGCGCGCCGAAGATCAGATAGACGGTACTCGACCGCCGTTTCTGGGTAGCTCGGGGACCACCCGTAGGAAAGCTCGTACTAACAGTCCATCCCTGGACCGCCGGCAAGGTACCGAAAAGCCGCGGCGGCACACCCTTCCGGCCGCCAGCCCCGTGCGCCGACGGCCGAGCCCCGCCCGCCGTGCCTGAAGCTACTCGTCCTGCTCCGACCACGGTGGGAGATTCTCCGGCACCAGCCCGGTGGCCGACGCCCAGGCCACGGCGGCGTCCTGCAGACGGCTGCGGTAGAAGTCACTCCACGCGGCGACGCCGGCACTGTCGCCGGCCAGGCGGTGCCGAATCTCCCGTGTTGGACGAGCCGAGTCCGCAGCGTCGGCAAGCTCCGGCTTACCGAGCATCTTGGCGAACTCGGTCACCCAGCTCTGGAGCGTCCAATCCGTTATCGGGTCAACCATCAGGTAGCGGTCGGTGTCCAGCAACTCCCGCGGGTCATCGGACTCAAGCTCGTGTACGTCGAAGAATCGTACCCGGCCGTCCGCGGGATCCACACCGTACTGACCCCCTCCACGGTGCTCGAGGGCGCCGACCAGATCCAACCAATTCAGCCTCATGGTGAGTTCCGCTCCGCCTCAGGTTTTCCAACCCCAGCATACCAAACTGTG
The DNA here is from genome assembly GCA_022340775.1 of Acidobacteriota bacterium. Classification (GTDB taxonomy): domain Bacteria; phylum Acidobacteriota; class Thermoanaerobaculia; order Thermoanaerobaculales; family Sulfomarinibacteraceae; genus JAJDNH01. Next base: position 954 of record JAJDNH010000007.1, read on the forward strand.
GCGGGGTTTTCGGAGATATCGTGTCGACAATCGGGAATGCTCCTCGGCTCGGCACGAGTTTCCCGAGAGGACAGGTTGGGAGGTCACCATGAGTCGTCGCTCACTCTTCCTTGCGGCTGCCGCGTTGGCGGCGCTGGCCGTCCCGGTGCTCGGAGGCAACATGCTGGAACCAGGAATGCCATTCCCCAAGTTCACACTGACCGCACAGGACGGCTCGACCGTCTCCAGCGAGGCCCTACATGGCACGTATTATCTGATCTACTTCTATCCCAAGGCCGACACCCCGGGCTGCACGAAGGAAGCGTGTGCCTTCCGCGACAGCTGGCCTGCCGTCGAGGCGGCGGGGCTCAAGGTGTACGGAATTTCCTACGACACTCCCAAGGCCAACCTCGCCTTTGCCGACAAGTACCACCTGCCGTTTCTACTGCTGTCGGACTCCGACCACGCGCTCGCCAAGCAGGTAGGTGCCGCTCGTGCGGTGGTGCCGGTACCGAAACGCATCTCCTACCTGGTTGGACCGGACGGCAAGGTGGTCAAGGCCTACCCTGACGTGACGCCGGCCAAGCATGCCAAAGAGGTCCTGGCCGACTTCACCAAGTTGCGCAAATAGCCCTCGTCCGCCGGGGCGCCTGCCACTCACTGCCGCACACGCCCACACGTCGCTGGGCGGGTCAAACCCCGAGGCGATACCAGACCCCAATAGGGACAGGAAACCAAGGGTGCCAGGGGAGACCTTGCTCCCGACCCCTGACAAGCTCAGACCGAGAGGGCACCGCGCCAGGCAAGCTGGAGAACCCTCCACTACCAGCTGCCGATGAGGTTTGCGGCTGAAATCTGAGGTTCCAGACCTACCCAACCCGGAGTATTCAGGAGCAATCGTAGCGAGACCGGCGAGACGTTTGTCAGCGCTGGGCCCTGAGCGTCGAGTTGCCGGAGGCATACCTGGAAGGTATGTTGAGGACAGCGAGGCGCGAAGAGCACGGCGATGGCTGGCGCATCGCCGGTCGTAGTAGATTGCAAATGAATAATCCGGGTTGACAGTGTAATCTCATCAAGATGACAGCCCCAACCAGGGTCTTTGTGGTGCCAATTCCGGGAAGCCCGGACGCGGCGGCAGCAGCTGTCGTTGTTGCCCTGGTCGCGACCACCACGGTGGCTCTGCTTCAGCTCACCTACACCTGGCATGGCGACCGGAGCCAGTTCCTGCTGCTGTCAGGCGTCTCCGCGGCCCTGTGTCTGACCGCCGCCATCTTCTTCCGGCTCCGGGGCCGCACCCTCCACGGGGGGGGCGACCGTTGGGTCGGCCTAGTTTTCCTGGTTGTCGGGCTCCACTTCTTTGGCCGCCTCGCCCTGCAGCTGACGCACCCGTCGTTTCTCCTCCTCTCGATACTGACCCGGGTGTCCTGGGTTGTCACAGAGTTCGCAGCCGGCCTCATCCTGCTCTACTTCGCGGCGGCGCAGCTCGCCCACCGCAAGTCACTTGCGCTCGCGGCTTCGTTCTTCGGTGTAGCTGTGACGATCGCCACTTTCCTGGCGGTCCAGGTTAGCCTGCGGATGGGGATCGCCGCGCCTTCAGCCTACGGCGTCGGCCTGAGCACCCTGTTCCTGGTCGGCGCCGCCTACTCTCTACTCAACGCTCTCCGCCTCCGCCTCCAGCGCGACGTCTGGCTGGCGGTATCGTTTCTCGTGATTGCCGCAGCACATGCCGACCTCGCCTGGTCCCGGTTCCCTTACGACTCTCCCTTCATGTGGGGCCACGTTTTGTTTACGTTCGGGGTTGCCATTCCTCTCATTGCAGCTGTCATCGAAAACGTGGAGCTGGTCTCTCGACAGGCCCGGCTGGCGGGCCGTCTGAAGGACTTCGGCAAGCGCGTCGAGGTTCTGCTCGACAGCCTCCCGGTGGCCGTGTTGACCCTCGACAAGACCGGCCAGCTCCGCTATGCCAACCGCAGCTGCTCCCGCCTGCTCGGCGTGCCCCCCGGTCTCAGCCAGGGCGTGGGGTGGCAGCACTGGTCGGCACGGCTGGTCAGCGAGGACAAACCAGAGCTCGAGCGCGCCGTCACCTCCTTGGCGCGGGAGGCAGGTGAGAGCTGGTCCGGAATCCTGCGCACTACCGACCCCGATGGCAGCGTCCACTGGCTCAGCGTGCGGGCCGAGCTGGGCCACGACCCGGTCGAGGACGAGTCTCGGGTCCAGGTGGTGGCGGCAGACATCTCGGAGCTCCACGTCGCCCGGCGGACCGCCGAGGATCGCCAGGACCGGCTGACCCTGCTGACCAACCTCGCGCAGACAGTGGCTGGAGAGACCGCGGAAGAGCAGATCCTGCAGCGGTTCCTGTCGTTGACCTCGGAGCTCCTGCCCCTGACCGCCGTTTGCCTCCTCAGGGCCTCGCCTGACGGCTCGGCGCTCCGCCCAGAGGTCATCCTGGGAAACGGTGCAGGGGCCCTGTTCAGACAGTCGCTGCCTGCCGGCGATCATCCTGCATGGGACAGCTTCAGAGACGGCTACCCTCGCTTCGCCGACGCCGAGGATGTGTTCCCGGCAGCGTCACCGGCCCGCCTCGAGGCCGAGCAGGTCCTCTACCTCCCCCTGCTGGCCGGCGGGCACGTGGTCGGCGTTGTCGCTGGCGCTACAGACCGCCCCATCGAGCTGTCGCCGGAGGACGTGGACATCCTCATGCAGATCAGCGCCCTCCTCGGCGGTGCCGTCCACCTCGCGGAGCTGGTGCGTGAGCTCGACGAGCAACGTGGGGTTGCCCTCGAGGCCTCCCGCCTCAAGTCGGAGTTTCTCGCCAACACCTCCCACGAGTTGCGCACGCCACTGACCTCCATCCTCGGTTTCCTGCGTCTGATCCTCGACGGACGGGCCGGCGACCCCGAGCGCCAACTCCAGTACCTCGGCATCGCTCACACCTCGGCGCAACGTCTCCTCGAGCTCATCAACGATGTCCTCGATCTCGCCAAGATCGAGGCTGGCCGGCTCGAGATCCACTCCGATCGAGTCAAGGTGAGCCAGCTGATGACCGAGCTCGAGGCCCTCTTCAGACAGCAGATGCAGGGCCACGGGATCGAGCTGAAAGTTCAGCCCCCGGATGAGGACCTGGAGGCCTGGGCCGACCCGGATCGGGTCCGGCAAATCACCACGAACCTGCTCTCCAATGCACTCAAGTTCACGCCGCCCGAAGGCACCGTCCAGCTAGCGGCGAGGATGGACCGAGACAACGTCCTCGTGACGGTCCAGGACTCCGGAGTCGGAATCCCCAGACCAGAGCTCGAGAAGGTGTTCACCTCTTTCTACCAGGTCGACGGCTCGACCACTCGTGGTCATGGTGGCACCGGTCTCGGGCTCACGATCTCGCGACGACTCGCCGAGATGATGGGCGGCAGGCTGTGGCTGGCCAGTGAAGGACCCGGACACGGCAGCACTGCTACCCTGGTGCTCCCAGCTGCCGAAAAGGAGGAGAGCGAACCGCAGCCTTCAGCCTGATGGCGGGTTGTACGTGCCGTCCGCCCGACTTCCTTCCCACGGGGGTTGACATGACTTGGTGTTTCCGTATATTCTTAAATGGTTATATGGAGTCACGCGTCGGGTACGAGGCAGGCATCCTGCCCGGCGAGACCCAGGGAGGTTGCCAATGCGACGAAAGATCATCGCTTCTCTCGGCCCGCTACTGATCCTGGCATCGGCAGCTGCCGCCGAAAACCCTGCGCTGACCATCGGCGAGGCCGTCCGGAGCGCCCTCCAGCACAACCCTGCGGCGGCTGCCGCACGGTCGAGCGCCGATGCCGCAGCTGCGCGGGCCCGACAGGCGAAAGGCTTTCGGCTGCCGCGGGTGGATCTGACCGAGATGTACGATCGAACGGACAACCCGGCCGAGGCCTTCGCCTTCCAGCTCAACCAGGAACGGTTCGACTTTCCCACCTTTGCACAGTCGGACCCCAACAATCCGCAGCCGGTGACTACCTGGATGACGCGCCTCGAGGTCGTCCAGCCCCTCTACACCGGCGGCAAGCTGTCGGCACGGATCGGCCAGGCCTCGCTGATGGCTGAGGCCGAGAAGCTGACCCACAGTCGGACCGAGGAGCAGGTCACATTCGACACCGTGACTGCCTTCACCAACCTCGCCAAGGCACGCGAGTACGCCGCTCTGCTCAAGAAGGCGCGCCAAACCACCGCCGCCCACGTCAGCCTGGCCGGAAAGTACGCCGCCCAGGGCATGATCCTCGACGCCGAGGTCCTCAAGGCTAAGGTGTACCTGGCTCAGATGGACGAGCTGGTCGAGCAGGCATCCAACCGCGGCCGACTCGCCGAGGCCGCTCTCGACTTTCAGATGGGAATCGACCAGACAACCCACCAGACGCTGGCTCCGCTCCCTTCGCCTCCCCGTGTTGGAAGTGACATGACGCACTGGACCGACGCCGCCGTCGACCAGCGTCGAGACCTCAACGCCGCCCGCCGCAAGGTCGAGGCAGGGCGTCTCGAGGAAAAAGTGGCCCGCTCCGGCTGGCTGCCGGAGATCGCGGTGATCGGGCGCTACGACCTCTACGACCACTCCATGTTCGGCACCCACGGCGACTCAGGTTCGATCATGGCAGTCGCCAAGATCAACCTCTTCCGCGGCGGCTCGGACCGTGCGGCCCAGGCCGCAGCTCGCTATCAAAGCTCGGCCAACGAGTCCAATGTCCACCGGTTCGAGGAAGGCGTGCGCCTCGAGGTCCAGCAGGCGTGGGACGACCTGGGAACCGCCCGCGCCCGTCACAACACGGCGCTTGCTTCGCTCGACTCGGCCAAGGAGTCGCTGCGGGTCCGCGAGCAACGGTTCAAGCAGGGCCTAGACAAAATGATCGACCTGCTCGACGCCGAAACCCAGCTGCGCGAAGCGGAGATCCGCGAGCTGGTCGCCCGCTACGACACCGCACTCGCCACCTACCGTCTCTACTTCGCCTCGGGCACCTCGCTGATCGACCTCGTCGGTGCCGAAGGCCCGGCCCTGAAGGAGAAGAACCGATGAAAACCAGCAAGCTGTTGACCGTTTCCATTCTCGGACTGGCCGTGGGTCTGACCGCGGCCTGCGGCTCCGAGGCACCTGACGCCCCGGCGAAGCTGCCGCCTATCTCCGGCCACGTTGCCACGGTGGAAGCGATCCGGGGCGCCAAGCCGGTAGAGATCTACGGCGTCGTCCAGCCGTCCCGCCAGTCGTTCGTGTCGAGCCGCGTCATCGGGCCGGTCGTTGCCACCAAGGTCGAGGCCGGGGAGATCGTCAAGAAGGGCCAGGCCTTGCTCGAGATCCAGCCGCAGACGGTCGAGGGGCAGGTGGCACAGGCCAAGGGCGCGCTGGCGCAGGCCGAGGCAGCCTTGTCCCTGGCCGAGAAGAACGCCAGGCGCTTCGAGCAGCTGCACGAGGAACACGCGGCTTCGGACCTCGAGCTCGACATGGCGCGCATGCAGCACGAGCAGGCGCTGGGGGCGGTGAAGCAAGCCAAGGGAGCCGTCCAGGCAGCCTCTTCGGTCGCCGCCGAGGCCGTCGTCCGCGCTCCGTTCGCGGCCCGCATCGTGAGCAGGCTGGTTGACGTGGGTGACCTGGCGGCACCGGGCAGACCCCTGGTTCGCGTCGAGTCCCTGTCGGGCCGCAAGGTCTGGCTGACCGTCCGCGAGGCCGACATCCAGCGTGTCCACCAGGGCCAGAAGCTGTCCGTCAGCTTCGACACTCGCCCCGACCTCGGTACCGTTGACGGTATCGTGAATGAAATCGTGCCAGCCGCCGACCCTGCCACCCACACCTTCACGGTCAAGGTCTCGGTCGACGGGCTCGACGTCGCCTCCGGAACCTCAGCACGTGCCGACCTGCCAGGCAAGGTCACGGAACGCCTGGCGGTTCCCGCCAGTGCGGTCTTCGACCGCGGCGGGCTCCAGCTGGTGGTCGCCCTGGCCAGCGACGGAACCGCCCGCACCCGTGCCGTGACCACCGGGGCGTCGATGGCGGACGGCAGGGTCGAGGTTCTCTCCGGGCTCAAGGCCGGTGATCGCATCGTTGTTGACGCTCCGGGTCCGGTCGCCGACGGCACTCCGGTGGAGGTGGTCAAATGAGCGATCGCGAGGATTACTCCCCAGACACCGATCGGCCTCGCGACCCGGAGCACCAGGGGACCCTACCGCCGGACGTCGAGCAAGCGCGCCGGGATGCCCTGCGCCTGAAGATGACGCGGCGACCGCTCGGCGCCTCGGGCTCCATCGCAAAGGCGTTTCTCGAGTCCAAGCTAACGCCGTTGATCATCGTCTTCTCGCTCCTCATGGGTGCGTTCGCGGTGATGATCACTCCGCGCGAGGAGGAGCCCCAGATCAAGGTGCCGATGATCGACGTGATGGTCGGCTACCCCGGAGCGACCGCCAAGGAGGTCGAGCACCGGGTCATCACGCCGCTGGAGAAGCTCCTGTACGAGATCCCCAACGTCGACTACATCTACTCGACGTCGCAGCCCTCCGGCGGGATGATCATCGTCCGCTTCCTGGTTGGCTCAGACCCCGACCAGGCCGCAGTGCGGGTGCACACGAAGATCTCCTCCGCCATGGACAGCATGCCGGACGGCATGATGCCGCCGGTCGTCAAGCCACGAACCATCGACGACGTCCCGGCGGTCGCCTACACCCTCTGGAGCGAGCACGCCACCTCGGAGCAGCTCCGGCGCGTGGCAGACGAGCTCAAGGTCGAGCTGACCCGCCACCCGCGGGTTGCCCAGGTCTGGGTGATCGGCGGCCAGCGGCGTGTGGTGCGCGTCGACTTCGACCGTGAGCGGCTGTCCTCGTTCAACGTGTCCGTCCTTCAGGCGTACAAGGCCCTGCGCGGCTTCAACTGGAGGCTCCCGGCCGGTGACGAGACCGTGCTCGACCGCGAGATCCCGGTCGACGTCGGCTCGTTCCTGCGCACATCGGACGACGTCGGCAACGTCGTGGTCGGTGTCTACGGCGGACGTCCGGTCTACCTCAAGGACGTGGCGACCATCAAGGACGGCCCCGCGGAGCCCAGCGACTACGTTTGGATGGGCTCCGGGCCGGCGGCCCCGGACAAGGGGATCGCCAGGGCGGGTCTCGACACGCCGGCGGTCACCATCGCCATCGCCAAGAAGCCTGGCACCAACGCGGTCGTCTTGGTGAAGGACCTGGACCACCTGATTGACGGTCTCAAGGGACGGCTGATTCCCTCCGACATCCGCATCACCAAGACCCGCGACTACGGCTTCACGGCCAACGAGAAGTCATCCGAGCTGATCGACCACATGCTGATCGCAACCCTGGCGGTCGTGATCTTCATGGGGCTGGCGCTCGGCCGCCGGGAGGCGGTCGTGGTCGCGGTGGCGGTCCCGGTGACGCTCGCCCTGACCTTGGCGGCATCGTACGCCTTCGGATACACCCTCAACCGGGTCACGCTGTTCGCCCTCATCTTCGCGATCGGAATCCTGGTCGACGACGCCATCGTGGTGGTCGAGAACATCCACCGGCACTACGAGCTGAAGTGGGCACACCCGCGCCTCGCCACCGTGTATGCCGTCGACGAGGTCGGCAACCCGACAATCCTCGCTACCTTCACGGTGATCGCGGCCCTCCTGCCGCTGGCCTTCGTGTCCGGTCTGATGGGGCCGTACATGCGCCCGATCCCGATCAACGCCTCGGCGGCGATGCTGTTCTCGCTCCTGGTGGCGTTCGTGATCTCTCCGTGGCTGACCTTCAAGCTGTTCCACAAGAAGGCCGAGGCGGAGCTCGAGGAGGGCGCGCAGTCACCCGACCGCGAGACCGAGGAGGAGACGCGCCTCCACCGCATCTATGCGCGCATCATGACCCCGCTCATCAGCTCCCGGCCTCTCCGCTACGGCTTCCTTCTCACGGTTGTGGTTCTCCTGCTCCTGTCGGTGGCGACCGTCTTCGTCCGCTTCGTGACCGTCAAGATGCTGCCGTACGACAACAAGTCCGAGCTGCAGGTCATGATCGACGCCCCGGAGGGCTTCTCGCTGGAACAGACGAACGCGGCCGCGCGCGAGATCGCCGGCACATTCCGCACGCTCCCGGAGGTCACCGATTACCAGGTCTACGTCGGCACTTCGGCACCGTTCAACTTCAACGGCCTCGTACGCCACTACTTCCTGCGACACGGAGCGAACGTCGCCGATATCCAGGTCAACCTGGTCGGCAAGCACGAGCGCAGCATCAAGTCTCACGAGCTGGCAAAGAAGATTCGGAAGATGGTCGCGCCGCTCGGCAAGCGGCTCGGCGTCAACGTCAAGGTCACCGAGGTGCCGCCCGGTCCGCCCGTCCTGTCGACGCTGGTGGCGGAGGTCTACGGACCGACGCTCAAGGGACGGCTCGACGTCGCCAAGCAGGTGCGTGCCGTGTTCGAGAGCACGCCCGGAGTGGTGGACGTCGACTGGTACGTCGAGGCCGCCTCGCCCCGTTGGCAGGTGACGGTCGACCGCGAGAAGGCGATCCGGTCCGGCATCGATCCCGAGCAGGTGGTCCGCACCTTGCGGGTGGCGTTGGCCGGGGCCGACGCCGGCCTTGCGCACGACCCGTCCTCGCGGGAGCCGGTGCCGATCGTGCTCCGCCTCGACCGAGCCCAACGGTCACACCTCACCGATCTGTTGCAGCTGACCGTCCACGGCAGCAATGGACGCATGGTGCCGCTCGCCGAGCTCGTCAAGGTACATGAGTCGACCCGGGAGCGGTTCCGCTACCACAAGAACATGCGGCCCGTCACCTACGTCATCGGCGAGGTCGCCGGCGAGGCCGAGTCGCCCGTGTACGCGATCCTCAACATGGAGCACCGGATGTCGGAGATCGTGACACCGCTGGGCGAGAAGCTGCCGGTCATCTCCACCCATCTACCCACAGATCCGACGCGCTACATCATGAAGTGGGACGGTGAGTGGCAGATCACCTACGAGGTATTCCGCGACATGGGGCTCGCGTTCGGCGTGGTCCTGGTCCTCATCTACGTGCTGGTCGTCGGCTGGTTCCGGTCGTTCGTCACGCCGCTCATCATTATGGCGCCGATTCCCCTCACGCTGATCGGCATCCTGCCCGCGCACGGCCTGCTGCACGTCTTCTTCACCGCCACCTCGATGATCGGGTTCATCGCCCTAGCCGGCATCATCGTCCGCAACTCGATTCTCCTCGTCGACTTCATCAACCTCGAACTGGAGGCCGGCGAGAGCCTCGAGGATGCCGTCATCAAGGCCGGAGCGGTCCGCTTCCGGCCGATTGTGCTCACCGCCGCGGCGCTGGTCGTCGGCGGCGCCGTCATCTTCCTCGATCCGATCTTCCAGGGCCTCGCCACGGCCCTGATATCGGGCGTGGTCGTCGCGACCGTCCTGACCCTGGTTGTGATCCCCCTGCTCTACTACATGTACGTCAAGACCGTCGGCCCCGAGAAGGTGGTCGACCTCGGAGAAGAGTGAATCCACGAGACTGTTCTGGGAGGTTCAGCATGACCGTCAACGAAGCACTTCGAGCCGCCGCAGGGTTCTTCATCCTGCTCTCCCTCGCCCTCGGACACTGGGTGAACCCGTACTGGTACCTGTTCACCGCGTTCGTCGGGCTCAACCTGCTGCAGTCGGCGTTCACCAAGTGGTGCCCGGCGATGGTGATCTTCAGGAAGCTGGGTCTGAAGCAGGGCTAACACGAAAGCCGGGATGGGAAGTCTTCTCCCGTCTCGGGCTGCCGCCGATGGAGGCGCACATGAAGATGCTCATGATCATCGTCGACAGCTCCCACAAGGAGGAGCTCGAGGTTCTCCTCAACCGCAACGAGATCGTTGGCTACACGGAGATCCCCCAGGTCCACGGGGTCGGCGAGAGCGGGGTCCGCATGGGCTCGCGAGCCTTTCCCAAGACCTCGTCAATCGTTTTCACGGTGCTGCCGGCGGACAGGTTGCAGCCGCTGGTAGACGACATCAAGCGCTACTGTGCCGAGTGCATGAAGAAGATGAAGATGATTGTGTGGAACGTCGAGCAGGTGATTTAGAAGCTGGTCGGTGATTAAGTGATTGAGTGATTAGGTGATTAGGTTCCCCCGCCCGCCACCCGGGAAAACGGAAAACGGGAAACGCATCCCCCACCCACCCGGAGAACGCGACCGCAGCTCGCTCCAGAGCAGGTGACGCTCAAACGGGCGTACCGTCCTTGATGTTTCTCTGGGGAGCGTTCACGAGCCGCATGCGCTGGCGAGAAACGTCAAGGGGGGTAACCTCGGCCCTTGGCGGTCAGAGAACAGCCTCAGCGACGTGGGAGGCGGCTCGAGCAGGCTCCGGCGGTCGCCGTGAAGGCGTTGATCGCTTCTCGTGGCCGTGCGACCGCCGGAGACGCGAGACGTGCGGTCGCTTTGGACCGCGCGCCCGCTGGAGCGCCAGAAAAACATCCCCGCACTCGAACCAACCGATCCGGTGTATCCTCATCCTTGTCAGGAGAAGCGATGGAGCAGTGGTTGATCTTCATTCTCGTCTTTGCCGCCTACCTCGGGCTGCAGCGCTGGCTGCTGCCCAAGCTCGGCGTGCCCACGTGAGCCGTCCCCAACCCCCCGGCCGGGCGCCGGGACAGTGACAACAGCCCTGACACGCCACCAGCCGAATAGGCGCCTGGCTTCCACCGCGCAGACCGCGAGCGCCAGCCGCCCGCCCGACGGCGCCTCCGACAGCTCGAAAACGAAGCTCATCCCTATTCCTTCGGGTTGAGGAGACGCCAGGTTATCGCCCGTACCTCGTCGAAGCGATCCAGGGCGGTATTGGCAGCGGATGGGCTAACGGCTCCTGTCGCTGTGAGGAGCCGCAGATGGCTGTCGACCTCCTTGGCCGAGGCATACGCGACTCTCCACAGGTGCAACCGGTCGCGACCGCAGCGGCCGTGACCTTCAGCCAGATTGGCCGGCACTGAGCTCGCTGCCCGGATCACCTGATCGGCGATGGGCCTGAGGGGAGCTGGGAGCCTCATGACCAGCCTGATGGCGGCGCCGGCCGCTGCGAGGGCCTTGTGGTGGGCGACGAGGTCGCTGTTGGCGTGGGAGTCAAGCATGGTCACCTCCGGGTCGTTCATGCCACTCTCCACGCCGGTGCGCCGGACCGTGTCAAGGGTGCGAAGCACCGGGGCTTGGCCCGGCTTGCCATTGACATGGGCGGGCCACCGGCGATCTTCTTTGTTGAACGACCCGGAGGCGAACAGGCCGACGGCGCCACCCCCGGCACCGCCGCTGACCGCTGCTGTGGAGCGCCGCCCCGGGTCGCTGTCGCCGCTCCTGACCGCTGTCGCTGCCGCTGCCGCTGCCAGGGGCTTGCGATGGGCGATGAGGTTGTGCTGTTGGCGTGGGAGTCAAGCATGGTCACCTCCGGGTCGTTCATGCCTTTCCCAGCGCCGGAGCGCCAGACCGTGTCAAGGGTGCGACGCACCGGGCCCTGGCCCGGCTTGCCCTTGACATGGGCTGGCCACCGGCTATCTCCCCAGTTAAACGACCCGGAGGCGAACAGGCCGACGGCGCCACACTCGCCAACGCCCCTGAGCGCTGTAGCTGCCGCTGACCGCTGTCGCCGCTCCTGACCGCTGCCGCTGTCGCTGCGGATTAGTTGCCTTCGAGCACAACCTCGTCGTACTCAGTCTCGAAGAACAGCTTGTGTTTGATCTCTTCCTGCGCCAGGCCTTCGAAAACCGAGCGGAGCGCCGGGTCGGATGTAGCGCCTGCGAGGCCCGTGTACAGGCTGTGAGCACGCTGCTCGGCCTTGATGGCGACCTGCAGCGCCTGCTGGTAGTCCATCCCCGGAGTCGGCTGGATCTCCTCGAGAAGCTCGCCGACCTTCAAGTCCTGGATCCTCTCCGGCTTGAACCCGGGGAGCTCCCCTGCCCGAATGCCGATCACCTTTGCCTTGTGACCCGCCTCCTCCTTGGCGAAGGCCAGGAACGCCTCGCGCATCCCGGGGCGGCTCACGCTCTCGGCGAGCGATGCGTACAGGTCGTACGCCTCCTGTTCCCGCTCGATGGCAAAGCCGAGGATCTCATCTACGGTTTGATAATCCATCTCTCCCCCCATTCCCTCGCGCCTGGCAGCGCGATCGACATCATACATGGTCCCTTCCCTGGCGCCTTGCTATGCCGAGAGAGACGCGATTGGCCCCAAGACGTGGGCCAACTTGAGAGTGTAGTCAGTAGGTTCTGCTCTTCAGTCCGCAGGGCGGGGAATGGAGAGTCGCGAGGTCGCTGAGGTGGGGGTCAGGGTGGTCATTCGAGGGCCCCGTCCCCCGGAGGCGTGGCAGAGCCACGTTGAGGACGGACGGGGACTGAGAAGGGCCTCCATGGCCCCCGCATCGGCGGCCGCAGTAGCTTCCTTCCCCGCTCTGCGGGCTCACGGGTATGATCTGTTCATGGCACGGATCGGCACGCTTTCCGTGGAGCCGCCGCTGGTCCTGGCACCGATGGCCGGGATCACGGACTCCCCGTTCCGGCGCATCATTCGCACCCTCGGTGGTTGCGGCCTGGTGACGATGGAGTTCATCTCATCGGAGGCGGTCACGCGCGGCATCGACGCCGAAATCGCCAAGCTCCCGTTTCACGAGTGGGAGAGACCGATCTCGATCCAGGTCTATGGCTCGAGCCCACAGCGCATGAGTGCGGCCGCCCGCATGGTCGAGGAGATGGGGGCCGACGCCTGTGACATCAATATGGGGTGCCCGGCGAACAAGATCCTCAAGGGGTGCGCCGGCGCCGCGCTGATGGGTGACCTCGACCTCGCCCGCCGGATCATCCGCATCGTCCGTCAAGCGGTACGGATGCCGCTGACCGTCAAGTTCCGCTCCGGCCTCCGCGAGGCCGAGGCCAGCTACCTGGAGCTCGGCAGGATCTGCGAGGGGGAGGGCGTCGACGCCGTTGTACTCCACCCCCGCACCGCTCGCCAGCAGTACAGCGGCACGGCGGACTGGTCTCGGATCGCCCGGCTCAAGGAGGCGGTGTCGCTCCCTGTCATCGGCAACGGCGACGTGAACACGCCCGAGGATGCGGTTCGCATGCTCACCGACACCGGATGCGACATGGTGATGATCGGCCGTGCGACCCTCAAAAACCCATGGATCTTCCGCCAGAGCGCCGACCTCCTGGCCACCGGACACTACCGCGAGCCGTCCCTGGCCGACAGGTTCGAGCTGGTGCGCGAGCACTTCAGGATTCTGACCACCGAGCTCGAAGGCAAGGACCTGGTGCATAAGCTCAAGCTGTTCACGGGCAAGTACACGCACGGGCTGCCCGGCGGCCGCGACCTGCGGCGGCGTCTGACCGAGATCAAGGAGCCCCGGGGGCTGCTCGAGGCCATGGACGAGTTCATGAGCCGCGCGCTCGAAACGGCATCGGTATTGTGATTTCGGCCGGTCGCGCTGCTCACCATCCACAGTGAATCGTGCATCCGACGCAGTCGACCGTAAACCTAGGGCCTCCGCAGTCAACACACATCGTTCCACACGGGATACAACTAGCGCAGTGATGGTAGCTGATCGGCATATTCCCGTCGCCACTGGAAAAGGTCGTAGAGAACTCGAATGCGGCAACGTTTATCCGAGCGTCCGAGACGGTAGTACGCTCCGCACCGCTGGCGAGTTGAACGACGATCCTGGTGTCGCCAGATGCCTCGTAGCGCACAACGACCTGCGGTGCACTCTCGGTCAGCGACCCGCCAACTGACACCAACGGACGCTCATTCTCACCCAGCTGCACCCCGCCATTGGGATCGTTGTTCTGGACTAAGAGCAGTGTGTGCGAGGGCTCTGCGAACACCAATACCCCATCGTATAGGTTGGGTTGGGAGAGTTGAGTTTCCAGGGCAACGCTGTACTTCCCTCCGGCTACCTGATGGCCCTGAACCGTTACCTTCGACAGCCCGGCAGCAAGGTCGCCGGCAGATAGCACTGCGGCTGGTACCGCCACAATGCCAACCACGAGAACCACGGAATATGCACGGAAACGGCGCGAAATCGACATCTTGTTTCTCCCTTCTACCATGGGTTGTACCGACATGATGTAACATACCCCCCCACAACGCCCGTCAACCCTGATTCTCAGCAGCTGCCCAAGACCCGGAGGTCCATCCCAACTACAGCCCGACAGGGCGACCTCCGCCATCGCGCGGGCCGCTCCCGGCTCTCTTGCTAGGAACGGTCCCGCGGTGGGGCGGGAACGGAACGGAAGGAGGCGAGCAGCCATCCCGCCGCGGGCGGCGGGAAGACCGGGCGCAGGAGGCTTGGCCCGAGGGCCGCTGAGGGTAAGCCTCCGAGCACGAGCTCCCCGGTGTCCGCGGCGGGTGCAGCCGCGAGCCGACGCATCGCACCGTTCCCGCTCCGCCGGCCCGCGCAGCGAGCTGCGGGCGAAGTCCGCACGGGGCATGCGTTCGCGGCACACTGGTCCAGGCGGGATCGCGCAGGGTGTTCTCCTCGCGCCTCGCCGCCAGCGAGCGAGGAGTGCACTGACCTCGTGGTCGTGCCGACCAA
>JAJDNH010000010.1 GCA_022340775.1 Acidobacteriota bacterium
TCAATCTTGGAGCCGTTCTCTGAACGCCAAGGACCGTGGGAGCCCGGCGTCGGCATTCCCCTCCGAGGGCGGCCGGCTCGTCCTCGCGCTTCAGGGGAATGCCGCGCCCGGCACGCCCGCTTGAACGCACCCTGCTCTGAAGCGCGGTTGGCAGGCGTAATAGCCGTATACGTGCCGGGGCCAACAGCCTAGGCACTCTTGGCGGCGCGGAGTGCACGGTGCGCGGCGATGGCGAGCTGCGTTCGGCTCATGATCGCGTGGGGTGCCGGGCGCCCGCAGTAGCCGACCCCGGCCACGGGCGTGCACAGCCCCCGACACCAGCCGACCTGGTGCCCGTTGTACGGGCACGTCACCACGGTCGCGGGGTACGCTTTCTTGCGCTCGGGTTTCGGCCTGAGCAGTCCCATCAGCCGGAGTATCGCACACCAGTCCCACCCCTCTGCATTTCCGGTCCTGGGGTGGTCGTGAGTCGTCACATGTTCCAGTGCAGGCCGAGCGCCTTTGCCAGGAAGACCGCCATCTGAGCCCTGCTGACCGGCGCATCGGGACAGAAATGTGTGGCATTACAGCCGGCGGTGATGCCGGAGGCGGCGAGCGCCTCGATCTGCTGGAAGCCGAAGGAGCCGACCGGTACGTCGTCGAAGGTGGCGGTCGCCGGCGCCGGGCTGACTTGCAGGTGCATCCAGAACGTCATCCCGTAGATCCCCTGGTAGGTGGTTCCGCTCCGATGGAGGGTCGCCAGGATACTGTGGGATGTGTTCTGAACGGGAACAGTGTAGTCAAGAGGGCCGAAGTCGAGCTGCCTGTCTCCGCTGCTACTGGGGGTCGGCGTCAAGTCTGCCACAGTGGTCTTGGTGAAGAAACTCACGGAGTACATTGACAGGCTCGGTACCGAGCCGACTATGTCGTCGTAGTAGAAAAGTCGCACGTACTCGAGGTGGGCGCCGGCGGGAAGGTGGATCGGGGCGCCGACGCAGATAGCCGTTTGGCCCGAGGCCGGCATGATGTAGTGTAGGCCGTTGTAGTCGGGGGTCCCATTGGAGGCGCACGACCAGAGCCGAATGAAGTCTGCTGGCCCCAGAGTCCTGGTTATATAGTCCTGAGTGCCCCACTTCGGGTCCGCAGGAGGCGGGCCCTCCAGGAGGTACCCCGAGGCGGCCACGGTCGAGGTCGGAGCGTCCCCGGGCGCCTGGGAGGCGTCGACCGAGGTGCCGTTCCACTCGGCTTCCTGGGCCTGCGCCAGCGTTGCCGCACTCATCGCGACCGCCACCAGAACAACCAGAGCGGTGCTGAACCATCTCATTCAATGCTCCCTTCGTTGTTCCCTTGTGTGGAGATTCGAGGCCGGATTCGCTGAGGTGTCTCTCCCTCGCCCACACACCTATATGTTCTCTTGTCACTGAGACTGTGACACAGAACCACTGGGCTGTCAATGGCACCGTTGGGTCGTCTGTGGCCGGCCGTTTGGGAGTGCTTCGGATGTGGAGCCCCGGCTCGGGCCGAGATCATCTCGCGTACTGGTGTCAGGACCGGCTCTTCACAAGGGTGCTAGGCCCGACGAAGTTGGGAGGTTGGGACTGGCATTCACACATGTCCCAAGATCCTAGAGTCTGCCACTGTTGCATCCCCGTCCGCTTGAATCGGGTGAGGCCTCTGCCTAATGTTCGAGTCAGACAACCCTGAGGAGTGTGTTTCAGGCGCTGGCACGTGTTGACGTTCGCTCTGATCGTGGGCGCGATAGGCATCGCGCCGAGTGCGCAGGCAGGGGCCGCGAAGACGCGGCCGGCCGGCTTCGTCAAGGTTGCAGAGGTTAACGGCGAGATCGGTCGGCAGGCATGATAAGAATAGGTCCAAGGAACATCCGATGGCTGAGCGCGAGGACAGGATCAGAAGGGTGGCCAGGGAGTGGTGGTTGCGGGGGGTGAGCTGTTCCGAGGCGTCGTTCACGACTCACAACCGTTGCGCGGGAATCGAGGCGCCGCTCGAGGAGCAGGCCTCACATCTGCTGTCCGGGGGCATGCTGCACCAGGGTGACGCGTGTGGATTACTTTCGGGCGCCGTCCTGTCGGCAGGCCTGCAGGCTGCGCGGCGGTTTGACGACGACGCCAACCGGTCGGCGGCGACCCTGCACGCCGCAGTACGCCTCGCCGAGGCCTACCCGGAGGTTTCCGGCTCGATCGACTGCCGGGAGATCACGGGCCAGTCACTGATCACTCTCAGGGAGAAGGTCCGGTACGTGCGCGAGGGCAAGGCGCGGCAGTGCGGCCGCCTCCTCATGAAATGGGCATGCCGCACGGATGAGCTTATTGATGAGGCTCTGACGGAGTTCCGGGAGAACGATCGAAGCCGGAGCTGCGCGAACTGCGCGGTGGCAACGTTCAGGCGGATCGCTTCGGAGCCGGAGCTGGCGCCGTCAGGCGCCACCTACGTGGCCGGGCTCGCGGGAGGGGTCGCGCTGCAGGGCCGCGGATGCGCAGCCTTGACGGTGGGCATCTTGGTCCTGACCATGCGGCACTACGCTCGCCGCCGACGTCCGAGACGGGATTCGCAGAACCTGGGCAGGCTGCACGAGCTCGGTCTGGCGAGCTTCCGCAGGCGGCCCGCCCGTCTTCTCCAGGCCTTCAGGCGCGAGCTCGGCAGCGAGCTGTGCAGGGAGATCGTCGGACGCCTATTCACGAGCCCCGAAGACCACAGTTCGTTCATCACCGAGGGAGGCTGTCGAGAGGTCATCGGGTTCGTCGAACGCGAGGTATCGCGTAGCAAACCTGAGACGTGAGCCCGGATTGGTGCCGGTTCGAGGCAGGGCCGACACTTCAGCCACGTTCGCCTGCGCAGCAATGCGAACCTCGACTTTCACATCCCGGTCCGCTTGACTTGGGAGAGGCTCCTGCCTAATGTCCGAGTCAGACAACCCGAAGGAGTGTGCTCCATGCGCTGGCACGTGTTGACGTTCGCTCTGATCGTGGGCGCGATCTGCATCGCGCCGAGTGCGGTAGCGGGGGCCGCGAATGCGCGGCCGGCCGGTTTCGGCCAGGTTGCACAGGTCAAGCTGCAGGTGCCCGAGGGCGCCGTGGCCGGCCCCGACTTCAACGTGGATCGCGCCACCAGAGCCTACCTCGATCTGTTGACCCCCGAGCAACGCCGGCGCTCCGACGCCTACTTCGAGGGCGGCTACTGGATCAGGCTCTGGACCCTCCTGTACGGGCTGGCGATCGCCGCGGTGCTGCTGTTCGGGCGCGTCGCCGCCCGGTTGCGGGACCGCACGCGCTGGACCCGTTTCCCGGCCCTCAACGCCGGCTTCTTCGGTGTCGGTTACGCGATCTTCGTGGCGGTGCTGACCCTGCCGTGGACGATCTACACCGGCTTCATTCGCGAGCACCACTACGGCCTGGCGACGCAGACCTTCAGCGCCTGGTTCCGGGACTGGGGTGTGGGGCTCGCTGTGAGCGCGGTCCTGAGCCTGATCGCTCTCTGGGTCCTGTACGCGGTTTTCAGGCGGGTCGGGCAGAGCTGGTGGCTGTGGGGCTCCGTTGTCGGGTTGATGCTGCTCGCCGTCGTCATGGCCGTGGCGCCGGTCTACATCGCGCCGCTCTTCAACAACTACCAGCCCCTGCCGCAGGGCCACATCCGCTCACGGATTCTCAGCCTGGCGCGGGCCAACGGGATCCCGGCCGAGAACGTCTACTGGTTCGATGCCTCGCGGCAGACCAACCGCATCAGCGCCAACGTCTCCGGCCTCGGGCCGACGACCCGTATCAGCCTCAACGACAACCTTCTCACCCGCCAATCCGAAGAGGGCATCGAGGCCGTGATGGCGCACGAGATGGGCCACTACGTGCTGCACCACGCCTTCCGGCTCATCATCGATTTTGGCCTCCTTCTGGTGATCGGGTTCGCCTGCGTGGCCTGGGCCTTCCGCCGCCTGGTGGCCCGCTTCGGGGGACGGTGGGGCGTGAGCGGGGTCGCCGATCCCGCGGGCTGGCCGCTGATCGTCGCCCTGTTCGCCGTCTTCTTCTTCCTGATGACGCCGATGGTCAACACCACCATCCGGACCGCCGAGCAGGAGGCGGACTACTTCGGCCTCAACGCGGCACAGCAGCCCGACGGGTTCGCGATGGCCGCCATCAGCCTCGCCGAGTACCGCAAGCTCGAGCCGGGGCCGGTGGAGCGCTTCATCTTCTACGACCACCCGAGCGGGTACGACCGGGTCCACGCGGCCATGCAGTGGAAGGCAGAGCACCTGGCGAACTACGGGGTGACTTCGGAAGGTCAGGCGGTCAGTCCGGAGGCCGGATCCTCACCGTGAGCATCCGGGAGGATCCGCAGATCGGAGCCTCGCATCCCTGCGCCCTCGCCCTGGAGCGACGAGAACGGAGGTGACCCGCAGCCGCCGCAGCTGTCCAACCCTGACCGGTGATTCTGTCAGGGAAGAATCCGCCGTTGACATGGGCGGCCGAATGCGGAACGCTGTGGCCCTCGCAAAGACCCTGGAGGAACGCTGATGAAGAGAGTCACTGGAATAGGCGGGATCTTCTTCCACGCACAGGACCCGGCCGCACTCCGCGCCTGGTACAGGACTCACCTGGGCATCGACGTTCAGGATTGGGGCGGGGCCGCGTTCGTTTGGGCGGACGAGAACGGCAACCCGACAAAGGGAATGACGGTCTGGTCCATTGGCGCTGCCGGCGGGGACCAGTTCGCACCGAGCAGGTCGCCGTTCATGATCAACTACCGGGTCGACGACCTTGCCGCACTTCTCCAGGCTCTTCGTGACGAGGGCTGTCATGTCCTCGAGAAGACGGATGACTCCGAGTATGGAAAGTTCGGCTGGGTCATCGACCCGGAGGGCAACAAGGTCGAGCTCTGGCAGCCGCCGCCAGGACAGTAGTGCCCGCCGCTGGAGGCGCCGCGCCACGATCGACCCAACGGCCAACTACCTCGTGCGCTGGGAGCGGTTCGGCGAAGGCCGGGCAGTGTTCACCGTTACGCAAGGCGACCAGGGGATCTTCGTCAGCACGCTGGCCGTGAACGCGAAGGAAGTCCTCGCCGATGTCCTCCACGTCAAGAACTACCCGTGCGAGGAGTGGCCGAACCTGGATATCTAGCCGTGTGGTACGATCTTTAGGTACGACCAGGGCCGACATATGAACGGGGAGATCCACCGCTGGACCTCGCGGTCTGAGGGTGTTCTGCTCTTTGGCCTTGTCCTCGCCGTGACTGCGGCCGTCGGATCAGGGATTGCTACGGAGGCCGGCGCGGCTGACTTCTCCTGGTCCCCGGTACTCCCCAAGGTCGGTGAAACTGTTGACTTTACAGGAGAGGTCGATGCGGCCGCCTCCCAGTGGGCGTGGGACTTTGGCGATGGAGCAACCTCTCTGGCAAAAACCCACCTTGCCTCACACGCCTTCTCGGAGCCCGGCAGCTACCAGGTGGAGTTGACGGTCACGGTCGGCTTTACCACCACCCAGTCGGTCACCAAGACGGTGACCGTGCAGGCGGCCGAATCCATCGATTCGCCGGCTGCGTACGGCTGGGTCGTTCCCGGCGCCGCCCACGTCAGCGGGCTCCACGGCACGAGCTGGGTGTCCGACGTCGTGCTGTACAACCCCGGCGCCGAGACGGCGCACGCCACGCTGTTCTTCTGTCGCGAGGAGCAGGACAACACGACTGCGGCCGGCCGTCGGGTGGAGGTGGCGGCGGCGAGCTCCGTCAAGATCGAGGACTTTGTCAGCAGTGCGTTCGCGGAGAGCTCGGCGTCAGGCTCGCTGATCGTGACCAGCGGCCGGCCGCTGGTGGTCTCGTCGCGGACCTACAACGATGCCGCCACGGGTACCTTCGGCCAGTACGTCGCCGGGCAGCCGATCGCGGCGTCGGTGGCGGAAGGCGAGGAGGTTCGCCTCATCCAGCTCGCGAACAC
>JAJDNH010000031.1 GCA_022340775.1 Acidobacteriota bacterium
GACGTGGAACTCCGGCAGCCTGCAGGCCAGCGCGATACGTTCGACACTGTTGGTACCGTTGGTCTCGCGCAGGACGGCGAGCTCCGTCTGGCCCAGGGACTTCACCTCTACCGCCCGAACCAGCCTCGGCCTCCAGTGGCCACCCGGGATCTTGCTCCGTATCCGTTCCCACTCGTCCTTCCTACGCACACCTTCGAGAATGAGAACGTCCACGGCCAGATCGAGCGGCTGGAACCTTTTGGCGGGAAGAATGTTGTCCAGGAAGCGGAACTCCCCTTCGTCCCACAGGAAGAGGTCGAAGATGACCTCCTCCGTCTTGACCTTGAGAACGTGGACGAGCTCATCGCGGGTGAGCCTGCCCACGATGACGAGAAGCTCCCCCAGCATGGTCCCGTGCCGGTCTTGCATGTCGAGGAGCTCCTCGAGCTCGTCCTCCTCGAGAAAGCCCCACCCTACCAGGTAGTAACTGAGGAACTCCTTGGGGTTGTCCGACGACGCCGCCACCACCTGACCGTTACGGAAGTAGACCTTCTTGCTGTAGACCTTACCGTCGATTGCGAGGGTCCCCGTCTTCTGACTCTGGGAAACCCACTGCAACAGATCTGCGAACGGCATCGTGCGGAGGTTGCCCCCGATCGACACCCCTCACCTCCAGACCACAGCAGACGGCGATAGTGCCTGGGCGGCTGCACATTGGGCAGACGGAGACCATCCTCGCCACGCTCGCGCGTGCGCTCGGCTCGACGCAATGGCTGGCGCTGTCTCTCCTATCATCTCGAAGACCGAGAGCTACCCTTCGGCCGTGCACACCATGGGCACGGGTATCGACCCAAGTATAAACGGAAGCCCCGGTCCCTTGCAGGGAACCACGCATCGTAGGGTGCGGCCCGATCCCTCGGGCCGGCGTTGTCGGGAGCTCGAGTCGGCTACGACGCCGCGCGCTGAGCGTGAGGAACCTGAACCGTTTCGCTCAAGTAACGGTCGATCCCGCTCGCCGCGGTCTTGCCGGCCCCCATCGCGAGGATCACCGTCGCCGCCCCTGTCACGATATCGCCACCGGCGAAAACCCCTGGGATCGAGGTCATCATCGTTTCCTCATCGACCACGATGTTGCCACGGCGGTTCAGCTCGAGACCCGGAGTGCTCTGAGTGACCAGGGGATTGGGCCCTTGCCCGATGGCCATGATGACGTTGTCGATCGGCACATCGTACTCGCTGCCCTCGATCGGAATGGGCCGCCGCCGGCCGGAGCTGTCCGGTTCGCCCAGCTCCATCTTGATCACCCGGACGCCGGTCACCAGCCCCTCCTCATTGCCGTAGATCTCGACCGGGGAGTTCAACCAACGGAAGTCGATGCCCTCCTCCTCGGCGTGCTCCAGTTCCTCGAGCCGGGCCGGGGACTCCGCACGGGTTCTGCGGTACAGACAGATGACCTCCTCGGCGCCCAGACGCAGCGCGGTCCGCAGGCAGTCCATCGCCACGTTGCCGGAGCCCACCACCGCCACTCGCCTTCCCACCTGTACCGGCGTGTCGTGCCGCGGAAAGTCGAACCCCTTCATCAGGTTGACACGCGTCAGGAACTCGTTCGCCGAGTACACGCCGATGTAGTTTTCGCCCGGAATCCCCATGAAGTACGGAAGGCCGGCGCCGGTGCCGATGAACACCGCGTCGAAGCCCCACTCCTGGAAGAGCTCCTCGACGGTTGCAGTCTTGCCGACGACGAAGTTGCAACGGATCTCGACCCCCATGCGGGTCAGGTTCTCGATCTCCTCGCTCACGATCGCCTTGGGCAGACGGAACTCGGGGATGCCATACACCAGCACCCCGCCTGGCTTGTGGAGCGCCTCGAGGATGGTCACCTCGTGCCCGCGTCGGGCTAGCTCGGCGGCACACGTTAGACCGGCCGGCCCGGAGCCAACGATGGCGACCCTGAATCCTGTGTCCGGCTCCCGGACCGGCATCTTGATCTCGCCGCTGGAGCGCTCAAGGTCAGCCACGAACCGCTCCAGCCTACCGATCGCGACGGGCTTGTGCTTCTTGCCGGTCACGCAGACCTTCTCGCACTGGTCCTCCTGCGGACAGACACGACCGCAGATCGCAGGCAGCGTGTTCATCTCCTTGATGATCGACAGCGCACGTTCGAACTCCTCGAGCCGCACCGCATCGACGAACGCGGGAATGTCGATGCCTACCGGGCATCCGTCAACACATTTCGGCTTCTTGCATGCCAGGCAGCGCTCAGCCTCGGTCTGCGCCATTTCCGCGGTGTATCCGAGAGCTACCTCATCGAAGTTCCTGGCACGCTCGCGCGGATCCTGAGCCGGCATCGGCTGGCGCGGGATCTTGAGACGGTCTGCCGGCTTGATGTCACGTGCCATCACTTCACCTCCGTGCCCTGCAGCGCATGGCAGGAGTGCTCCTCGAGAAAACGCTTTCGCGCCATCTCCTCCTCCTTCAGGTAGGTTCTCTGGCGCTTCATCAGGAGGTCGAAGTCCACCTCGTGCCCATCGAACTCGGGCCCGTCCACGCAGACGAACTTGCTTTCGCCGCCCACTGCAACCCGGCAGCCCCCGCACATCCCGGTGCCGTCCACCATGATCGAGTTCAACGAAACCACGGTAGGAATCCCCAAAGGACGAGTCTGCTCCGAGACCACCTTCATCATGATGGCTGGTCCGATCGCCACCACCAGGTCGGGCTTGCCCCGCTCCTCGACCAGGTCCGCCAGTGCGTGAGTGACGAGACCCTTGCGGCCGAGGCTACCGTCGTCGGTTGTGAAGATTATCTCGTGCGACGCAGCCTTCATCTCCTCTCGCAGAATCACGAGATCCTGGCTCCGGCCGCCGAGTATCGAGATGACGTGATTGCCGGCGCGCTTGAGCGCGCGCGCAATCGGCAGCATCGGTGCGATCCCGGCTCCACCGCCGATGCAGACGCACGTACCCCACTTCTGAATATGGGTCGGCGTCCCGAGCGGCCCGGCCACGCCGAGCTCGGCGCCGACCTCGAGCTGGGCCATTTCCATGGTGGTCTTGCCGACCTCTTGGACGATCAACGTGATAGTGCCCGCGTTCGCATCCGAGTCCGCAATCGTGAGCGGGATTCTCTCCCCCATCTCCCCCAGCAACACCATGACGAACTGCCCGGCGCGGTGCTTGCGCGCTACCTCGGGCGCCGACACGACATAGCGCGTGAACTTGGGCGCAATGGTCTCCTTGTGAACAAGCCGTGCCACCGGCAGCCTCCTCTCCAGCGGGGTCCCCTCCCCCATCCCGCGCAGACTCTACAGGTTCCGACCTGACCTTTCAAGACCCATAAGAACAATGAGATCGAGTCTTAGGCTTTGCCTCTTTCAGCCGCCGGGCTTTGACTCTCTCCCGACCCGTCGGTACACTCCGTCTGTAGTGAAATGGGTCAGGGCACCCGGACCAAAGAGGCTCCGTTGGGCTCCTGGCGGCGAGTCATGTTGACATCTGTTCTGATACTCACGGGCGGCTGCGCCCTCATCAGCCTCGCTTCACGGCAGTGGCGGTGGAACGCCTTGCCGTGGGGAGTGGTGACGCTGTTCGTCGCCAGCGGGCTCGGAACGTCGCTGGGCCTGGTCTTCCTGCTCGCCGCGATCCTGGTTGCGATGGAGACTGTCAGTCGGCCCCGAGCCCTTCTCCTCGCTCTGCCGCCGGTCGCGGTGGCCCTGGCAGGTTTTCATCCCGGACAACCGGACCTTTCGCGCTCCGTGTCCGACGTCGCCGTGATGTTCGTCATTGCCTTGCTCGTCGCGGCGGTCGTTCATGCGCTCCTGCCCAAGGCCCACCGGGAGGAGCGCAGCCCATGGACAGAGACGGCCACCGGCCTGCTCCTCCTCTGTGGCGCAATATCCCTCACTGCCGGGCTCATGCTGCACCTGCCGATTCTGGCAATCGTCGGCATCATCAGTCCGACGCTGCTGCCCGCCCTGCTCCTCCACAGTAGCGAGCAAACGGCGCGCTCGGTCAGGCTTGACGCCGTTCTCGACGCGGCACGTGCCTCCAAAGCCCTTCCCGAAGGCGCCAACGGCGAAGCGTTGGAGAGCTTCCTCGGAAACCTGCACGGGCTGCTGGAGCCGATCCTGAGCCATGAGCTGACCGTGCTCGCTGTCAGCCCCGCACTGACGGCAACAGCCCCCTCCGCCATCACCTGCCCCGAAATCGGAGATGAGCTGCCGAGGATTCGGGAGCGCGCCCGGTTTCTGTTCCAATCAGGGCGGGCGGAGCGTCTCGACGAGCCGACCTCGAGCATTCCAGGAGACGTCCTGCATTTGCACCCACGGTTCTCCAGTCAGCTCCTGCTGCCCGTTCGGCAGGGACCGCAGGTGATCGCCTTCATCGCTCTGCTCGGGATCCCGCAGCCTGCTCCCGGTACCGCGCAACACCGCCTGGGAGGGGCAGTGGCCGACCTCGTCCGCGACGCCCTGTCGAGGTCCGACCTGGCCAACCGGCTGCGCCTTCTCGAAGAGCGAAACGAGTCACAGAGCAAGCGTGTCCGCGATTTGCTCGAGCTGAACCAGTTGGTCACGACCTCGACCAACCTGACCAGCCTCAAGCAGAACCTGGTCCGTGGAGTGAACAGCGGCTTCGGCTGCACCTGGACCGGCCTTCTCCTGCGGCAGCAGACAACCGAGCGGTTCGTGCTCGCCGCCTGCGCCGGAGACGCCGGCGACAGGACCGGTGAAACGGGGAGGTTGCCCGCGATCGGGGAAGCGGACATCCAGCAGTTGCTCGACTCCGGCTCAACCGTCTCACACCTCAACGTGGTTCGCTGGGAACGCTGGCCATTCAGACTCCCCCACCCTCCGGGCGTAGAGCACACCCTGGTAGCGTCGCTGTCTGTCAAGGAGGAGACTCTCGGCTACATCGTGATCGTGCCTCACCCGGTGCGGCCCATGCCGGACCTCGATGACCTGCGTGCGCTCGAGCTCGTGCTTCAGCAGGTTTGCCCTTCAGTGCAGACGGCGCTGCATCTGGAAGAGGTCGAGCGGCAGACTCTTCAAGACCCACTTACCGGAATCGCGAACCGGAGGTCTCTCGACGAGGTCCTCGAGCAGACGGTCTCCTCGTGCCAGGCAAAGCGGACTACGGCGTCGTTCGCAATGGTGGACATTGACGACTTCAAGCTCGTCAACGATCGTTACGGTCACCGCATCGGCGACGTGGTGCTGGTCGAGCTGGCTGCTCTGTTGAGCCGGAACGTGCGGGCCAACGACTTCGCCGCCCGCTACGGCGGTGAGGAGTTCTCGATCGTGCTGCCCGGGCTGTCCTACCAGCGTGCCTCCGAGGTCCTGGAGCGGCTACGTGAGGCGATCGCCCGCGAGCGCTTCGCCGGTGGCGAGCTCTCTCACCCGATCCGTCTCACCGTCAGCATCGGCGTGGCAGCCTTCCCTTACGATGCGGACACCGCCTCGAACCTCGTGGAGCAGGCAGACAGTGCGCTGTACTTCGCCAAGAGAAACGGCAAGAACAAGGTCATCGGCGCCTGGGAGCTGACGCCCCTCCAGAGCCTCGATCTCGAGGAGCCCCTGTCCACGTAAGCCGGGTCGTCGGTTCGCGATCTACCGTGAGTGACGATTCGCGGGTAGCTTCCAGAGGAAGCGGAGGGGCCACGTGGCCCCCTCGCCGGCATAGCT
>JAJDNH010000048.1 GCA_022340775.1 Acidobacteriota bacterium
TACGTCTCCGACCCGGCTAGGCCGGTGCCGTACACGACCGCCATCACCACTCGCTGGCACGCCGAGTACATGACCGAGGACCAGCGCTTCGCCGCCCACCGGCCCGATGTGCTCGTCTACCGCTCCGAGCCGCTGGCCGCCGACCTCACCCTGGCCGGGCCGCTCGAGGCGGAGCTGTGGGTGTCGACCACCGGCACCGGCGCCGACTGGGTGGTCAAGCTGATCGACGAGTACCCCGGGCGGTTGCCCGGCTTCGACCCCAAGGAGGGCGGCCGGGATCTGGGCGGCACCCAGCGCATGGTGCGTTCGGAGATCTTCCGCGGCCGCTTCCGCGACGGCTACGACCACCCGGTGCCGTTCACCCCAGACAAGGTGACCCGCGTCCGGATCCCACTACAGGGCATCCTCCACACCTTCCTGCGGGGCCACCGGATCATGATCCAGGTCCAGAGCTCCCTGTTCCCGTTCTTCGACCGTAACCCGCAGACCTTCGTGCCCAACATCTTCGCGGCCAAGGCGGAGGACTTCATCAAGGCCACCGAGCGCGTCTACCACGTCCCGCCCCACGCCTCCGTCATCCACCTCGGGGTGCTCCCGCACCCGGTGGATGAGGCGGCGGCCGCGACCGTCGCCACAGGGCAATCGAGCGCCGCCGTCAACTGACGCGTTCACTGAGCCTTCGGCCGAACAACAGCTTGCGTGGCCGACCGTTTCGCGCTACCATTCGCGTCCCAACGCGTGGGGCCGTAGCTCAGTTGGGAGAGCGCTAGAATCGCACTCTAGAGGTCGAGGGTTCGAGCCCCTTCGGCTCCACCAAAGCCGATCTCAAAGCCGTCCATGTGGACGGCTTTTCTTTAGATCGGCTTTGGCGGAGCCTCCGGTCGTCGGTCTACGGCCCACCTGCGGGTGGCCAGTACGCCGCCCCCCGCCCTCTCCGCCCGGCACTCAGCTTGACGGCGAATTCAACGGGCTGGTACTTGATCGGTTTCAGTGGGCGGAGGGGAGCTGAGTGCCGGGCTGCGAACCGGTGGGGGTGGGCGGGGTAAGTGGTGGGAGGGGGCCGCCGGTATGGGTGGGCGGAGGGGTGGAGCACCCCCACGGCTACGGCCACAAGCCGCAGCCGGGCCGCAGTGTCGACTCCCTTCCACAGGGCAGGGCCGTCTCCCTCACGAGACGCCGTTCGTCAGTGGTGCCTAGCCGAACCACGCCCCGACTCAGTTTGACAGTCCGGGTGGACCATGCGACAATTCGCAAGGTGACGAAATGATACCACCCCTGCTCGACTCAGCCGTCGCCGTGGCACGTGCCCTCGGCCATCCGGCACGCCTTCGTATCGTGGCCATGCTCCAGACGGGCGAGCTGTGCGTCTGCCAGGTCACCGAGGTGCTCAAGCTGGCGCCCTCTACCGTATCCGTGCACCTCAAGGAGCTCAAGCGCTGCGGCGTCGTTGTCGATCGCAAGGACGGCCGCTGGGTCTACGTCAGCATTGCGCCAGATGAGCAGACGAGGGCATGGGTCGACGTCGCGATGGCATCTCTCGCCGGCGACCCCACGGTCGACGCCGACACCAGACTCGTGGAGGCACTGCGCGAGGTGCCGGTCGAGGAGCTGTGCCGGTTCGGCTTCGAGGAAGCTCGTGCCAGGGCACGGTCCAACGCCGCAGCCGACGGCGGCCATCAGGGCCCGGGAGGATGCGAATGACCGCTCGCGAAAGTGTAGCCAAGAAGCTGTCCCTGCTTGACCGCTATCTGACGGTGTGGATCTTCGTCGCGATGATCGTCGGCGTCGGCGGGGGATACCTGTGGCCCGGGGTCGCCGGCTTCTGGAACCACTTCTCGGTGGGCACCACGAACATTCCCATCGCCATCGGCCTCATCCTGATGATGTACCCGCCCCTGGCCAAGGTGCGCTACGAGGAAATGGGAAGCGTGTTTCGGGACTGGAAGGTGCTCGCCCTGTCTCTGGTCCAAAACTGGATCGTGGGCCCGGTCCTCATGTTCTTGCTGGCGATCGCGTTTCTCGCTGACAAGCCCGAGTACATGGTCGGGCTGATCATGATCGGACTTGCCCGCTGCATCGCCATGGTCATCGTGTGGAACGAGCTGGCCAGCGGCGACACCGAGTACTGCGCCGGACTGGTCGCCTTCAACTCGGTCTTCCAGGTGCTCTTCTTCTCGGTCTACGCCTGGTTCTTCATCACCGTGCTGCCTCCCCTGTTCGGCTTGACCGGCGTCGAGGTGCACGTGACCATCGGGCAGATCGCCGAGAGCGTGTTCATCTACCTCGGGATCCCGTTCCTGGCCGGCGTGATCACCCGCTTCACCCTCATCAGGATCAAGAACAAGGACTGGTACCACACCAAGTTCATCCCCAAGATCTCACCCATCACCCTGATCGCACTGCTCTTCACCATCGTAGTGATGTTCTCGCTCAAGGGCGAGTACATCGTCGAGCTCCCCCTCGACGTAGTGCGCGTCGCCATCCCACTCGTGGCGTACTTCGTGGTCATGTTCCTGGTGTCGTTCTTCATGTCGAAACGCGTTGGTGCGGACTACGGCCGCTCGGCCACCCTGAGCTTCACTGCCGCCTCCAACAACTTCGAGCTCGCCATCGCGGTGGCCATTGCCACCTTCGGCATCGACTCGGGCGTGGCCTTCGCGGCGGTCATCGGGCCGCTGGTAGAGGTCCCGGTGCTGATCAGCCTGGTGAACGTCGCCTTGTACTTCCGGAGGCGCTACTTCAAGGAGGCGCCGGCTGAGGCCGTGGCTGAATCGGTGTGAGCGGAGGGGGTGCCATGCGCGGGCCGAAGTTGCCTCTCTACCCCGAGCTCTCGACCTACATCAACGAAGTCTGGGGCGAATTGGATCTGATTCCTACCGAGCGCAAGGCGGACCTGGACCGGCTCGCCAACTTCATCCGCGAGCGGGTTCGCGCCGGGGAGGCAGCGAAGCTCGTCTTCATCTGCACCCACAACTCGCGTCGCTCGCACCTCGCGCAGGTCTGGTGCCAGACCGCGGCCGAGCTGTACGGGCTCTCCGGGGTCGAGACCTACTCCGGCGGCACCGAGCTGACGGCGTTCAACCCACGGGCAGTCGCGGCCCTCGAGCGTGCCGGGTTCCGTATCGCCGCTGGAAACGAAGGTCCCAACCCGAGGTACTCCGTCCGGGTTTCGGACGAGGCGGAGCCCATGGTCTGCTTCTCGAAGGTCTACGACCAACCGCCCAACCCGAAGGAGGGGTTCTGCGCCATCATGACCTGCTCCGCAGCGGACGAGGGGTGCCCGGTGGTCTTCGGCGCCGCCGAGCGGATCGCCATTCGCTACGACGACCCGAACGAGTTCGACGGAACCGATCTCGAGGAGCAGAAGTACGACGAGCGCTGCCGGCAGATCGCCCGGGAGATGCTCTGTGCAATCCGCTCAGCGTCGGTCTGAGCCCTGTTCCGCCTCCGCCTAGAAATCGGCCATCGGACGAGGCGACAGCCGCAGCTGCAGCGTCAGCTGGAGGCGGTTGGACGAAGGAGCCGCCTCGGGGTCTACGTGTTCCCAGTCGAGCAGCACGGCGCTGCCTCCGGCGAGGTGACGGGCCACGCCCACGATCGTGCGCTCGAGGCGGCCGCCCGGCCGCCTGTGGTCGCGGTCGAACCTGTCGTAGCGGACAAACGACGCCCATCCCCGCCCCGGGCCCTGGCGCAGCTCGGTGAAGGCCGACCACCCACGGCCGGGCAGGGCGCGGCCACCCGCGTCGACCCAGGCCCCGGACTGGACGCCGCAGTTCTCTTCGCCCTGGAGAGTGGTCACCAGGTATCGTGACTGCCAACTGACGAGCAGCGCGTCCACCGTCCAATCTGGGCTCGCCGCCGTGTTGCCGGCGCCCCGTATTGCCAGGGCCGACAGCTGGAGCCCGGGAGCCGCGTCCGGAAGGGGCCGCAGGCTGAGACGGCCCTGGAAGACGAGCCCATGGTTGCGGTCGGGCTCCTTGAACCCGCTGCCCGTGTACACCCCCACCACGAACGACCCCCACCGGCCGGGGAAGGCCGGCCGAACACCCTCGAGGAACCGGTCCGGGAGCCCCTGGCCGAGGAGCCCACCGACGGCAACGCCCTCGTCCGCCGAGCTGAAGAAGCCGAGCCGGTCCATGAAGGTCCCGTCCTGCATGCGATATCGATTGACCGACTCGGCGAAGCCGTACCACGGCGTAGGTACCCGTCCGAGATCGATATGCGCCGCCCGAAGCCAACCCAGCTTGCTCTGTGAAAGGCGCAGGTACGCGTACTTGACCGGCGCGTGCGCGTCGCCATGAGCGTCCACCGTGACGTCCGGGGTCACCCGGACCGTCGCCCAGCTCGCCAGGTCGAGATAGAGGTCGAGGTGGCCGCGCTTGACCACAAGCTCGGTCGTCGTGCTCTGATCCTGCTCGAGCCGCTGCTCCGAGAGGAACCAGAGGCTCCCGAGCCGGAGCACCGGCGGGTCCTCCGCAGCCACCTCGGCAGCGCAAGCGAGCAGACCGAACACCGCCAGAATGCAGGCGACCCGACTCGCCGTCCACTTCACCCCGCCACCCCGAAGCTCCGCAGGGTCTCGTAGACTCCGACGACGACGAAGACCGCTCCGGTGGTGCGCCGCGCCCATAGCTCGAAGGTCGTGACCTTCTCGAACGCCCGGCCGAGCCAGCTCACGCCCAGAGCAATCAGCACCGCGAAGATCACGACCGGAATGGCCGTCCCGAGGCCGTACACGCCCGGCAGGAGCAGCGGCGACCTGCGGCTCAACGCGAGTGGCAGGAGGGAGCCGAAGAACAGGCCGGCCGACACGGGGCAGAATGCGAGCGCGAAGACCACGCCCAGGGGCAGGGCGCCCCAGACTCCCCATCGCTCGGCCCTGCCCTGCATCGACGCGGCCAGGCGGCCCCCGCCAACGTCGAGGGTGAACACGCCGAGCAGCAGCAGCCCAACCGCGATCATCAGGGGGCCGAGCGCCTTGTGAGCCGGCCCCTGCAGGAACGAGGAGACCTCCACCAGAGACATCAGACCCCACACCGCCGTGGCGCCGAGGACGAGGTACGCGAGGCTGCGGCCGGCCGTATACAGGGCGCCTGCGAGTAGCACACGACGCGGTGAGCCGACCCGGGAGCCAACGAAAGAGACGGCGGCGATGTTGGTCGCCAGAGGGCAGGGGCTGATCGAGGTCAGCAGCCCCAACCATAGGGCGCTGACCAAGGCGAGGCCGGTGATCTCCACCTCACGCTCCTTTGAGGAACGCGCGGGTCTCGGCCTGGACGTATGCAAAGAAGTGGTCCTTATTGCCAACGAGCTGCCAGATCTTGTTCAGATTCGTATGACGGACGGGCTTGCCGTTGGCATACTCGACGACCACGACTGCCTTGGTCGTGAGCTGAAAGTCGGTGATGAAGTGCTTGTTCGGCGTCTCGTCGACGTTGACGGCGTGAAAGGACATGGCGCCGGAAGCGAGCTGCTCGGCGAAGCCGGTGCGGACGGCCTCCTTGGTGTATGCCTCGAGCTTGCGGCAGGTGGCGCAGCGGACGTCACCGTGAAAGTAGTAGACGACGACACCTTTGACGGGTGCCACGGCGGCGCCTCCACCGGCAGCGGATGGCATGGCCACCACGGCGGCCAGAAGCACGGCTACAAAGAGAGCAATCAACCAGGACGTGCGCATCGTTACCTCCTCGTTACCCGATCAGGGTCTTCAGCTCGTCGAGATCGGGCACACGCCCGACCACCTTGACCTTTCCGTCAACCGCCAAGGCCGGAGTCATCATGACTCCGCGACCCACGATGGCCTTGATGTCGGTCACCTTCTCCAGCTCGTACTCGAGCCCCAGCTCGTCAGCAGCCTGGCACACCGCGTTCGCCAGCTTCACGCACTTGGGGCAACCAGTTCCCAGGACTTCGATCTTCTTCATCTTTCCTCCCTTGCCTCATGTGACGACCGCTCCGTAGAGCACTCCGGTGATGGTCGCCAGGACCACCACCAGCCCGACGTAGACGCTTGTCTTCTTCCAGCCCATCACGCCCGCGATCACCAGCATGTTGGGCAGGGATAGGGCCGGACCCGCGAGGAGAAGGGCGAGGGCCGGCCCCTGCCCCATGCCGGAGCCCAGCAACCCTTGCAGGATCGGTACCTCGGTCAGGGTGGCGAAGTACATGAACGCCCCCGCCACCGCTGCGAACAGGGTCGGGATCACCCCGTTGCCACCCACCGAACCGGCCACCCACGCGGACGGGATCAGCCCCTCATGCCCGGGTCGCCCCAGCAGCAGGCCGGCGACCAGTACGCCGGCGAACAGCAGCGGCAGGATCTGTTTGGCGAAGCCCCAGCTCGCAGCGAACCACTCACCGAGCTCACCGCGCTCCCGCGCCACCGCCAGGCCCAGGCCGACGGTACCCACGCTGAAGGCCAGCACCGGCTCCTCCGGCGCCAGCACGGCTGCCGCCACCGTCGCCACAGCCGTCGCCGCCACCTTCCACAGCGCGAGATCGAAGAAACGGTTGAGGACCGCGCCGAGCCCGACCGCCCCGGCAGCGGTCAGCTGCCACTTGTGCGCGTACAGCCACCACCAGGCCCCGGTCTGCCCCTCGGGCCGACCCCAGTTGGCGAAGACGAGGATGGCGACGAGAGCGCCGAAGAATAGGCCGCTCTGCCACAGTGGGCGTCCCTTCTCGGGCTCCGGCATTGCCAGCGCCGCCTCGGTGCGCGCCTGCTCCGAGCGGCGGAAGATGACCGCCATCGCCCCACCGACGACGACCGCGAACACCACGGCGCCGACCGCTCGCGCGATGCCGAGCTGCGGGCCGAGCACCGCGGCAGTGAGCACGATCGCGAGGATGTTGATGGCGGGCCCGGAGTACAGAAACGCGGTGGCCGGCCCGAGGCCGGCACCCATGGTGTGGATGCCTGCAAACAGGGGGAGCACCGTGCACGAGCAGACCGCGAGAATCGTCCCGCTCACCGCCGCAACCCCGTACGCTACCGCCCTGGGGGCGCGCGGCCCCAGATATCGCATCACCCCCGCCTGGCTCACGAATACGGAGATCGCCCCAGCGATGAAGAAAGCCGGGACCAGGCAGAGGAGCACGTGCTCCTGGGCGTACCACTTGGTGAGCTCGAGGGACTCGATAAGGGCTCCGCGGAAGCGGGGCGCATCGACGGGGAGGTAGTAGAAGGCAAGGAACACCGCGGCCATCAGCGCGAACGGCTTCCACTCGGCCTTCCAGTTCACGCCTGATCCGCTGACCGCCGTTGCGTTCACGAGGTCGTCCTTTCTCGGGCCACATCGGGCTGGCGGACTACAGCAGCCGCCGGGTCGCCGGCCTCCGCGATGATCGCCTCGACGCAGCCGAAGAAGTTGAGGACGCACGGCACGCGCAGGGCGTAAAAGACCTGGGTGCCGCGCTTGTCGTCCACCACTAGGCCGGCGTTTTTCAGCACCGACAGGTGCTTCGAGACGGTCGAGACGTCGGCGCCGATCATCTGTTGCAGCTCGCACACGCAGCGCTCGCCGCGCGCCAGCTCCTCCACAACGAACAGCCGGGTAGGGTGCCCGAGGGCCTTCATGACCTCCGCCCGCGCCTTGAGGCGGGCGGTGTCGGCGACGTCGAGAGCGGGTATGACAGTCATAGTTTGGCTATTTTGCCAAATTGCCAAAGACGTGTCAACCCCAGCCGCATCGGTGCCCAGCCGCATCAGCATCGGTGCCAGGCTTCCATATTTAGTGATTCTGGATTAAGCTGGCGTACGAGGTCGCATGGGGAGGAAGCCGAGGATCTTGGTGCCTGGAGTGGTGTACCACGTGTACAACCGGGTCTCGAGCGGGGAGAGGCTGTTCGAGGAGCCGGGAGCGGCGGAGGAACTGATCGGGCTGATGGAGGAGGTGAAGGAGCGAGATGGATGGAGCGTGCTGGCGTGGTGCGTGATGGCGAACCACTATCACTTGGTGGTTCGATCGGGGGAGGCGCCCTTGTGGCGGGGGTTACACCGGATTCAGAACTTGTTCAGCCGGCGGTTTAACCGGCGGATGGGGCGAAGCGGGCCTATGTGGCAGAGCCGGTACCAGGCGAAGGTGGTGGAGGACGAGGGGTACCTATGGCAGTTGATTCTCTATGTTCACCTAAATCCAGTGCGGGCCGGTGTCGTTCAGGATCCTATAGAGTACCCGTACTCGGGCCAGCGGGAGATCGTGAATGGTCGGTTCGAGGGGCTGGTAAGTCGGGATCAGGCGTTGTTGTGCTTCGGGACGACGCGGCGTGGCGCGCTACGGCGGTACAAGTCGGCGGTGAGAGCGGCGGTTGAGGAGATCGGCGACGTACCGCTGCGCGCGGAGGGACTTCATCTTCGCGGGGAGCCCGACACTGAGCTGTGGTTTGATCCTGGAGTTCCCTACCTGGACGTATTGGGTCGGAGCAGTGTTGCGGAGCGTCCGGAGGTTTCGGCGAAGGAGTTTTTGGAAGCGGCGTTTGAGGAGCTGGGAGTGGACTCCGAGTTGATTCGATCCAGGACCAAGGACCGCCGAGTTGTGAGGGCGCGGAGGCTCAGCTCGGTCTTGGCGGTGGAACGATGGGGGCTGCGTTCGCGTGTCATGGCGGAGGCAATGGGAAGGCCGGGGCAGCAGGTGAGTGTGTGGGCGGGGCAGGGTTCGAGGTTGCGGCGCACGGACCGAGAGTTCGGGGAGGCGTATGAGACTCTGGATCGCGGTCTCTTGCAGCGGCTCTCCAAACGGTCGGAAAGCTCACCACCGGAGAATCACTAAATATGGAAGCCTGGCACCAATGTTCCTCCACCCGCTCACGATCATGGTCGCGATCCCTCTGGGGATGATCGGCGCCACCTGGGCAATGCTGCTCGTCGGTAAGCACCAGTGCATGCCCGCCTTCATGGGGATGATCCTCATGGCCGGCATCGTGGTCAAGAACTCGATCCTGCTCATCGACTTCATCCAGGAAGCGCGGGGTCGCGGGGAAAGCCTGCACGACGCGCTCGTCGGCTCCGTGCGGGTGCGCACCCGGCCCATTCTGATGACCGCCGTCGGCACGTCGGTGGGCATGCTGCCGATCGCCCTGCAGTGGGCGATCGGGCTCGAGCGCCTCTCGCCTCTCGCGGTGGTGGCAATCGGCGGCCTGATGGTCTCGACGTTCTTGACGCTGATCTACGTGCCAGTGTTCTACGACCTGTTCGAGAACGCCAGAGCCTGGCTCACCGCCGGTCACGGGGCCGCGCGGGCAACGGAGTAGCCGCACGTCGGCTAGCGGCATGTCTGGCGCCGACGAGACGACGAAAAAAGGGGTACGGGCCTTCCTGGCCGGGTTCAAGGCGCCGGTACGAGTCAAGGGACTGGTCGAGGTGGACGACACCACTGGCTGAAGACGCTGAGGCACCGTGGACATGATTCCATCGGGCAAGTGGAGCCTGACGGCATCTTGCAAAGGAGAAGACGATGAGCGCTCAAACACCACCGACGACGGAGCAGGTGCTGACAATGATGCGAGCGAAGATGGGGGAGACCCTTCCGGACTGGCCTCAGCACCTTCAGGATCTGGCACCGGACCTGCTTGTGGCCACCGCGGCAAACTCGGCCAGCAGCGTCGGTCGCGAGGCGAGCACGATCCCGGCCAAGTACCGCTCCCTGATCGC
Organism: Acidobacteriota bacterium; assembly: GCA_022340775.1. GTDB lineage: Bacteria > Acidobacteriota > Thermoanaerobaculia > Thermoanaerobaculales > Sulfomarinibacteraceae > JAJDNH01. The sequence continues at coordinate 9,650 of JAJDNH010000048.1, forward strand.
TGTGGCGGCCGCCCTCGGACGAGGACAGGCGGCGTGCGCCCGCTCGCAGGCGTACATGGCCAGGAGCCTCGGTGCGACACTGGAAGAGGTGGTGGACACTGTCCGCATCGCACGCCATCTAGCTGCGGCCGGAATCCTCGACGCCGCGACTCCTCTGCTCGCTGACCTAACCGAGAGGGGTTGAGTACTGGGCTACGAGCCGGCGGGGGCGGGCACTTCGGCTTCGGTGCCCCTTCGGTGCCGGCTTGTAGTATCGAAGCAATGGGCCTTGAACGGTCGGTGACACGGGCAACCCACACCTCCTGCATGAGCGGCCGTTCCAGCTCATGAAGGCCGGCTGCAGCTCATGAGTGGCCGTTGTGGGTCATGAGGGTCCAGGGGCTGCGTTCTCCGGGCGGTTGGGGGAGGGGTTCTCCGCGGCTCCGGCGGCCGTGCGGTCCAAAGCGACCGCCCGCCTCGCGTTCCCGGCGGTCGCAAAGCAGCGGGCAGGGATCAGCGACTCGGTGGCGACCGCCGGAAGCCGCTCGGGCCGCCTCATCCAATCGTGGGGCTGTTCTCTGAAACGCCAAGGGCCGAGGGAGCCCGGCGTCGGCATTTCCCTTGCCTCGAGGTCGGCTGCCGGTCGCGCTCCAGGGAAGATGCCGCGCCCGGCACGCCCGTTTGAGCGCCACATGCTCTGGAGCGCGGTGGGGACGGTGCTCTGCAGCTCCGGCGCCCGGACGTCTGCTTTGCAGACGCCCGTCGTCGCCTGCCTCGGAGCGGGCAACGGAATTGGCCTCTGAATCGGTTTCACGGCCCGCTCCGGGCAGGCGCCGAGGCACCTCCATCGAAGCTGAGGCCACACGGCCGACCGCCCTCCCCGCGGGTTGCCAAGCTCGAGGTTTCCTGCCACCGCGCCGGCATAGAGGACGCACTCCAGGAAACCTCGAAGCATGGCACGCCCCGCCGTGCGGACCATTCTCCGGAGCGCGTTGGGGGAGCGGTTCTCTGATGATCCGGCGGCCGCGCGGTCACTAGGTGACCGCCCGCCTCGCGTGTCCGGCGGTCGCACGGCGACGAGAGGGGATGGGCGATTTCGTGGCGACCGCCGGAAGCCACTCGGGCCGCCTCGTTCAATCTTGAGGCCGTTCTCTGAACGCCAAGGGCCGTGGGAGCCCGGCGTCGGCATTTCCACCCGTCTAGCCCAGCTGCCCGTCGCGCTCCAGGGAAAATGCCGCGCCCGGCACGCCCGTTCGAGCGGCACATGCTCTGAAAGCTGTACAGTTGTGCTGCGGGGAGATGCCGCACTCTGCGCACCCGGTTGAACGCGCCCTACTTCGGGGTGCGCCGGCGCAAAGGCCAGGCAGAAGATGACGATGGCGGCTCACTCGTCGGGCTGAGCAATCCAGTCGTCGGCGTTCAGCTGCTCCAGGAGGCAGGTGTACTTGTCGGCGTCGAATGGCACGTTCGACTTCATGATGCCGTGCATCATCTCGGCCAGCACCGAGCCGACGGCGTGCACGCCGGCGTGACGGGAGGCGCCCTCGGCCATGAGGCGGTCGAGCGTGGCGCGGGCGATCGGCGGGTTGCCGCTGGCAATCTGGTTTTCGACCACGACGTGGATGACCGCGTGAGCCTTGGGCGAGCCAGGTTCATCGAGAACATCCGGCGTCGAGGCGTGCGCGAGCTCGACAAGCCGGGTCCGCTCGGCTTCGTCGAGGGCCAGCCAGTCATCTGGGTCGGGGGCGTCCTCCGGGTCGTAGGTCAGGTCCGGGGCGTGGAGGTCGTCGAGCAGGCCGAGCTGATCGCGCATCCAGGTGACATCGAGGGTCTCCCCGCCGGGCATGCCGGCGGCGAGCTCCTGGATGTCGTCGAGCATGCGGTCCACCTGTTCGCGGCTTTCGGGGTCGCGGGCGGCCTCGCGTGGGGTGCGCCCGTCGAGCGCGGGGAGGGTATCGTCGAGCCAGGCGGTGTAGTGGCGCCGCAGCATCCTGCCGATCGTGTCCCGCTTGACGTCATCGCTGATCAGGTCGTCGACTGGCGGTTCCTCGTCGGCAGCTGGGCGATCGAGCAGGTCCTCGATCGGTTCGGCCGTGGTTGACCAGTGGGAGATCAGACTGCCCAGGCGTTCCTCGAGCATGGCACGGCCACGATCGAGACGCGGGTGTGATTGGGTCGTCAGAACCAGCTCGTCGTCTTGAATCGCGATGGCACCCAGGATCCGCGGCATTTCGCCGAAGCCGGCGCCGCCGTCCGGCTCCAGCCAGACGAAGTCCTCGTCGTCGTGATCGATGTCGGGGCACCGTGCCAGCTCGTCCCGGACCCGAACCGGGTCGGAGACCTCGAAGCGTGCTTCGCACCAGAGCATCTGGTCCCCGTCGGTGGTGCGGAGCTCGGGTCTCCTGCCGGCGGTCAGCTGCTTGATCCTGGCGATGGTAACCCAGGACAGCTCGGCGACGAGCTGGTGAGCATCGGTGTCCGGCCGGTCGTGGCGGAGCTCGGCGACCTTGTCTATGATCTCCTCCACGATCTGGTCGGCGAAATCGGGAGGCAGCAGGCACACGGCGGAGGTGAGCTGCATTTCCCCGTCGCGTCTGCCGAGCCAGGCCAACAGGATGTCGCCGCGACTCACCTGTGTTGCAAGGCTGACCTCACTGACGGAGTGCACCTCGCCGGTGAAGATGTCTAGCAGGTCAAGGCCGACGCCGCGGTCGATGGCTTTGACCTCGAACAGGGAGGGCCACGAGCGCCGGAACGACTCCAGGGTGGCGGCTTGGGCGGGATCGAGATCCCGGGCGTTGGCGTCGAAGACGCGATCGACGTGCCGCTTGCCTTCGGCGTCTCGGGCGACAAGGGCGGCGTAGCTGATGACGGTCGATCTCTCCCAGTTCTCGGGATCATGCTCCCGCAGACCGAAGACCCGCTCGGCCGCGTCCAGGAACCAGCGCCCCCGGCCGCGGCCGAGGCTGGAGAACAGCAGGTCCTGGGCGGAGTCCCATGCCTCGTCCGGGATCTTCATATCGGCCGCCGACCGGTCGGCGATCGCACTCAAGCCGCCCAGCCAGGGACAGTCGGGGGGGCAGTCGATGGTGCGGAGCCTGTTCTCGCCGCAGCACGAGGCGCAGATCATCCCGCCCAGCGCAGGGCAGGAGCGTTTGCCCTTGCGGGCCTCGCAAAATGCGCAGCGCGCCATGGGGGGCAGGGTAGCATCGTCGGCGCATGGGTGCTGAGGTACCTTGCCTGACGCGTCGGAGCATCTGAGCGGTTCGCCGTGCCGGCGCGGGTGCCCTGGCACCGCATGAACGCCCGTCTCAGCTCATGAAGGCCGGCTGCAGCTCATGAGTGGCCGTTGTGGCTCATGAACGCCCGGAGCTGCATTCTCCGCGCGGTGGGGGGAGCATTCTCCGCACCTCCGGCGGCCGGGCGGCCCGGCGCGACCGCCCGCCTCGCGTTTCCGGCGGTCGCACGGCGACGAGAGGGGATGGGCGACTTCGTGGTGACCGCCGGAAGCCACTCGGGCCGCCTCGTTCAATCTTGAGGCCGTTCTCTGAACGGCAAGGGCCGAGGCTACTCGTCGCCTTCGGCGCCGGTGAACCTTTGGAAAGCGAGATGGCCGTATGGCCAGCCTTCCCCCTTTCCAGCGCTGCGCGCTTCCAACCCCCTTGGCCACGGCCATGGGCTCGCTTTCCTGCAGGGTTGTCCCGGCGTCGGCATTTCCCTCCCCTCGAGCTCGGCCGCCCATCGCGCTTCAGGGAAGATGCCGCGCCCGGCACGCCCGTTCGAGCGGCACATGCTGTGGAGCGCGCTTCTCTCATGTTCTGCGGAAGGTCTGGGGTGACGGCCTTCTACAGCTCCGGCGGCCGGGCGGTCCAGAGCGACCGCGCGGCCGCCGGGGTGTCAGAGAAGGAGTTCCCCGCCGCCAGCCGAACTTGGGCGCAGGCTGCTAACCCGAGTCATCCATGAGCGATCGTAGCGAGACTGGCAAGACGGTTGTCAGCGCTGGGTTCTGAGCGTCGAGGTGCCGCAGGCATACTTGACGGTATGTTGAGGACACCGAGACGCGAAGAGCACAGCGATGGCTGGCGTATCGCCGGTCGCAGTAGATTGCGAGTGAATGAATCGGGTCAATCTACCTTGAAGGCGATGTCGACGGTCGCCTGCCACTCCTTGACCTCGCCGTTGGCGACGGCGCCGCGCAGCTCGACGACCTCGAACCAGGCCGAGCCGCGGACCGACTCGGCGGTCTTCGCGACGGCCAGCTCGACGGCGTGCTTGAAGCTGGTCTGGGAGCATCCGGTCACGCGGAGCTTCTTGTAGACCTTGTCCGGCATGGTGCACCTCCTGCTGTCAGGCCCTTCCAGGATAGCAGGGGCTGCGGTGGTAGAATCCGCCAGAGGGGGGACGGATGTCACGGCTGAACCCGGGCGAGCTCGAGATTGACCTGTTCTGCAAGGGTTTACGAATCGATGCGTCGTGCCGACTGGACCGCGATGCACGCCTCTTTTCGCGCACGCGGGCGGGGCTGGGGTCCGGGCTCGAGCTGGTGATTCCCGGCGATCTCAAGGACATCTGGATGAACGCGCCGGTCGAGGAGGACTTCTGCGCCCTGTCCCCGTATCTGGTGCGGTGGAGTGAGGCCGGAGGCTACCAGGTCATCGACACCCGTTCGGACGAGGACTACGAGGTGCACATCCCGCCGACCCCGGCGTGGTACGAACGGACGACTTCGACCGGGGTGCCGATGTCCAAGATCGGAGTGCTCCAGGGCACCTACCTCGGCATCTACGTCTCCGAGGCGTGCATGTTCTGGAACCCGGAGGAGAACGCCAACTGCGCCTTCTGCACCTCGGGCGTCAACGTCGGCGTCAACGAGGTGACGCGAAAGCGGGTGGCGGACGTCGTCGAGGTGGCGCGCGCCGCCAAGGAGGAGTCCGGCGTTACCTTCACGCACTTCAACGCCGGCTACCAGTGGGAGGACAAGCCGGAGCACACGCGCGCCCACGGCCTCAACCGGGCGGCTCCGTACGTCAAGGCGGTGCGCGAGCAGGTCGGCGGCTTCCTGGGCGTGCAGGTGGCTCCCGTGCTGCCGCATGACCACTGGAAGTACGACTGGTTGATCGATCTCGGTGCGGATCACTTCTCGTTCTGCTACGAGTTTCACAACCCGGATTACTTCCAGAGCTTCTGTCCCGGAAAGTTCGGCCATCTCGGCCAGGACGCGTTCTTCCGGGCGATGGAGTACACGAC
>JAJDNH010000084.1 GCA_022340775.1 Acidobacteriota bacterium
AGAATCTCCTGTATCTGCTCGATCCGCGTCTGGATCTCGGTTATCTGGCTGCGCAGGCGCTGGCTGGCAAGGATGTGCATGATCAGCTCGCCCTCTGCCTCCCGCAGATCCTGGTCGCGCAGGCGCAAGCTGGCTGCGCTCTCCCCATCCTGCTCGGCTCTCAGCAGGTCCTCGGTGAGTCGATCGGCGCGTGTCCAGGCTTCCTGGAGGTCGGCCTGGTGATCGCCGAGGGTCTTGATCGTGGTCTTCATGAGGCGACGCTGCACCTCGAGCTCGGTCCGGAACATCTCACCGAGCGAGCTTGCGGCAACGGTCCAGGAGGCCGCCGTAGCGAGGGCCAGCGCGAGAACCATCGGACGCTTCATCCTGTGCTCCCTTCGAACCGGGCGACGACCGCTGCGCCAACGAGGTCGCTCCACACGTTGGTGGCGGTTCGCATCATGTCAAGCACGCGATCAACCGCAATGATGGTCGAGATTCCCTCCAGCGGCAAGCCCACGGCCTTGAGCACGACAACCAGCATGACCAATCCTGCCATGGGGATTCCCGCCGCCCCCACCGAAGCCAGCAGTGCCGTCAACAGCACGACCAGCTGCTGGGTGAGGTTCAGGTGAACGCCGTACACCTGAGCGATCGTGAGGGCCGCAACCGCTTCGTACAGAGCCGTACCGTCCATGTTCACCGTTGCGCCGAGCGGCAGCACGAAGCTCACGATGCCTCGAGGCAGCTTCGCCTCCTGCTCGGCACACTCCATACTCAGGGGCAGCGTCGCTGAGGACGAGGCGGTCGAGAACGCCGTTGCTAGCGCCGGGAGCACAGCACGTACGAACTTCAGGGGGCTCCTGCGGCCAAGCAGAAGCAGGAGCAGAGGCAGAGTGATCATGGCGTGAATGACGAGGCCGAGGCCAACGACGAGGAAGTATCGCCACAGGGACAGGATGACGTCGATGCCGGACCGGGCCACCTCACGCGCCAGCAGCGCGAAGATGCCGACCGGAGCCAGACGCACGATCGCCAGCGTCAGCCGCTGGATGACGTCGAGCACGCCGTCCACGACTGCTTGTACGGCACGCCCGCGCTCGTCGTTGAGGCCAGTGAGGAAGATGCCGAACAGGATCGCGAAGGTGATGACCGGCAGGATCTGTCCCCGTGCCATCGCCGAAACGATATTGTCGGGAACCATGTGGAGCAGAAATACGGGGAGCGACTGCGAGGTGGCGTTCAGTCCCTCCGGCAGGCTTCCGTTCCCGATATGCAGCCCGTGGCCGGGGTGGAGGATGTTGACCAGACCCAACCCGACAATGATGGCGCCGGTCGTCGACGCCATGTAGTACACGACGGTTCGCACGCCGACGCGGCCCACGCTGCGAGCGTTGCCGAGGCTGGTGATGCCGTTGACCAATGAGGTGAAGATCAGCGGGACGATGATCATCGTCAGGAGCCGCAGGAAAAGATCGCCGAGGAAGCCCAGGTCCTCCGCCGCCTTCGGGAACGCGACGCCGAAAACCAAGCCGAACCCGAGCGCGATGAGAACCTGCCAGTGCAGCTTCAGATACCAGGGAGTGCGTTGGTCGTTCATTCACGACCCTGCGATGGGCCGGTCGAGAGAGGGCACTGAGCCATCCTCCGGACCGAATCGGTGCCGGTCAGCTCGAGCCCTCGACGATGTTCAGCCCTCGCCGAAGCCCTCATCTTCCCGCTGCCGCAGGACGCCTTCGATCTCACGATCGACTTCGTCCGGGTCACGACCTTCAACCTCGGCAACCTCGAAGACGAGGAGCTGTCGGGCATGGTCGTACATCTTCCGCTCGCGAAAGGAGAGTGTCTTTCTCGAGGCGACTTCGGCCAGGCACAGGAGCACGTCGACGATCTCGTCGAGATCTCCGGTCTTGATCCGGTCGAGGTTGGCACGATACCGGTCCTTCCAGTCGTGCTCCTGGTTAGCGTCTTGGCCCTTGAGCCGCTTCATCGCCCGCAGAACCTCGGACCCCTCTGCCAGCGGCCGCAGCCCAACTCGCTCGGAGTTATCGACCGGTACCATCACCTTTGACTGAGTGCTCAGCAGGCGGAGATGGTAGCAGCGCATCGGTTGCCCGGCCAGGACCTCTTCGGCGATGGTCTCCACCACCGACACCCCCTGGCTCGGGTAGACAACCCTGTCGCCGACCTCGAACTCCACGATTCCCTCCCGTGCCGGACCCCTTATTTTAGCACTCCCCCACCGCTCACATCCGGCTCTTTCGCCCGGCGACAGACTACCGGTGGCCGTACTCCGACTCCTCTCTTGCTGGTTCACCCGTGACGCTCGACTGCCCGGCCCGGATCAGACGCGCAGGGAAAGCCGCTCTCATCGGCTCTCGCTTCGTGAGAGGATCTGGCGGCTCAGGAACCCTGCCCGGTGTCGGGCAACACCTTCTCCGGGTTGAGGTCACCTCGGGGGTCGAAAGCCCCCTTGATGCGTCTCAGAACGTCGAGCTCGGCCTCGCCGAGCTGGATGGGCAGGTAGCGACGCTGGGTGTAGCCGACGCCGTGCTCGCCTGTGATCGTCCCGCCGAGCGAAATGGTAAGCCGGAAGATCTCCTCGATCGCTCGCGGCAGCTCCTCTGTCCAGGTCCGATCGTCGGCGTCCATCCGGAGCACGTTGACGTGAATGTTGCCGTCGCCTGCATGCCCGTAGCAGATAGTCCTGACTCCGTGACCGGCAGCGATCTCCTTGACGCCGAGAACCAGATCCACAATTCGCGATCGTGGCACGGCGCAGTCCTCCTCCTTGTAGGTGGACAGAGCCTTGACCGCCTCGCCGGCCGCGCGCCGCAGGCCCCACAGCTCTTCCTGTTCGCGCGGCGATACCGCCGCAATGACCTCTGCGGCGCCGGTGCTGTCCAAGATCTCGCCGGCGGCCACCATCTGTGCCTCGACGTCTGCCTCTGTGAGGCCGTCGACCTCCATCAGGACGTAGGACTCCGATCCGGGCAGCGGTGCCCGACGAGAGAGATGGGCTGCTGCTGCTTCGATTGCGGCCCGCTCGAGATACTCGCACGCCGAAGGGGTCATCTCCCGCAGGACGGCGAGAACGCCGTCGAGTCCCCCGCGAAGACTGTCGAAGCCGGCCAGGAAGAGCGCCCTGTGCGCGGGCAGCGGGATCAACCTTAGCGTCGCCTGTGTGATGACACCGAGGGTCCCCTCGGAACCGACCAGCAGCCGCTTCAGATCGTAGCCGGCGACGTCTTTGCGGCAGCGCCCCCCGGCTTGGATCCGGGTCCCGTCGGCGAGCACGACGTGGAGACCCATGACGTAGTCGGACGTGACGCCATACTTCACCGCGCGAGGGCCGCCCGCGTTTTCTGCCAGGTTGCCTCCGATCGTGCACGACCCTCGCGAGGCGGGATCCGGGGGGTAGTACAGGCCGCGCCGCTCGACCTCCTCCTGCAGCACCTGCGTCACCACCCCGGGCTGGACCACCGCAACCATGTTCTCCTCGTCGATCTCGAGAATGCGGTTCAGTCGGTCGAGCGACAACACGAGGCCACCCCGTACCGGGAGCGCCCCTCCCGAGAGCCCGGTACCGCCGCCGCGCGGTGTCACCGGCACACTGCGGCCGTACGCGAGCCGCAGAATCTCGGCAACGGCCTCGGCGCGCCGCGGTCGCACTACGACCTGGGGCACGAAACAGAGATCCTCGGTTTCGTCGCTGCCGTACTCGCTCAGCTCATCGCCTTCGTGAATGACCTCATCCTCCGAGAGAACGGAACCCAGCTCGGCAAGGAAACCGGCATCCAAGGCCATGCGGCGATTCTACAGGGGAACGTTGTGCGGTCGCCGATTCCGCGCTAGCATCTGCCGGTCCGCCGGGAGGTTGATCATGGAAGTACTACATCACGTCAAGGACCTTGGGTTGGCGCCGGCAGGCCTGCAGCGGATCCTGTGGGCGGACCGGCACATGCCGGTGCTGCGCTCGATCCGGCAACGTTTCGAGAAGGAACGGCCTTTGGCGGGAGAGCGAATTGCCGCCTGCCTTCACGTCACGACCGAGACCGCCAACCTCGCCCGCACCTTGGCGGCCGGGGGGGCGGAGCTGCGTCTCTGTGCCTCGAACCCGCTGTCGACGCAGGACGATGTCGCGGCCGCCCTGGTCAGCGAGTTCGGCATCCCGGTGTTCGCAATCAAGGGAGAGGACACCGACACCTACTACGCCCATGTCCGCTCCTGTCTCGAGATGGGGCCGACGTTGACCATGGATGATGGCGCTGACCTCGTGTCATCCCTCATCTTTCTCGGGCTGGGAAGGCTCGATCAGCTCAACCCTCAGGTGCGTGCCCTGGCGGAGGAGCTCGGTGCGGAGGGACGCAGGAGACTGGCGGAGGGGGTCAAGGGCTCTACGGAGGAAACGACGACGGGCGTGATCCGACTGCGCGCAATGGAGCGCGACCAGGTCCTGCAGTTCCCAGTCATCGCGGTCAACGACGCGGACACCAAGCATCTGTTCGACAACCGCTACGGTACCGGCCAGTCCACGATTGACGGCGTTCTGCGCGCGACCAACATTCTGCTGGCGGGCAAGACGGTGGTCGTGGTGGGCTATGGCTGGTGCGGCCGCGGGGTCGCCATGCGCGCCCACGGTCACGGAGCCCATGTGGTTGTCACCGAGGTTGATCCGGTACGCGCACTCGAGGCCGTGATGGACGGCTACAGCGTCATGCCCATGGCCGAGGCGGCGCGCAAGGGTGACCTCTTCGTGAGTGTGACCGGCGACAAGCATGTCATCGCGATCGAGCACCTGTTGGCGATGCAAGACGGCGCTATCGTCTGTAACTCGGGTCACTTCGACGTCGAAATCGATGTCGAGGGGCTGCGGCGGGAAACTTCGGACCGCTGGGATGTCCGGCCGTTTGTCGAAGCCTACAGGTTTCCAGACGGCCGCGTGATCTACCTCCTGGCCGAGGGCCGTCTCGTCAACCTCTCCGCTGCGGAGGGTCATCCGGCGGCTGTCATGGACATGTCGTTCGCGAATCAGGCGCTGGCCGCGGAGTTCATGAGAGAGCACGGAGAGGAGCTGGAAGCTGCGGTGCACGGGGTCCCGCCCGAGATCGATCGCGCCATCGCTCGCCTCAAGTTGGAGACAATGGGAGTCGCCATCGACCAGCTGACGCCGGAGCAGGAGGTGTACCTCGCTTCCTGGGAGGAAGGCACCTGACGATGAGCGTGCTTGCCGGTTCCAGAACGCTCTCCCGCCGCGGATCATCGGCCCCGGCAAGCAGCGCCCTTCTCGTTCTCCGTTGGACTTTTGAGATCGCCCCACCCGTAAAGTTTCGTGAAGCGTAGGAACTTTTCGGCGCGGGCTGCGTAGAATCGGGCGAGCAGGTAGATGAGGAGGAACTGTGAAACTCAACGCCCTCACAACGATCTTCGCCCTGACTGCAACCCTTGGACAGCCGGTACTGGCACAGCAGCTCACGACTCCCGCGCTTCCGGCCCCGGTTGCTCCTGCGCCGACCGCGACTGAAGGAAACCTCTCGCTGACGCTGCCGCAGGCGTACGAGCTGGCCCTGTCCCGCAACCTCGACCTGCAGGTCGGTCGCTACGATGTCGCCAAGGCCGAGGTCTCGATCGCCGGCGCCACGGGCACCTTCGACCCCCAGCTCAGCCTTGGTGTCAGCGGCGATTGGAGCAAGTCACCGGCCGCCACCCAGCTTGCCGGCGCCCAAGTCAACGTAGGTCGTGACGCCAAGTTCGATCTCGGGCTCGCAACCGTGCTACCGACCGGCACCAACCTGTCCATCGACTCGTCGACCACGCGCAGCGAGACCAATTCCACGTTCTTCTTTCTCAACCCTCGTTGGACCACCGATCTCACAGTTTCGTTGCGGCAGCCGCTGCTGCAGGGCTTCGGCACACTCGTCAACCGCTCAGCCATTGTTGTGGCGCGCAACTCCCGCGATCAGACGGCCTCATCGTTCGCGATCAAAGTAATCAACACACTCCAGTCGGTTGAGGACGCCTACTGGGACCTGATTGCGACCCGCCAGGCCGTCGAGGTCCGCCAGCAGTCCCTGGAGCTTGCCCAGCGCCTCCTTCGCGAGACCCAGGAGCGGGTCAAGGTCGGTACCGCGGCGCCGATTGACACCGTGCAGTCGGAGGCCACCGTGGCTGCCCGTCAACAGGAGTTGATCACCGCCAAGAACGCTGCAGCAAATGCCGAGGACGCGCTCAAGGCGGTGCTCGGGTTCGACCAGCCCGACGAGTGGAACGTCCACATCAAGACCTCCGACGAGCTCACGACCAAACCGATTCACCCGAAGCTCGACGACTCGATCGACGTAGCGTTGAAGAAGCGCCCCGAGGTCCATAGCCTGCTTCTCAGCATCGAGCTGGCGGCACTCAACACGCGCGTCGCCCGCAACAGTGTTCTCCCGCGTCTGGATCTTCAGGCCACCTACGGGTGGGGTGGGCTGGGCGGCAACTACCAGGTGATCGATACCGAGACCGGCCAGGTCATCTCCACCCAGCCCGGCGGGCTCAACGACGCGCTGCGCCAGCTCCGCAAGTTCGACTTCCCGCACTGGACGCTGGGGGTCACGTTCGGAGTACCTCTCGGCAACAACCAGGCCAAAGCCAGGCTCGCGCAACGACGTTTCGAGCTCGATCAGGCCAAGGTGCAGCTGAATGCCCTCAAGCAACAGATCACCCGCGACGTACGCACGGCGGTGCGCGCGCTCGAGGATGGCGCCGCCAACATCGACGCCGCGGAGGCCGCGCAGGTCGCTGCGCAGCGCAACCTCCAAGCCGAGCAGACCAAGTACAACAATGGTCTGTCGACGAACTACCAGGTGCTCCAGATCCAGGATGACCTGGCGGTTGCTCAGCTGACCGCGCTGCAGGCCGAGGTCGCCTACCGCAAGGCGCTGGTCGGCTACCGCTACGCGACCGGCACGCTGCTCGACGAAGAGCACGTAGCGATCGTCGATCCGGGACAACCCCAGATCCCGCATGACTACTGGAAGAATGTGCGTTGGCTCCAGTTCGTCGACTTCCACGGCGACAAGACGGCGTCGAAGTCGGCGTCGGTACAAAAGGAGGAGCAGGCACAGCCGAAGACGGAGAAGGAGGAGAACCCGTCATGAGCTCAGAGCCCCCAAGCTACGAGCCGCAGCACAGCCCACTCGAGCCAGGCGCAGGCGCTGAGGCAGCAGGGGCGAGGATCGGCGGCTTCGCCCGTCTCTTCAACGTGTTCACTTCGCCCGGCGAGGTGTTCGCCGACATCGCCCGCAAGCCGACGTGGGTGTGGTGTCTCGTTCTGACCACGCTGCTTGCCGTGGGTGCCCAGTTGGCGGCCATTCCACACGTCGACATGGAGGCAACCATTCGTGCCCGTATGGCCGAGAGGTCGACCGAGATCTCAGACGAACAGATGGACACCATTCTGCAGCGCGCGGACAAGTTTGCCTACGTCGGGCCGATCGCCTCTGTCGTCATTGTGCCGTTGGCGATGGTGATCCTCGCCGCGATCTATCTGCTGGGCGTCAAGATGTCGGGGTCGGATACCGACTTCCTACACACGTTCTCGGCCACCTTGCACGCCTACTGGCCTTCCGGTCTCGTCAAGGGAATCCTCGCGGTGGTTCTGATGCAGAGGATCGGGAAGGTGCCGGTGGACGAGCTCAAAGAGCTGGTCAAGTCCAACCTCGGCGCCTTTCTTTCGCCAGACGCGCCAAAGTGGTTGGGCGCCCTCGCTTCGACGGTAGACATCTTCAACCTGTGGGCCATCGCTCTGCTGGTGATCGGCCTGTCGGTTGTCGGAGGGATTCCCCGCAAGCGTGCGGGTATCGTGGTCGGGGTGATCTGGGTGCTGTGGATCGCCGGCAAGGTCGGCGTCGCGTTTATCCGGCACTGACACGACAGCGGCTCGAGGGAGACATTCATGAAGAAGGTCATCATCGGCGTGGCGGTCGCCGCCGTGGTCGTCCTGGTTGTATACGCCAGCCTCAACACTCACTCCGAGCACGGCACCGCGGTCACGATCGAGAAGGCAGCCACGCGGACAATCTCCTCGCGCGTCAAGGCGACCGGCGAGATCACGCCGAAAAACAAGGTCGAGATCTCGGCCAAGGTCGTCGGCGAGATCACGGACCTCCCCGTCAAGGAGGGCGACAGGGTCCGCCAAGGGCAGGTCCTGGTGCAGATCGAGCCCGACCTCTACGAGGCCGCGCGCGACCAGGCCAAGGCCGCGCTCGAGCAGGCAAAGGTCTCCGTGAAACGCGTTCAGGTGCAGCTCGAGGATACCGATCGGACCCTGAAGCGGACCAATGACTTGCTGGCGCAGGGAATGGCCAGCCAGCAGCAGATGGATGCCGCCCAGGTGGCCTATGACACCGCCTGCGTCGAGCTGAAGGCCCAGCAGCACAGTGTCGAGCAGTACGCCTCGGCGCTCAAGCGTGCGCAGGACGATCTCGAGCGGACCACGATCAGGTCTCCGATGGACGGTGTCGTCATCCAGCTCAACGCCGAGCGCGGCGAGACGGTCGTGCCGGGAAGCACCAACCTCCCGGGCTCGGTCATCATGACAGTGGCTGACATGTCCCGAATCCTGGCCGAGGTCGAGGTCGGCGAGGTCGACATCGTGCACGTCAAGCTCGGCCTCCCGACCGACGTGCACGTGGACGCCTTGGCCAACAAGGTCGAGAAGGGCCACGTGGTCGAGATCGCAACCTCGGGCGTCAAGGACGCCTCTCAGGGCGTAATCCGGTTCACCGTGAAGATCGCCCTCGACAACCCCGATCCGTCGCTGCGGCCGGCTATGACGGCCAAGGTCGACATCATCACCGCGACCCACGAGAACGTTGTTGCGGTCCCCATCCAGGCGGTCGTCAAACGCAAGCTCGATGCCGAGGGTCACGAGGTGCGGGGCGCGAAGGCCCGTGAGATCAAGCAGCGGGACGTCGTGTATCTCATGGAGAAGGGAAAGGCGAGGGTCCGGGGCGTCACCACGGGTATCTCAGACGACCTGTTCGTCGAGATCAGCGACGGCCTCAAGACAGGCGACCCCGTGATCACCGGCCCGTACCGCACCCTCAAGACGCTGCACGACAGCGACGCGGTCCACGAGGACAAGAAGAAGTCCGAGGAGTCCGAGGCGAGTGAAGACAGCCAGGTTGGAGTCGAGGTCGACTGATGCTGATCAGCATCCGGGAGCTGCGCAAGCTGTACTACGTTGGGACCGAGGAAGTGCGCGCCCTGGACGGGATTGACCTGACAGTCGAGGCCGGTGAGCTTCTCGCGATCATGGGTCCTTCCGGGTCGGGAAAGTCGACGCTGATGAACCTCCTCGGATGTCTGGATACGCCCACCTCCGGCGATTACGTTCTCAACGAACGCCAGGTGTCGGGCCTCGACGACACGGCGCTCGCGGGGATCCGCAACTCCGAGATCGGTTTCGTGTTCCAGACCTTCAACCTGCTGCCCCGCACCACCGCTCTGGAGAACGTCGAGCTGCCGCTGATCTACGGCCGAATGCCGCGCCGAGAACGCAAGCGCAAGGCGCGGGAGGCGCTCGAGAAGGTCGGCCTCGGAGACCGCATCCGCCATCAGCCCAACGAGCTCTCCGGAGGCCAGCGGCAGCGTGTCGCCATCGCCCGCGCGTTGGTCAACGAGCCCTCGATCCTGCTCGCCGACGAGCCGACCGGCAACCTCGACTCGCGCACCTCGGAGGAGATTATGTCCCTGTTCGCGAGCCTGAACGGCGCCGGGAACACGATCGTGCTGGTGACCCACGAGGAGAGCATTGCCGAGCGGGCTCGCCGAATCGTCCGGCTCCTCGACGGCCGCGTTGTCGAGGACGTACAGGTCACCGCGAAGGGAAGCGGCCGATGATCCTGGAGAACCTGCGCATCGCGCTCAAGGCAATCCGGGCCAACAAGATGCGCTCTGTGTTGACGACGCTCGGCATCATCATCGGCGTCGCCGCCGTCATCGCGGTCGTGTCCATCGTGCAGGGGCTCAACTTCGTCATCGCCAGCGAGCTACAAGGAGTCGGCGCGACCTTCATCAGGGTCGCCCCCGAGCGCGACTTCAACGACCCCGATCTCGCGGGCAAGGAGATCACGCTGACCTACGAGGACGGCCTCGCGGTCATGGCACATTCGACCGCCCTGAAGTATTTCAACCCGGTATTCTTCCGCTCCGAACGCGTCTACTACGGCGACAACAAGCACACCAGCACTCTGCTCGGGGTCGGCCCCTACCACCAGGAGGTCAACAACCACTGGGTCGACATGGGCCGGTTCTTCTCCGAGCTGGACATCGAACGACACGCTCGCGTCTGCCTGATCGGCCGCAAGATCATCTCGGAGCTCGGGCTCGGCGAGCGCCCGATCGGCAAGGACATCATCGTCGGCAACGCCAGCTTCACGGTTGTCGGCATCATGGAGAAAAAGGGCGAGATGTTCGGCCAGGATCGCGATGATCTGGTCCTGATCCCGATCACCACAGCGCGTGATATCTACGGCCGCGAGGCTCTCAAACAGCTGATCCTCGACTTCAAGGCCAAGAGCCCCGCAGAGGTCGACCTCGCCAAGGACCAGATCACACAGGTGCTCCGCAGGCGTCATCACATCGCCGAGGGCAAGAAGAATGACTTCCAGGTCGTGCTCCAGGAAGAGATCCTCAAGACCACCGGCTCGATTCTCGGTACCGTGACCCAAGTGGTCGGTGCGGTCGTTGGGATCGCGCTCCTGGTCGGCGGCATCGGCATCATGAACATCATGCTGGTCTCGGTCACCGAGCGCACGCGCGAGATCGGGATCCGCAAGGCGGTCGGGGCCCGCCGCTCCGACATACTGGTGCAGTTCCTGATCGAGGCCGTCACGTTGTCGTTGATCGGCGGTCTCTTCGGGGTCCTCGGAGGCTGGGTACTGGGCATCCTCGGCGCTAAAATGATCCCCGGCTTCCCGGGCGCCCACGTTCCGGCGTGGGCAGTCTTCCTGGGCTTCGGCTTCGCCGCCCTGGTCGGCGTTGTCTTCGGAACCTACCCGGCCGCCAAGGCCTCGGCACTCGACCCGATCGAGGCCCTCCGTTACGAGTAAGATTCCTGCACCGAGCAATCAGCCGGCAGCACGCCAGCCTCACCTCGTGAGCTGAATCCGGGATGCACGGCACGAGCCCGTGGAGGGCCCAGAGCCCGGAGTTCTAGCCTGCGACGTTCAGGAGCGATCGTAGCGAGATCGGCGAGACGTCTGTCAGTGGTGCGATCTGAGTGTCGAGCTGCCGCAGGTATACCTGGAAGGTATGTTGAGGACAGCGAGGCGCGAAGAGCGTGCCAATGGCTGGCGTATCGTCGATCGCAGTAGATTGCGAGTGAATGGCCCGGGCTAATAGTCGCTTGTCATGATGAAGACCGGTGCGCCCTCGAACCGCTTGTACCGGGGGCACAGGCGCTCTGGGTTGTAGAACTTGCCCACGTCGACGATCTTCTTGCGGCTGGTGACGACGCCGATCGGGACGTTGTCATAGCGCCCGTTGCGAACGTTCACCAGGCGGCCAGACACACCGTCGAGGATCAGGTCCATGGCCAGGTTCCCATAGGCCATCGGAACGATCGAGTCCATGGCATCGGGGTCGCCGCAACGCACCAGGTACCCGAGCCGTTGGCTGATGACGTTGACCCGCCGCCCACCGTTGAACTTGGGCGAGATTTCCTTGAGCATGCCGGCCACGCGGTCACCGATCCCGCCCAGCTTCTTGTGGCCGTACATGTCGCGCTCGTCCTCCTTGAACACCATCTGCTCCATGCCCTTGAACGTCGCTCCCTCGGAGACGATCACGACCGCGTAGCGGCTCGGGTTGCGTCGCCGGTCCTTCGACAGCAGCTCGCACAGGTGCTCGATGTCGAATGTGTGCTCGGGGATCACGCAACGATGGGAGGCGCCGGCCATTGCCGGCAGCAACGCAGTAAAGCCAGCGTAGCGTCCGAACACCTCGATAACCAGAAAGCGTTCGTGGCTGCCGGCACTGGTCCGCAGCGCGTGGGTCATCTCGATTGTCCGGGTCACACAGGTCGAAAAGCCGATGCAGTAGTCTGTCCCGGGAACGTCATTGTCCATGGTCTTGGGGATGGCGATGATCGGCACTCCCTTACTGTGGAGGAAAGCGGCATAGGAAAGCGTGTCGTCGCCCCCGATCGGAACCAGGCTGCTGATGCCCAGGTAATCCAGGTTGGCGAGCACCTCGTCGGTGAGGTCGTTGACTTCCTCCGAGTAGGTGTTCCTCAGGTGCTCGGGGAGGTTCTCCCTCGGCACGTGGCTGGGACGTGTTCGCGAAGTGTGGAGGAACGTTCCTCCGGTGCGGCCGACCTTGTTCACGACCTCGTCCGTGAGCTCCAGCACCTGCTCCGAGGGGAAGCCCTTCTCCTGCCGGTCAATCTCGATCAACCCGGCCCATCCTCGTCGGACGCCGAGCACACGGTAGCCCTCGCGCAGGGCCCGCACGGTCACCGCACGGATGGCGGGGTTCAGCCCAGGTACGTCACCACCGCCTGTGAGAATGCCGATCGTCCTTTTCGATTTCCTGCCCACTCCCATCTTCGTCCTCCCCCCTCATGATACTCCCTGGCCGAGCCGGGAATCTCTGTTTCTGCTACCCTCCAGCGCGGAGGGAAAGCCCATGGATTTCAGCCTCGTGGAGCAGCTACCGGGCACGCTCTATTCCGCCGTTGTCATGGAGCTCTTCGAGCGCCTCGCCTACTACGGGATGGTGCTGGTACTTGGCATTTACCTGGTCCAGCACCTGGGCATCCGCGCCGATCTCTACGGTGCTGTATACGGCTTGTTTACCTTCGCCCTGTACCTCCTGCCCGTGCTCGCCGGTGCGTTGGCCGATCGCTTCGGCTACAAGCCAGCACTGGTTGTCGCCTTCTCGACCCTGACCGCCGGCTACCTGCTGCTCGGCACCACCAAGAGCTTTGGGCTCATCTGCGTCGCGCTCGGCCTGATTGCGGTCGGCGGCTCGATCATCAAGCCCACGATCTCCGGCACCGTGACGCGCACCACCGAGGAAGGGACGACGCGACCGGTGGGGTTCGGCCTCTACTACATGATGATCAACGCAGGTGGGCTGATCGGGCCGATTGTCGCCGCCCAGGTCCGCAACCGCACAGAGTTCCGGTACGTCTTCTGGGTCTCGGCCGCAGCGTGTCTCCTGATGCTGCTGCAGGCGCTGACCCTGTACCGTGAACCGGTGTCGGCGGCGGAGCGGAGCGCCGGCAAACACATGGGTCAGGTATTCGCCGAGATCTTCCTGGTTCTCGGCAACTGGAGGTTCGTGCTGCTGCTCGTGATCTTCTCCGGGTTCTGGGGCATGATTAACGTCCTCTTCGGCTTCATGCCTCTGTACGTCGAGAGCTTCACGAACCTGGCACACCTAGAGGGAGCGATCAATAGCGTGATTCCGCTCGGACACTGGCTCAACCCGGAAGTGTTCATCTCCCTCGACGCGCTTCTCATCGTGCTGTTGCAGGCCGCCATCAGCTACCTGACACGGCGTTGGCCGACCCTGCGGGCGATGCTCGTCGGCACCCTCGTAGCGACCGTCTCGTGGGTGCTTCCCGCGGTTTCTCCCGCCGCCACGTTCGTGGCTCTCGGCATTCTGGTCTGGTCGGTGGGTGAAATGACCTGTTCGGCGCGCTTCTTCGAGTTCTGCGGGACGATCGCTCCGGCAGATCAGGTCGCCGTCTACCTGGGATACTCGTTCTTCGCGATCTGCCTCGGAAACGTCTACTCCGGGCCGTGGGCGGGGTTCCTGTATGAGCGGTACATCGAACAGCCCGTGAAGGTGGGAGCTGCAGCCATGCCGGTACCGTTCTTTGCCGGTGTCATGGCCATGGGCGTCCTGGCTGTGATCGGGCTCGCACTTTACGGGCGGTTTGTGGCTCCTCCGGCCCCACAGGGCGAAAGCACGGCGACATAGCGTTTGTGTCCCCGACCGTTCGTGGTACTTTGGCATCACGATCCCGCGATCCGCGCGCTCCCGGCTCGCGACCGGTTGTAATCGTGCGAGCGCGCCGGCCCGTTCCAAGACCGGCCGCTCGCGAGGAGGTGGCATGCTTCAGTTCCTGCTCTCCCACACCGCCTTGCCCAATCTGCACCCGGCCCTGGTCCACTTTCCGATCGCGCTGCTGATGACCGCTTTCGCGGTCGACGTCGCCTGCCTCGTGCTTCGCCGTCAGCGCTGGCTCGACCGGACCGCAACTCTTCTCTACGTCCTGGGAGCCATCGCCGCAGGCGCAACGTACTTAGCTGGCCAGAAAGCCGCCGAGTCGCTGGTCAATGTCCCGAGCTCCGCACAACCGGCAATCTATGACCATGAGGATGCTGCCTTCCTGACCCTGGTGTTCTTTGCGGTCGTCGCACTGTTCCGCCTGCTCGTCTGGTACCGCGACCGGCGCGCCATGGGGTGGACGCCGCTCGGTCCCTTCCGACTTCTCGTGTTGGCGGCAGCACTGGTGGGCCAGTTCCTGATCGCTCGCACGGCCGACAAGGGCGGCGCCCTGGTCTACAGGGACGGGGTCGCGGTGTCGGCGCCGGCTCCCGCTCCCACACCTACCCGGACCGAGCCAGCTGCAACCCCCACGCCCCTACCGAGCCCGGCCCCATCGCCTTCCCCCCCGGCTCAACCTGGCGAGTAGCCGAGAACGAAGAAAGCCCCCGCGGCGCGGGGGCTCTTCGAAGTGCTTGTGTCCGCCTTCGGACGAATCAGCGGGCGGCGACAAAGTTGCTGTTCGCCTGCCTCCAGTTGACGACGTTCCACCACGCGGTGATGTAGTCCGGCCGCCGGTTCTGATAGTTCAGGTAGTAGGCGTGCTCCCATACGTCGAGCCCGAGAATCGGCTTCAGACCGTCCGAGATCGGGTTGTCCTGGTTGGCCGTCGAGTGCACAACCAGCTTGCCGAAGGCGTCGAGCGAGAGCCAGGCCCAGCCGGACCCAAACCTCGTTTTGGCGGCATTCTCGAACTTCGCCTTGAA
Organism: Acidobacteriota bacterium; assembly: GCA_022340775.1. Classification (GTDB taxonomy): domain Bacteria; phylum Acidobacteriota; class Thermoanaerobaculia; order Thermoanaerobaculales; family Sulfomarinibacteraceae; genus JAJDNH01. The sequence continues at coordinate 15,012 of JAJDNH010000084.1, forward strand.
GTCCGCGAACGAGCCGAACGTCGAGTTGATCGCCGAGGCGAGGTCACCAACCGGCTCGCCGCCGCCACTCGGGCTCATCAGCGGCCAGAAGAGGGAGTGGTTGGCATGCCCGCCACCATTGTTCCGCACCGCGGCACGGATGTCCTCCGGAACGCTGGCCAAGTTCCCGAGCAGCGTCTCCAGCGACACGCCTGACAGCTCGCTGTGCTTCTCGATCGCTGCGTTCAGCTTCGTGACGTAGCCGTTATGGTGCTTGGTGTAGTGGATCTCCATCGTCCGCGCATCGATGTGTGGCTCGAGAGCGTCGTAGGGGTACGGCAGCTCAGGCAGCGTGAAGGTAGCCATCTCTAACATCCTCCGTTTCGATTCCGTTCTGGTCCTCTTTGTTTCTTCTACCGCGAAGCCGGCAACCGGATGCGGCCGCGGACGTCAAGAATAAGTCTCAATCACAGCTCTCTATTCCCAGACCGCCTCTCCTCCGGAATCGTGTATGATCTGGCACCCGCCGCCACCGCGGCGAGCCACACTCCGGAGGAGAGCATGAGTGAAAGGACCCTGACCATCATCAAGCCCGATTCTGTTGCTGCCGGGAACGTCGGCAATATCATCGCCCGCCTCGAGAAGGAAGGCTTTCGAATCGTTGCCGCTCGCATGAGCCATCTCAGCAAGAGCCAGGCACGCGAGTTTTACGCTGTACACCGCGAGCGCTCGTTCTATGCGCCCTTGGTGGAGTACATGACCTCGGGCCCGGTGTGGCCGATGTGCCTCGAGCGGGACGACGCCGTCTCGTTCCTGCGCAAGGTGATGGGAGCGACCGATCCCGCCAAGGCTGAGCCGGGCACTGTGCGGGCCCTCTACGGCGAGTCGATCGAGAGAAACGCCATCCATGGCTCCGACTCACCCGAGAACGCCGCGATCGAGATTGCCTTCTTCTTCCCCACGGCAGCGCTCGTGTAAAGCGCAGCCGGTCCTTGATGGAGCGGTTGCCCGGGCTATACTCTGGCCATGACGCGAGTGAGCTGGGGCCGCTACTTCATGAACCTCGCCGCGCAGGCGGCGACCCGTTCCACTTGTCCGCGCAAGCACGTCGGTGCGGTAATTGTCCGCGATAAGACGATCCTCTCCACCGGTTACAACGGATCGGTCCGCGGTGCGCCACACTGCGATGAGGCCGGCTGCTTGATGGAGAATGCGCACTGCGTGCGCACCGTGCACGCGGAGGCGAACGCGCTCGTCCAGGCGGCCCGACACGGAATCAGGCTCGAAGGCGCGGAGATCTTCGTCACTGCTTCGCCATGCTTCAACTGCTTCAAGCTGATCGTCAACGCAGGTATTCGGACCATCTACTACGGCGAGTTTTACCGCGACGAGCGAGTGCTCCAGTTTGCTGAGGAGCTCGGCATCCGCATGGAACACATTGGGCTTGAGGATGAGGAGGACACGGGCTCATGAGCGAGATTCGCCGACTCGGAATCCTCACCGGCGGTGGCGACGCGCCCGGCCTCAACGCCGTGATCCGGTCCCTCGCCAAGGCCGCCATGACCCGTCACAACATCCGCGTAGTCGGAGTCATGGATGGTTTCTCCGGCCTGGTGGAGATGAAGACACGGGAGCTCGAGCTGGGTGACGTGCGTGGCATTTTGCCGCGCGGGGGCACGATTCTCGGCACCACCAACCGGGGCAACCCGTTCAAGTACGTGGAACGGCTCGCCGACGGCTCGGAGCGGGTCCTCGATGCCTCCGCGATCGCCAAGCAGAACTTCGAGCGACTCGGCCTCGATTGCCTGGTCGTGATCGGAGGCGACGGCACCCTGGCGATCGCCCATCGCCTGATGACGGAGCACGGGTTGCCGGTGGTCGGCGTCCCGAAGACGATCGACAACGACATCGCTGCCACCGACCGCACGTTCGGCTTCGCAACCGCCGTCGAGGTGGCCAGCGAAGCGCTCGACCGCCTTCACACCACGGCGGAGAGCCACCACCGGATCATGCTGCTCGAGGTGATGGGCCGCGAGGCCGGCTGGATCGCACTCCACTCCGGCGTGGCCGGCGGTGCCGACGTCATCCTGATACCCGAGATTCCTTTCCGCATGGAGCCGGTGATCGCCAAGGTGTGGGCGCGACAGAACCGTGGCTGCCCTTTCTCGATCATCGTAGTCGCCGAGGGAGCGTGTCCGAAAGGTGGCGATCAGGTCTTTCAGAGCCGCGACGAGACCACCGGATGGAAGAGGCTCGGGGGTGTCTCGTACCAGCTCGCTCCGGTCCTCAAGGAGAAGACGGGGCTGGAGGTCCGGGTTACGGTCCTCGGCCACATCCAGAGGGGCGGGACGCCCTGTGCCATCGACCGGATTTTGGGAACGGCGTTTGGGTGCCGGGCCCTCGAACTCGTCCTCGCCGGCCGGTTCGGCCACATGGTGGCGCTGCGTGGCGAGAGAATCGACGAGGTGCCGATCGAGCAGGCGATCAACCGCCTCAAGCTGGTAGATCCGGCAGGGCAGCTGGTGTCCTGCGCCCGCTCGCTCGGCATCGTGTTCGGCAACGAGAATGCCGACGAGGTGCTCGACAACGAATGATCGACGTCGATCTCGCCAAAGTGGCCGTCCCGCTGAGCTGGCCTGAGCTCTTCGGCGTGCCCGAGCCGCCGGATCTCGAGCTCGGTTCCGGGAACAGCCGCTTCCTGCTCGAGCTGGCGGCTCGGCGCCCGGAGCGGAGCTTCCTCGCCGTTGAGCGCGCCGCCAAGTACCACCGGCTCGGCTGTGACCGTGCCGCCCGCCGTGGCATCACAAACGTCCGCTTCATTCGTACGACCGCGGAGGACCTGCTGTTCCGCCTGCTACCGCCACGCTCGTTGGCGGCTGTCTACGTGCTCTTTCCCGACCCGTGGCCGAAGAAGCGGCACCACAAGCGTCGGCTCTTCAAACCCGAGATCGTTGCCGCCATCACCGAAGCGCTGCGCCCCGGGGGGCGCCTGCTGGTCAAGACCGACTTCCCAGAGTACGCCGAGGTGATCGGAGAGGTGCTGGAAGCGGCCCGCGGCCTCGAGTGGCTCGAGGCAGAGCCCGAGTTTGCCGACCTCCCTCAGAGCGGTTACGAGGTCAAGTACCTGCAGGAGGGACGCCGGATCACGTCGTTCGCCCTGGCACGGCTCGAAAGGGGAGCACCGGGTGCCGGATGAGCTGCTGCGGGCCGTAGGATTGGACGGCCGCGTGCGGGCCGTGGCGGCCTCGACCACACGGACCGTCGAGAGGCTGCGCGTCATCCACGACCCCTCCCCTACCGTCACCGCCGCTCTCGGTCGCGCCGCGACCGCCGCCCTGCTGCTGGCGGCGTCACTCGAGAAGGTGACACGGCGCGAGCCGATGGTGACTCTCGAGATCGATGGCAACGGTCCGGCCGGGCGTCTCCTGGCCACCGCCTCTCCGGCCGGCTGGGTACGGGCGACCGTTGGCAATCCACTGGCCGAGGCGTCGCTGAGAAAGGACGGGAAGCTCCATGTGGCCGGTGTCGTCGGGGACGACGGCAGCTTCATCGTGACCCGTGATCCAGGCATCGGCGAGCCCTACCGGGGGGTCGTCAAGCTGGTTTCGGGTGAGATCGCCAAGGACTTGGCCCACTACCTCACCGAATCCGAGCAAACCCCGGCTGCTGCTGCACTGGGAGTGTTCGTGGTTCCGGAGGGACGCGTGCGGCACGCCGGCGGCTACATCGTCCAGCTCCTTGGCGGCGTCAGCGACGCCGAGGCCGCCGAGCTGGCGGAGAGCGTCACCCGACTGGGCACCGTAACGACCCGGATGAGGGAGGGGCAAGGTCCGGAGGGCTGGCTCGAGCAGCTGTTTCCCGGCGGCTTCCAGATCGTTGGCCAAGGCCCCGTGTGCTTCCGCTGCGGTTGCTCCCGCGACCGTGTGGAGCGCGCCGTCAAGCTGCTCGGTGAGAACGAGGTACGCTCCCTCCTCGAGGAAAGCCTCGTCAACCCGGTGACCCTCACCTGCGGCTTCTGCAAGACTGCCTACTCGGTTGCCCGGGATGACCTGGCACGCCTGCTGCTCGAGGTCGAGACCGAGAGCAAAGACCTCCGGAAGGCATGAGACCCCTGGCCGGGGGCCCACCCGCGCACGCTGTCGGCCGCCGCGGTGAGCTTGCGGCGCTCCTTCTGCTCTGGCTGAAGGGCTATCGCCTGCGCCATCGAAACTGGCACGGGCCGCGCGGCGAGCTCGATCTGGTCATGCAACGGCAGGGTCAGATCGTGTTTGTCGAGGTCAAGACCCGCTCCGGGGAAGGGTTCGGCGGCGCCCGTGCCGCGGTTGATCACGAGAAGCGCCGACGCCTAACGGCCGCTGCCGCCGCCTACCTGAGCCGCTTCTCATTGTGGGAGCGGCCGTGTCGGTTCGACGTGGTCGCCGTTGAAAGGTCCGGACGGTGGCCGTTCTGGCGCATCGCACACCTCGAGAACGCCTTTCGTCCAGATCTCGGGCGACGTCTCTGATCACGGCTGAGCACCTCCGGGCCGCTCGGCGGATCATCTCCCGGGATGCTTGCCGTTCCCCTCGGCTGGAAGGTCGTTCCAGAGCAGGGTCACCGGTCCATGGTTCACGAGCTCGACCTCCATCAGCGCCCCGAACTCGCCCGTCCCAACGCTCAACCCACGCCGTCGCAGCAATTCCACGAAGTGGTCGAAAAGGGGCTCGGCCTCCTGGCCCGGCAAGGCGTTGTCGAAGCTGGGACGGCGTCCGCGCCGGATCGACCCGGCGAGGGTGAACTGCGACACCGCCAGCACCTCGCCGCCGACCTCCTCCAGACCGAGGTTGAGGCGACCATCCTCATCCTCGAAGGCGCGTAGCGACGCCACCTTCGTCGCCGCGCGCTCGACCTGCTCCTCGCCGTCGCCGCGCTCCAGGCCGACCAGCACCAGGAAGCCGGTGTCAATCGACGACACCGTCTCTCCGTTTACCCTCACCGCCGCCCGAGATACCCGTTGAATCACCAGCCTCATTGGAGGCCCTTCCGCCGCCGCACCGCTCCCCGCAGAGTCTTGAGCTCTGAGCCTCCGAGCACCGCGACCAGTGCAACGTACAGCAGGGCGGCGGGTGCCAACACCGCCGCCATTCGCGCCGCTCCCGAAACCGAGGTTGTGAGAACCGGAGCGAGCCAGGGCCTCACCCATAGCAGAGCGCCCGCGAGAACAGCGCATGCAACCAGTTGCCGCCCACCTGCGGTCACCAGCTTCCCGACACGGCCGAAGCCGTGGCGGCGCGCGTAGAGGACGGTCAGAAAGACCGCGTAGGAGAGCATCGCGATGGTATTGGCGAGCCCGATGCCGGGGGTTCCGAGGCGTCCCGCGAGCAGTGCGCAGCCGACGGTGAAGGCACAAAGCAGCAGGAGGCTCCCGAACATCGGCGTCCGCGTGTCCTGGTGGGCGAAGAAGGCGTTGGCAAGCACCTTGGCGTGCCCGGTGCCGACCACCCCGAAGGCATACGCTGCCAGGGTTGCACCGGTGATGACGACGTCCTGCTGGGAGAATCTGCCACCACCGAACAAGAGCCCGATCACCGGCTGGCCGAGAATCGCCATCACGGTCGCGGCGGGCAGGGTCACGTAGCTCACGATGGCAAGAGTCTCCAGCAATGTCACCCGCGCCTTTTCTGTGTCCTCGGTCAGGTGACGAGAGAGAGTCGGCAGCAGTACCGTCGTCAGCTGCACCACGATGGCGCCGAACACGAGCTCCGTGACCCGATACGACGCGAACGTGTAGACGACACCTCCGTTGCCGGCGAAGGAGGCGAAGAAGTTGGACACCAGCTGATTGAGCTGGTTGACACCAAGCATCGGGATTCCGGGAAGCATCAAGAGCAGCACCTTGCGTACCTGGGGGCTGGTGGCCAGCCGCCAGGCCGGGCGCAGGCTGTAGCCGAGCCGCCGCACGCTGCGCGCCTGCACCACGAACTGCAACAGCCCACCCAGCAGGACTGCGACCGCCAGGTACGGGACCGGGTTCCGAGAGTGACGGACCAACAGCCAGACGACGCCAACGACGCTGAGGTTGTACAGGACAGGCGCCGCTGCGGGAAGGAGGAACTTGTCGTGGCTGTTGAGGACCCCCTGGCACAGCGCGGCCAGCGACACCAGCATCAAGTACGGGAACACCAGGCGGTTCAGCAACACGGCGAGCTGGAGCTTGCCGGGTGTCTCCGCAAAGCCGAGAGCGAATGCCCGTACCAGCCACGGCGACGCGAGAATTCCGAGCGACACAACGGTCGCCAGAATGAGAAGCAGGGCGGCCAGAACTCCCCGAACCAGGTCGCGAGCCTCGTCGCCGTCCCGACCCTCGGCCCTGAGACGGGCCAGCGTCGGGATGAAGGCCGCGTGGAGCGCGCCCTCGCCGAGAAGCATGCGGAAGGTACTGGGAATCCGAGTGGCGGTGATGAAGGCGTCGTACATCACGCCGGCCCCGAGTACGTACGACAGGGTCTTGTCGCGAAGGTAGCCCGTCACCCGGCTGACCAGCGTCACCAATGCCATTCGGGAGGCGTGATGTACGATGCCGGAGGCGCCTCGGCCGTCCGGCTCGCTCTCGGCTTCTGTAAACCCGTACGGGTCCACCATGACGCAAGACTAGCACCCCGCTGCACGCCCGGTCGCCCTGTGCTACAGTGGGGCCCCATCCACGCGGGAGGGGTCCATCATGGGAATCAACAAGGTCATTCTCGTCGGCAACGTTGGACGCGACACGGAGCTACGCTCCCTGCCGTCCGGAACCAGCCTCGCCAAGTTCAGCCTCGCGACAACAGAGCCGAGGTTCAAGGACCAGAACGGAGAGCCGCATACCGAGTGGCACAACATCGTCGCCTGGGGCAAGCTGGCCGAGTTCTGCAGCCAGTACGTCACCAAAGGCCGCCAGCTCTACATCGAGGGCCGGATCCGCACCAGGAGCTATGAGAAGGACGGCCAGAAGAAGTACTTCACCGAGGTCCATGCCGATACGATCGAGCTGCTCGGGCGCAGGGATGAGTCCGGCGGGGGGACTCCTGGCGCCGTGGCTGGCTTCCCGGACGACAACGACGACGTCCCGTTCTAGCCCGCACCGAAAAGCGTCTTGTCCAGCCCCGGCTACGGCCGGGGCTTTTCCTTTCTTCCCGGATCGCCTATCCTGCGCCGGGACCGACAGGTTGAGGCTTGACGAGTTGGAGGGTGGCATGACGGGACCGGTCTGGCGCCGAGAACGGGGTGAAGCGAAGATCTGCGACGAGTGCCTACGCGAGGTCGAAAGCGCCTACGTCGAGGGAACGGTCACGGACAACGAGTTCGCGGACCGCCGGGTGCTTTGCGAGGACTGCTATCGCGCCAAGATCGCCTTCATCGCCCGCGCGGACTGAGCAGCCTCGCCCAGCCGACCAGGCTAGACACACCACTCGGTCGAGGCTCCCTTCGCCCCGTAAGGCTACGAGCGGCCACCCAGGATCTGGAAACCCTCGGCGGAGCATCCCTCACGACTGAGGCGACGATGGCGGGGCTGGCGGGACTCGAACCCACGACCTTAGGTTTAGGAAACCTCTGCTCTATCCACCTGAGCTACAGCCCCCGGCAGATGATCCTATGTGCTCCCGCTGCTGTCAACGAGAGTGCAACGTTTTGGAACGCTCCGTCCCAGGATCGGACAGCCGCCGCGCGAAATAGCTACTCGGATCCGTTCTTACCCTGGCATTGATCTTGCCTTTTGGCTGACCGGTTCGGAGGCAAGCACATGAACGAACGACGCCGTGCGCCAAGGGTCAAGCTGGAAACCAGGGTCATGGGCCGTGTCCGCGGGTCCGCCACGGTTGACATCGTCGACATCTCGCGAGGGGGAATGCTGGTCCGGAGTCAATCGCCGCTGGCGCCGGCTCGGGAGCTGACCGCTTGGCTGCCAACCGGCGACGGAGAGGTCGAGGTTCACGCGCAGGTTCTCCGCTGTCGGGCCCATACGGTGAAGCTCCCCGACGGCCGCACCGCCGGTCTCGTCTACGACGCCGCTCTCGCGTTCGTCAACCTGGGAGCCGATCAGCAGAAGGCACTGGAAACAACGTTCCTGCGGGGAGCCACCAAGACCGCCGAACCATCCGAGGGCAGAGGATCCCTTTCCGGGGTCCAACAGCGGGGAGCGTAGGAGACGCCACCTCCTTTCATCGCGAGCGGTGGACAACTCCCTGCCCGGTCCGTCCGTCAACCAACAGCAGCAGCGGTTTGTCGAGGCGGATGTGGCGAACCACACCGTCCATCGCCTCTGCCGCGGCCGGCTGCCTGGCGAGCCATTCCCAGTCGATCCGGCCGTCGTTCCTCCCCTCGTGCACCGTGAGATAGGCGACGCCGAAGCAGGTCAGGTTGTGGAAGAAGTGAGACCCCTGCGACGGCTCCACCTCGAGGTCGGCAAAATCCGTCTCCACGATCGCCCGTGCGCTCGCGATCTGACCCCAGGCCACCGGGATTCCTAGCCATGGGTCTCGGCTTCCCCAGCGGCCGGGCCCGACGAGGATGCACGCCCGGCCTTCAGCGACCAGACGGGCGTTCATCTTCTCGATCGCACCGGTGGCTTCCACCGTCCGGGAGCGCTCGAAGCGCGCACTATCTACGACGATCAGATCACTGATCTCCCCACCTCGTCCGTGTCCGAGGGCGTGTTCCGAATGGATCACGGCTCGTTCCAGCTCCTCTGGGCCGACCTCGATTTCCTGCGACATCGGTTCCACCACCATCGGACGTAGCTGCAGGACGTTGAGCGTCTGCTCGGCGCCGAGGCCGGACTCGAGCTCAACTGCGAACTCGATCTCCACCGGCACACCCATTGCCCGCTCCGTCAGGGTCAGCAGCCGGACCAGTATCTCAGGCAATGGTATGTGGTGTCCCTTGAGTAGTGGTGCGAACGTGATCAGCGGCGTGCCTCCAGTGACCACGCCACTCGAAATCGAGTCGTTCTCCGGCAGGTAGGTCGAGGCAATCAGCCTGGCGGCGCCATTGGAAATGGCGTCGCTGGTCGGGAGGTGAAGCAGGTTGGAGTCCGGCTCCGGTCCGGGGATGACATCGTCCTTCGACATGTCCAGCGCGTAGTAGCGGCGCTGGGCGTTCCGCAGCACGTCCTCGACTGCGGAAAGCTGTGGCAGCACCTGCGGGTATCTGGGGCAGAAGCGAAGCGCCTCGAACCCCTCGACCACCGACTTGCCAAGCCCGAGGGCCACCAGCGCTACGCCGTCCTCTGGTTTCATGTCGCGGAACGGGTAGAAATTGTAGGAGGACGCGACGCCCGAGAAGGTGGGATAGAAGTGAGGCCCCCGCCGGCTCCCAACAAGACGCTGTATGAGCACCGCCATCCGCTCTTCCTCGACGCGGTGTGGCGTGCTCTTGAGATAGTCTCGCGCCGCCCTTTGATAGGTTGAGGCGTACACGACCTTGATCGCTTCCAGCAGCTGAGCGAGTCGGATGTCGAGCGAAGGGTGGTTGTTCGGCAACATGACCGTTACGTAGACGCCCGCGAACGGCTGGTAGAGCGAGTCCTCGAGGATACTCGATGAGCGTACCGCGAGGGGGCCTCTCTCCACCGTCAGCAGGCTCGCCAGCTCGGCCCGTCTCTCGTGCCCGAAACGTCCCTTCCGGAACGCATCGAGGATCTCGAGATCCGACAACCGGTCTGCCTCCCGCAGCAGGTTCCCGAGGCCGTTCTCCTCCAGGAATACCTCGAAGACATCGGCCGCCAGGACAACGGTCTGAGGGATCGAAATACCGACGCCGTCGGCCGCGACCTGCCCCCGCGCCAAGAGCTTGTGCATGAACGCGAGCCCCCGTCCCTTTCCGCCAAGCGATCCGGAACCGATCTTCGCGAACGCGACAAAGCGGTCAAAACGGCTACCGTCGAAGTCCGTGATGATGTGATGCTGTATCTCACGCAGGTAGCTTGTGATGGCGTCAACCAGGAAGCGGCGCAGGTCGTCGACCGAGTCGAACTCGTCCACCTGCCGCGGCCGCAGCAATGCTGCGAGCTCGAACTCGGTACGGGCCTTGAACCAGGTTGAAAAGTGGTTCCTGCCGGCGTGGTACACGAGAGACTCGGCGGGAGCGTCGTGGAGGATCCTGATCAGCTCGCGCATATCCCCGGCGCGCCCGACCTCGTCGCCGCCTGGGAGCCTGAACACGAAGTCCCCGAAGCCGAAGTGCTCCACGATATAGCGGCGGATCTCCTCGAGCAGCGCGGGCGAGCCCTTGTAGAGAAACGACGCTGGAATGGCGCGGGCCTCAGGGGCGTGGGACTGATCGGTAGACTGCAACAGCACCGGCACATCCGCATCATGGGTGCGGATGCGGCGAGCCAGCTCCATTCCTGCGCCGGGATCTTCCTCCTCCCCACGCGGGAAGCTGACGTCGGCGATGACGCCAAGGACATTGCCCTGGTACCTCTCGAAAAGGTCCCAGGCCTCGTCGAATGTGCGCGCCAGCAGAATCTTCGGCCGTGCACGGATCCTCAGCAGGCGGTGCGAGAGGTTGAGCCCATCGACCATCAGACGTGCAGTCTGGCTCGTGACCTCGGTGTAGATGTGCGGCAGGTAGGCGGAGTAGAACCTGACCTCATCCTCGACCAGAATGATGACCTGGACACCGCCCTCGTTGACATCGTGGTCGGCGTTCCGGCGATCCTCAACCTGTTTGATCATGGCCAGCAACGCCTTGACGTCCCCCTGCCAGAGGAACAGCCAATCCACCACTCCGGCCGTCCGCAGTGCCTCGAGGTGCGGCAGGTCCCAGGCATGGGCCGCAAGAACCCCGATCGGTAGCTCGGGGAAATCGGTGCGAAGACGGCTGGCGAAAGTACGGATGTCAGTGTCCGGCAACCGAGGCGTGGTAACGACGAGGTCGAATGCCTCCTCCTGCAGCCGTTGGTAGGCATCGGCAGCGTCCTGCACCAGCGTGAAGCGGGGGGCAAACCGGAGGTTGAGATCGAGGTTACGATACTCCTCGAAGATCAGCTCAGTGAGCTGACCGTCCTCTTCAAGGACGAACGCGTCGTAGCTGGAGGCCACCAGCATGATCCGCCGCACCCGGTATGCCATCAGCGCGGAGAACTCCTCTGTCTTCATGCCGTAGCGGCTGGTCAGCTCGAGGTGTTCTGACACGGCTTCGCCTCCTTTTTCACGACAGTATCATGCGGACGTAGGAAGTATGCATCCTCCTCCGTACCCCCTTGCCTCCAGGGGCTGGCGCTTGCGAGCCGTTCCCGTTAGTGTGGAGACTGGAGAACCGGATGGCGGATCAGGAGCACAGCCAAGTCGAGAGTCTGTACCGCAGGATCGGCAGACGTGATCTCCTCCGCCTTTGGGGACGACCGGGCCTGACTGCACTCGCCCTGGGCGCCCTCGGCGCCAGTTTGGTCGGACGAGCTGGCCGACATCGCCTCTCGGCTCCGTCCCAAGTACCGCCACCGCCGGACTGGAGGGTTCAGACCGACCCTGCGCTGGCTGCCGCAGCCGGGAATGGGCCAGCGGCCAACCTCCACCGCGCCGTCGGCGCGCTCGGTGGCATCGCGCGCTTCATTCGCAAGGGTGAGACCGTCCTCGTGAAGCCCAACTGCGGCTGGGACCGGATGCCCGAGCAAGCCGCCAACACCAACCCCGAGCTGGTGGCGGAGATCGTCCGAATGTGCCTCGCAGCCGGCGCGCGTCGCGTTACAGTGGCCGACAACACCTGTCAGGATCCGGTGCGCTGCTTCCGGCGATCAGGTATCGGACAGGCGGCCAGGCAGGCCGGAGCACGCGTCGTCCATCAGGGCATCGGCGGAGCAGCCTCCCTCGACCTCGGGGGTACCGTCCTCGGCGTGTGGTCGGTGCTCAAGGTGCTGGCGGAGGCCGACCGGGTCATCAACGTCCCGATCGTCAAACAGCACTCGCTGGCGGTAGCCACGCTCGGCATGAAGAACTGGCTCGGCGTTCTGCTCGGATCGCGCGCGCGGCTGCATCAGCGCATCCACCAGTCGGTAGCCGAGTTGGGGGCAGCCCTGCGTCCTACCTTGACCGTGGTCGATGCCACCCGCATCCTGACTGCGGGAGGGCCGACCGGTGGGTCGTTGTCCCTGGTCCGCAAGGCCGACGCGGTCGCCGTCTCCACCGACCCGGTTGCCGCCGATGCTTGGGGGGCAGAGCAGCTACGGCTTTCTCCTATGGCACTCCCCTACCTCGCCGTCGCCGAACGTCTCGGCCTCGGCACCCCAAACTGGCGCTCGGTCTCGAGGAAAGCGTAGTGCGAGCGACCGCACGCCACCTTCGCATCGCCTCCCAGGCGGCTTTCCTGCTCGCATTCCTGGCTCTGGTCTGGCTGCTGGCAGAGCCGCGGGTTCGCGGCGAAGTCACCTCCATCCTGCTGGCCATCGACCCGTTGACGAGCGTTGGGACGATCCTGGGCGACTGGACCGTGCCGCGGTGGGCTTGGATTGGCCTGATCATCCTCGCGCTGACGGCTTTCGCGGGGCGCTTCTTCTGCGGCTGGGTTTGCCCCCTTGGGACGCTCCAGCAACTCGTGTCCCGGGTTGCGTCTCCGCGTCGCCGGCTGCTGCTCGAGCGCAACCGATACCGCCGCTGGTTCGCCACCAAGTACATGATTCTAGCAATCCTGCTCGTGTCAGCTGCTCTTGGCTCGCTGCACACCGGCTGGCTCGACCCGATCGCGCTGCTGCACAGGACCATGGCCTCGGCCGTTCGACCGTTCTGGCACGGCGGGGTCTCCCCTGGCGGGTGGATATCATTCGCGATGGTGGCGACAATCCTGCTGCTGTCTGCATGGATGCCGAGGTTCTTCTGCCGCGCCTTGTGCCCTCTCGGCGCCCTCCTGGGCCTGTTTGCCCGTCTGGCGCCGATTGGGATCCGGCGCGACGAGGCTGCCTGCAATGATTGCAAGCTGTGTTTGATTCCGTGCCAGGGAGCCGATGAGCCACTGGGCGAGCACCGGGTCAGCGAGTGTCACCTCTGCCTGAATTGCCTCTACTCCTGTCCAGAAAACGGGCTCGGATTCGGGGTCCGTGCACAGCCCGCCACTGGTGTGCGTGAGCCCGCACTGGACGTCGGGCGACGCAGGTTCCTTCTCACCACCGTGGCAGCGGTTGCCGTGACGCCTGTTCTTCGGGCCGCCGGTGGCGGCCTCCAAGCCCGCAGTGCCGACGCGATCCGGCCCCCGGGAGCGCTCGGCGAGGGCACTTTCCTGGCCCGCTGTATCACCTGCGGTGCCTGTGTGGCAGCCTGCCCCACTGGCGCTCTGTTGCCGGACCTCGGCCGTACCGGGGTCGATGGGCTCTTTACTCCGGTGCTGGTGCCACGCCGGGGCTGGTGCGAGCCGTCCTGCACCCGGTGCGGCGAGGTCTGCCCGACCGGCGCCATCGCCGAGGTAACGGCAAAGGCGAAGCAGGCGATCAACGGACCGGCCGAGGTCACAATCGGCACGGCCTTTGTCGATCGCGGGCGATGCCTGCCGTGGGCGATGGACACTCCCTGCATCGTCTGCGAAGAAATGTGCCCGACCTCCCCGAAGGCGGTCTGGCTCCAAGACGTCGAGGCAGTCAAGCGGGACGGCTCGAAGGTTCGGCTCCAGCGCCCACACCTCCAGCCCGAGCTCTGCACCGGGTGTGGTCTCTGCGAGAACCGGTGCCCGGTGGGAGAGCTGGCCGCGATCCGCGTCTCTTCGGTCGGTGAATCGCGCGATCCCCAGAACCGGCTGCTGCAGCAGTCCGGGCTTGCCGTTCGGTGATCGAGATCACCTCGCAAGGACTCCTCAGCGGTTGTATCATTCACTCGTGAATGAGCCTCGTCACAACGTTCTCCTGATCGGCGGCGATGGCCCACTGCTGCGCGCCGCGGTGCCGTTGCTCAAGAGGACCGAGTTCGACGTCCACCGCGTGACCGGCAGCGCAGCCGTCCTCGACCTCCTGCACGACACCTCGTTCGAGCTGGTGATCCTCGAGCATAGTGCCTGCCCGGTACCGCTGTCCGAGATGGTGACTGCGGTCCGCCATCACGACTCACTGTGCCGCCGCGCGGGACTCGTTGTCATCAGTGATGAAGAGACTCGCTTGGCGGCGCAGGCGTTCCTGCAACGCGGAGTGAACCGGGTCGTGCCGTCCACCGCACCGGCCGGTGAGCTTCTGCACGCGGTTGCCGATCTGCTTGCCGTCGCACCTCGCCATGACCTACGGACCATCGTCCAGCTCGAGGTCCGGGTCGGCAGCATGAAGAACCGGACCTTGGCGCAGACCGCCAACCTGTCGCTTTCCGGGATGTTGGTGCGTGGGAGCCAGCACCTGACGCCGGGTACCGAGGTCGATTTCGAGCTCATGTTGCCGGGCCAGTCGCTGCCGATCAAGGGGCGGGCGACCGTCGTGCGCCACTCCACCCGCCAACGTGAGACCATCGAGGGTTTTGGAGCCCGCTTCTTCGCCCTCCAGGGGGACGATCACGCCCGCCTCGAGAGCTTCCTCTCCCGCCGTTAGAAGAAGCGGCGCTTGATGATGATGACGTCGCTGGGTTGAATCTGGGGATCGGGGTCTTTGCCACGCCTGATCCGCGACAGGTCATAGTCGAGGATCTTCTTCTCCCCAGCGCTTTCCCGGTGTACCTCGACTGACTGGGAGGCGAACTTCCCGAGCCCGCCGGCCTGGGTGATCGCCTGCACCAGGGTCATTCCGTGCTCCAGCTGGTACTGCCCCGGGCGGGCCACTTCGCCGGTGATGAAGTACAGCTGCTTGGCTTCGACAGCTATGATGTCACCGGCCTTGAGCAGGAAGTCGTTGTCCTTGCCGGCGGCGAGGTTCTCGGTTGTGAAGGTGTAGACCTTCTGCACGCTCGCGCCGTTTTCCACCTCGCTTCGCCGCAGCTCGACCTTGGGCCCGGCGGACGACTTGAAGCCACCCACTTCCGCCAGCAGCTGATTGAGGGTGGTCGGCCCCTTGAGGTAGAAGGTCCCGGGCCGCTGCACCTCGCCGACGATGGTGACCGCCTGTGACTGGTACTGGCTGACGTCGACCTGCACCTGAACGTCAACGTAGTAGTCCTTCTCGAGCGCAGCGACCAGCTTCGAGGCAATCTCCGTCGTCGTCAGCCCGGCCACGTGCACCTTGTCGAGGAGCGGGAACGTGATATTGCCGTCTTCGTCGACCGGAAACTGGCCGGAAATCTCATCATGCTGATAGCTGACCACCTTGAGGACGTCGCCTCTCCCGACGTGATAGGCGGTGGCCTCTTCGGCGACCGGAGTCGGCGCCGAGCCTGGCTTCGTGGGGACCTGCCCCTGTCCAGAGGACGGGAGAGGACACATGAGCGCCGCCGTCAACGTGAGCAGGGCTACCGTTCGTGGTCTCATCGCCGCCCTCAGAACCCCAGCACGACGCCGACCAGATACATGTTGGCGTCGTAGCCGTAGGACTGGATCGAGTCACGCTTTTCGTGATCGTAGGCAACCCGGAGAGCGAGGACCGGCGAGAAGTGGTACCCGGCCTGAGCCGCGTACGAGGAGATCTTGTCAGCTCGCCGCTGCCCGCCGGGGATGTCGGCCACCTGGTAGCTGTTTCTCTGGTAACGGTAGCGCAGGCTGCCGAACAGCCGCCCCCGCTGTAGGTTGTAGGTAGCTGCGCCGCCGGTCGTGGTGTAGAAGGCGTTGAGGCCGTATGCGGACGGGAAGTCTTGGCGCAGAAGCTCGAGCTTGAAGGTCGACTCGTGCGCTAGGGCCCACGTCAGAGAGCCCCGTACGACCAACCCCGAGTAGTTGGAGAAGACCGGTGCCTGGGCGGTATGCTGAAACTCGGTGCGGCGGGCGCCGACCGAGAGCTCGCTCGACAGCACCGGTGAGATCTCGCCCTGAAAGCCGATCGTCACCTCGTCCGACGTCGAGCTGCGGAACGAGTAGGTTTCCGTGGGATCGAACTTCTCGTGGCGGTAGGTCACGCGCATCACCAACGTCGGGCTGACCTGGCGCAGCCAGCCGACACCGTAGCTCTTCCGCTTGTAGTCGTAGAACAGGGCTTTGTTGTCGAACGTGGCGTCTGTCGATCCCCCTTGGACAGAGAAGCCGCTCAGCGGCGTGAGCCAGTAGTCGGCAACCACGCGCAGATCGGACAGATTGAACTGCGAGTCGGCGAACACGACCTCACCGCCGGGGTCGAACTGTTGCGTTTCCTGGTTCCCGGACGTGTACCGGTAGTTCGTCGTCAGCTTGAGGCCGCTCGCGAACTCGAACACGCCGTCAAGCCTGGCAAACTGCGACCAGTGCTGGTGCAGCTGGTAGGAGCCGTAGTCACGGTACTGCGGTGTGTAGCTGAATGTCACCTTCGAGTTGCTGATCGGCAGCTCGAAGAGCAGGTTGGCGCGAGCGAGCAGGACGGTGTCGCTCACCGGATTGATCGCGCGGAAAAAGACGTTGTCACGGTTCTCCCAAGAGAGGTCAGCCGAAGGACTGAACAGGACCGGTCCGAGCGGTAGCGGCTGCGCCGTCGCCGACGGCACTCCCAGGGATTCCCCGCGGAGTGTCAGGGTCTGGGCCTGGAGAACCGAAAGTCCTCCAAGCAGACAGACGATTGCCGAAGCGCACACCACCCGATACCGCATCCAAACACCTCCGCCTCATAGCTCGCGCGAACTATAGCACCGGCGTTGCGAAGGTCGCAACGAAAGCCGCAGAAGCGCGGTAGCGTATAGTCGAGGCTGACCCTGTTTTGGAGGAGGAAGTCATGAGATCGACCGCTCGCCGACTCGCCGCACCTGTCCTGATCACGGCCGTCGTCCTCGTCCTGGCCGCCGCCCCAAGGGTGGCCGCTGACGAAGGGATGTGGCTTCTGGACCAGATACCGAAGCTCGACCAAGCGAAGCTCAAGGCCGAGGGGCTGGAGCTGACCCCGCAGCAGATCTGGAACCCTGCGGACGGCAGCGGCCTGGCATCTGCCGTGGTCTGGCTCGGCGGCTGCACGGCTTCGTTCGTCTCTCCCGACGGGCTGATCGTCACCAACCACCACTGCGCATTCCCGGCCGCACAGTACAACTCGACGCCAGAGAACAACCTCATCGCCAGCGGCTTCCTGGCCGTTGATCGCGACCACGAGCTCCCCTCCCCCGGCTCCCACGCCTATGTTCTCGAGGGGTTCGCAGACGTCACGCAGAGGGTTCTGGAGGCGGTGCCTACAGGCGCCGACGATACGGCCCGATTCAAGGCCGTGGAAGGCGCCGTCAAGCGCATCGTCAAGAGTTGTGAAGCCGGCGGCGACCTGCGCTGCCGCGTGGCTTCGATGTTCGGAGGATTGAGTTACGTTCTGTACCGGCAGCTCGACCTCCGTGATGTACGACTGGTCCACATTCCGGCCGAGGGGATTGGCGCCTTCGGCGGTGACATCGACAACTGGATGTGGCCACGCCATGACGGTGACTACGCTTTTCTGAGGGCCTACGTGGGTCCAGATGGCAAGCCGGCCGACTACTCGAAGGACAACGTGCCGTACAGGCCCAAGAGATATCTCCGCATCTCGGATCGTGGTGTCGCCAGGGAAAGTCTCACGCTGCTGCTCGGATATCCGGGTCGCACCATGCGCTATCGCACGTCGTACGCCGTTCAGCAGGCGGAGGAGGTACGGTACCCCGAGAACATTCGCCTGCTTGGCGAAGCTATTCACGTCCTCGAGCTGCAGTCCAAGAAATCGCCCGCAGCGGCAATCAAGAACGCCTCTGCGATCAAGTACATGAACAACGGCATGAAGAACAACCAGGGGATGATCGACGGCCTCCGCTCGTCGCACCTACTCGAAAGCAAGCGCCGCGACGAGGCCGAGCTCGCAAAGTGGATCGAGTCCGATCCAGCTCGGGCCCAACGCTTCGGCCACGTGCTGCCCGAGATCGCGTCCGTCCACGAGGAGGAGGCCGCCACCGCACGCCGCGACCTCGTGCTGGGCTTCATGTACCGTACGTCGAGGCTCCTGAGTGCCGCCAACACGCTCCTCAAGATCAGTGAGCAGCGAGCCAAGCCTGATCTCGAACGCGAGCCCGGCTACATGGAACGTGACCTCCCCCGCCGGCGTCATCGCCTGATGCGGATGCAGCGAAGCCTCGACGTGGCCAGCGACCGCGCCGTGCTGCGCCTGATGCTTCTGGAAGCGTCCAGGCTGCCGGAGGACCAACGCATCCAGCCGCTCGACGCCCTGGTTTTCAAGGGCGACAGCGATCCAGCAACCGAGGTCGACGCCTTCTTGGACAAGCTGTATGCAGGCACCCGGCTGCAGGATGAGGACTTCCGGATGTCGCTGTTCGAGGCTTCCCGCGCCGATGTTGTGGGCAGCAGCGACAGCATGATCGAGCTCGCCCTCGCCCTCGAACCGCTGCGCAAGGCAAACCGTCAGCGAGAGGAGAAGATCGAAGGCGCTCTCAGCCGCCTGCGTCCCCTGTACGTGCAGGCGTTGCACGAGTATCGGGGCGGCCTCATGTACCCCGATGCCAACTCTACGATCCGCTTCAACTACGGCACCGTCCGCGGCTACCGACCGCGAGATGCGGTGCGCTACTTCTGGATGACCAGCCTGCGAGGGGTGCTGGAGAAGGACACCGGCGTGTCCCCGTTCAACTCCCCGAAGGCCCTGCTGAAGGCGGCCAGGACCACCGAACCGTCTCCGTACCTCGACAACACCATCAAGGACGTGCCGGTAGACTTCCTCGCTACCCTCGATAGCACCGGCGGCAACTCTGGCTCGCCAGTCATGAACGGCGCGGGCGAGCTGGTCGGCCTGCTGTTTGACGGCAACTACGAGTCGATGGCCTCAGACTGGCGATTCGACCCCGTCCTGACAAGGTCGATCATGGTCGACATCCGATATGTCTTCTGGAACCTCGACCGTGTTTACCACGCCGATCGACTGATCCGCGAGATGGGGGATCCGTTCCGCACTCTCGGGGGCCGTGACGGAGTGACGAAGTGAGGAAGTGACGGAGGCCGGAAGGGAAACGTCCTCTCAGGGAAGAGGACAATAATAGGTGCGGGCATCCGCTGACGCCCGCACCCTTCCCACGGCCAAGAAGCGGGGTCAGCCGGCCTTGCCGAGCATCCCTTCCTTCAGGTCCTCTGTCGGCGGATGGTCGCCGAACCAGACGCGCATCAGGGCCTTGGCGAAGTCGTCGCCAGGGATCGTTCCCTTGTCGGTGCCGTTGATGACGACCTTGGTGCCCTCGCCCGGGATCATCGTCATCTCGACGACATCGTCGACCTTCATGTCGCCAAAGTAACTCTTGAAGGTCGCGATGCGCTCCTTCAACGCCGCCATCTCACTGGGGCTGTTGTCCTCGAACCCTTCGTCCCAGCCGCCGTCCATCTTGCTTTTGCTCGCCTTGTTGGTGCGAAAGTGCATGACCACACGCTTGATCTGGTCTGAGTTGATGACCTCGGCCGCATCCTTCGTCTGGTGCTCGAGGTAAAGCCCACCGATGTAGACCTTGATCCAGAGCTTCTTCCGCACTCCCATTCCGTTGAGGTGAAGCGTCTTGCCGGACACCGTCACCTGATCGGGCATGGTGACCCCAGCGAGCTCGCCCGCATAGGCTACCGGTGCCGCCAGCGCCGCTGCCAGTACGATTCCAAAGACACGTCGCATGCTCTGCCTCCCCTCTGGCTCCTGGTTTCTCGCGTCATTCTACTCGATTCCCCTCTTCCCCCATGCGGCCCATGAGGCGCCTCGATCTATGGTCCAGCCACCACAGGTACAGGAGCCGCCTCAGCCGGCCACCCGACTCCGCCCACCGGCCCTCCAGCATCGAGGTCAGGATCTCCACCCGCCTCCGCCCCGAGCACGCTTCCTCCAACATGCGGGCCCGGCTCGCCCTCGACAAGGCCCGCTCGAGAAGCGTCTCGAGGTGCACCCGTTGACGCGCCAAGGTCACTGTCGCACCGGCACTACCACCGGTGAACACCTTGCCGTCGCGAAGCGCCAGGTGGGCCTCCCAGGCTGCCGAGGACGCCACCACCAGCCCCGCCGAGGACCCTCCAGGAAAACCGGGAGCGCCACAGCCCGCAGCGGCCCCAACCGCGACCCATCCGTCGCCGGCAACGGCGCGCATCGCACCGCCGAGACTGGTGGTATCGACTGCGACGTCCATGGCATGCCACCTGTCGCCGAGCTCCCGGTTCACGACCTCGCTGGCCCAGGCGGTAGTCGGATCGGCATCATCCGGCACTCGCAGCACCGCATTCACCATGCCTCCGTCAACTGGAACCACGAGCAGCCAGTGGCCGCCGCGCGCCGCCAGGGTGGCCTCGCCCGGTGGTTCTCCGTCCAGTCGAGCCACCACGCGCACCCTGCGGGGGCCGCGCCTCGGCATCGCCTGGCCGAGAGCCGCCGGCAGGAACCCTCGCGGCCCCGTGGCATCGACGACCACCGGTGCCTCGAAGACGAAGTCGTCACCCTGCCCGTCGCGAGCTCGAATGCCGATCACCCGGCGGTCCTGCCACAACGGACCGCATGCCGTGAAGCCTTTGATGAGTGTTACTCCGCGCTGGTAGGCCGACCGTTCCAGCACCTCGAGCGCCTCCGCCCGGGACAACGCCAGCACGGCACATCGTTCGCACAGCTGGATCCGTTGTTGGGCTGCTCCCTCGAGCCAGAGCTCCTTGCTGCGTACCGCCGACGGCCGTTCGACCATCTCCGCCATCGCGTCGAGCTCCTGAAGAACCTCCGCGCCAGGAGTGGTCAGACACAGCACGCCTGGAGACGGCTCCAACCGTGACTCGACGACAGTCACCCGATGGCCGGCGCGAGCCAGCAGACCGGCCGTCACGAGCCCGGCAGGGCCGGCCCCGATCACCAGCACGTCGCTTCGCCGGTCGGCCATTCACCGAGTGTAAGGGATCCGCATCGGTTTGCCCCGTGAGTCGTTACCCCTTGCCATTTTCGATCGAGTGCGCCAAAATGAATGAGTGCTCATTCATGTCTCCTCGTCCGCCGTCGGCATATCCGGGCGGACCGCCGTCAAAACCCATGAGATCGGGAGGTAGATCCATGCGCAAAGAGATCCGCAGGGTCGCAGTGCTCGGAGCCGGAGTTATGGGCTCGGGCATCGCCGCCCACCTGGCGAATGCAGGCATTCCGGCGCTACTGCTCGACATCGTGCCGCCCAAGCTCGGACCGGATGACGAGGCTGCAGGGCTGACCACGGACGATCCTCGTTTCCGCAACAAGCTCGCCATGCAGGGGCTCGAGGGCATCAAGAAGTCCAAGCCAGCGGCACTGTACTCCAAACGGTTTCTGCCCTTGATCGAGATCGGGAACTTCGACGATGACTGGCACAAGCTCGCCGAGTGCGACTGGATCGTCGAGGTGGTAGTGGAACGAATGGACATCAAGCAGAAGGTGTTCGCTCGCGTGGACGAGGTCCGCCAGCCAGGCACCATCGTCTCATCGAACACCTCCGGACTCTCGATCAAGGATATGACCGAGGGCCGTTCAGAGGACTTCAAGCAACACTTCCTGGTCACCCACTTCTTCAACCCGGTACGCTACATGCGGTTGCTGGAGCTGGTCGCGGGCCAGAAAACCCTCCCCGAGGTCGTTCAGCTGATGGCCGACTTCGGCACCTTCCGTCTCGGCAAGGGCATCGTCTACGGCAAGGACACGCCGAACTTCGTCGGCAACCGCATCGGCGTGTACGGCATTATGGCGACGATCCGCGCGATGATGGAGATGGGTCTGCAGGTCGACGAGGTCGACGCCATCTCCGGCCCGGCGATGGGCCGTCCCAAGAGCGCTGCGTTCGGAACCGTCGACCTGGTCGGGCTCGACGTTCTCGCCCACGTCGTCAACACGCTCAAGGACGGTTGTCCGGACGACGAGGAGCACGACCTGTTCGAGGTCCCCGGGTTCGTCACGAAGATGCTCGACGAGGGCCTGCTCGGGCGCAAGGCCAAGTCCGGGTTCTTCAAACGGGACAAGGACGCCAAAGGCAACAAGATCACCCTCGCCTACGACTGGAAGACGGGTGAGTACCGGCCCAAGCAGCGCCCGGACTTCCCCTCCCTAGGCAAGGCCAAAGGGATCCACGATGTCGGCGAGCGCCTCCGTCATGTCGTCTTCGCGGACGACCCGGCCGGCGCCTTCGCCTGGCGCGTGGTGCGCGACACCCTGGCCTATACCTCCCGCCGCATGGGTGAGATCGCTGACTCGATCGTCGACGTCGATGCCGCGCTGCGCTGGGGCTTCAACTGGGACATGGGCCCGTTCGAGACCTGGGACGCTCTCGGCGTGGGCACGGTCGTCGAGCGCATGAAGGATGAAGGCGTCCAACCCGCGCAATGGGTCACTGCAATGCTCGAGGCCGGTCACGAGTCGTTCTACACCTACGAGGGCTCGGATCGGTTCTACTACGACATCGAAAACGGCAGCTACGCGAAGGTGCCCAAGCCCGACACTTTCATCTTCCTCGCCGATCTCAAGCGAGACGAAAAGAAGATCGTCTACGAGAACAAGGGCGCCTCGCTCATCGACCTTGGCGACGGCATCGCCTGCGTCGAGTTCCACTCCGCCTTACAGCCCAAGCTCAACCCGATCGACGAGGAGATCATCGAGGTCATGTACAAGGGCGTCGAGATCGCCGAGAACGACTTCCGCGGTCTCGTCATCCACCACCAGGGCGAGCAGTTCTGCGCCGGCGCCAACCTGCTGATGATCCTCGAGGCCGCGATGGCCCACCAGTGGAAGGCGATCGACACCATGGTCCAGGTCTTCCAGGGAATGACCACCGGCCTCAGGAACTCACGCATCCCGGTAGTCACCGCCCCATTCGGCTTCGCGTTCGGCGGCGGCTGCGAGATCACCATGGGTGGTGACCGCGTGTGCGCCCATGCCGAGACCTACATCGGCCTGATCGAGGTCGGAGTCGGCCTGATCCCGGCCGGCGGCGGCTGCATGTTCCTTCTGGAGCGGGTCCTCGAGGGTGTCGAGAAGCCGGTTCTCTCCAACCTCCCGTTCCTGCAGCGGGCGTTCGAGAACATCGGCATGGCCAAGGTCGCGACCTCGGCCGAGGAGGCCAGGGACTTCAAGATCCTTCGTCCCTACGACCACGTCGAGCTGAACCGTGACCAGCAGCTGTGGACAGCGAAGCGGATGGCCATTGGGATGGCTGAGGAGGGCTACCGCCCGCCGCTGCCCAGGACCTTCAACCTGCCCGGACACGAGGGCGTCGCCACCCTCAAGACGCTGCTGCTGAACATGAAGATCACGCACTGGATCTCCTCGCACGACGAGAAGATCGCGACCCACGTCGCTCACGTCCTGTGCGGCGGCGACACCACGATCAACGACCCGGTCGATCAGCAGACCATCCTCGACCTCGAGCGTGAGGCCTTCCTCTCGCTGTGCGGCGAGCCAAAAACTCACGACCGGATCTCCTACATGCTCGCCAACAACAAGCCGCTGCGGAACTGAGCCCGGCGTTGAAAGGAGCTGCCACGATGCGAGAAGCCGTCATCGTTTCCGTCGCCCGCACCCCTATCGGCAGGGCCAAGAGGGGCAGCCTGCGCGACACCCGACCCGAGGAGTTCACCGCCGAGGTGCTGAAGGCGCTGATCGAGCGCACGCCCGGGCTCGAGCCAGCCATGGTCGACGACGTCATCCTCGGTTGCGCGATGCCCGAGGGGGAACAGGGCATGAACATCGCTCGCATGATTGCCCTCCTCGCGGGGTTCCCCAACTCGGTTCCGGCCATGACCGTCAACCGGTTCTGCTCCTCCGGCTCGCAGACCATCGCGCTGGCTGCGGACACCATCAAGGCCGGCAACGCGGAGATCATCATCGCCGGCGGCGTCGAGTCGATGTCGATGGTCGCCATGGGCGGCAACAAGCTGATTGCCGACCCGGCGCTGGTCGACAAGCTGCCGACCGCCTATACCGCGATGGGCACCACCGCCGAGATTGTCGCCCGCCGCTATGAGATCTCGCGCGAGGACCAGGATCAGTTCGCCTACACCTCTCACATGAGGGCCGCGGCAGCGATCGAGGAGGGAAAGTTCAAGGACGAGATCGTTCCGCTCAAGGTCCGCAGGCGTCAGAACGGCAGCTGGACCGAGTTCACCTTCGACACCGACGAGGGTCCGCGCACCGACACCACCGTCGAGGCTTTGTCCAAGCTCAAGCCGGTCTTTGACCCGCGCGGCACCGTCACCGCCGGCAATGCCTCGCAGACCAACGACGGCGCCGCCGCCGTCGTGGTGATGTCTGCTGAGAAGGCCGAGGAGATGGGCCTGAAGCCGATCGCGTACGTGCGCGAGTGGGCGGCCGCCGGCGTCGACCCGGACGAGATGGGCATCGCCCCTTCCGTCGCCGTCCCCAAGCTCCTAGCCAAGAGTGGCCTCACGCTCGACGACATCGACCTGGTCGAGATCAACGAGGCGTTCGCCTCGCAGTCGATCTACTGCGTGCGCAATCTCGGCCTCGACCCCGACAAGACCAACGTCAACGGTGGAGCCATCGCCACCGGCCACCCCCTCGGCGCTACCGGAGCCGTGCTGACGGTCAAGATCCTGGGGGAGCTGAAGCGCCGCAAGGCCAGGCGCGGCCTCGTTACCATGTGCATCGGCGGCGGGATGGGCTTCGCGTACATTCTGGAGATGGCCGGCTGATCGGCACGTTCCGACTGAGATACCTAGCCCCCGGCCGAGCGCCGGGGGTTTCTTGTGCCCGACTCCCACGGAGTGATTGAGTTACGAGGTTGTGGGGCATCTAGGGACCACCACCCGCCCCAGAGGGGACGGCGTGGACGACATCTCCCTCACGCTCGAGGTGGTCGATCCACAGGATCCGCCAGGTCGAGCCGCCGTCCTCCGAGATTGACATCGTGCGCCGCCAGCGGTCGCCACTCAGGTGTTCCGAAATCACCGACGATTGCCGCGGCCGTCTCGGGTCCGCCGAAATCCAGACGCTGGTCGCGCCGGTGACCTTCCCAACAAGGGCCGCGAAAGAGCCGTGCAATCCGTTGGTGTATTGACGAATCCAGCGCTTCCGATCTGGGTCCGGGATCTGGACCGCGATGCCTCGATAGACATCCTCCCCTTCCCCTATCTCAAGCCGGCGGAGCTGCCCACGACCGCCGAGGATTGGCTCGACCCTCATCGTCATCGGGGCGGAGGTCCCGTCCGTAGCGTCGCTCCGAGTGCCGCGCCACACGCCAATTGTCCAGTCCAGGGCATGTCCAGTGTCGACAGATCTTCCCCTCTCGGAGTCCAGCGCCTCTTCCCCCGGGAGGTCGATGACGAAGATCCCGATCGTCTCCCCGACCTGGCGGTTGAACAGGATTCGGCGGCCGTCTGGGGACACGTTGGGACGTCCGTCAACTGCCGGTGACGGCGGCCGCGTGATTCGGCGCAGGTCAGTTCCATCGCTCCGCATCGAGAAGAGGGCAAACCGCCCATCGCGTGCCGAGGCGAACACGATCCGCTTCCCGTTGGGAGTCCAGGTAGGCCAGCCGTCCCCGGTCAAGTCGTTGGTCAAGTTGACCGGGTCCGAGCCGTCTCGCATGCGCAGGATCAGGTCGTCGTGACCAGCCGCGAGGTTGGCCAGAAGCACCAAGCGGTCGCCCTGCGGCGACACCCGC
>JAJDNH010000086.1 GCA_022340775.1 Acidobacteriota bacterium
GCAACACCAGGCAGGCAACGATGGAGAAGGTCAGCGCCCACAGCAGAGCCGGCCCGAAGCCAGCGCCCGCCGAGGCGCAGGTGGTCACGGTCCCCGGGCCGATGAACGCGGCCGCAATGACCGACCAGAACACGACCGCCAGCAGCCGCCTCACAACCCGTCCTCCGGGGCGCCCCAGCCGCCGCCGCCCGGCGTCTCGAGCAGCAGACGGTCGCCCGGTTCGACCTCGCAGCCGTCGACCGGCCCCAGCTCGACAACCTCGCCGGAAGCGCGGATCACCCGCTGTCGCCCGGTTGCCCCGGGGGCGCCGCCGGCCATCCCGTAGGGAGCTACCGTACGGTGCTGAGAGAGCATCGACAGGCTCATCGACGCCAGGAATGAAAGCTCCCGTACCGCTCCGTCGCCGCCGCGCCTTCTCCCGCGCCCGCCCGAGCCGCGCCGGATAGCGAACCGCTCCACGCGCACGGGGTATCGGTGCTCCACCACCTCCGGGTCGGTGATCCGGGTGTTGGTCATGTGGCTGTGGACCGCGTCCGCACCGGCCGCGTCCGCGGTGGCGCCGACACCACCACAAACGGTCTCGTAGTAGCCGAAGCGCTGGTTTCCGAACAGCACGTTGTTCATTGTGCCCTGCGAGCAGGCGGCAAGCCCGAGCGCTTTGAGCAGGACGTCCACCAGCCGCTGGCTGGTCTCGACGTTGCCACCGACGACGGCCGGCGCTTCTCGCGGGTCGGGCGGAAAGGGTGGGTCGAGCAGCCCCACCGGAATGACGAGCTCGACCGGTGCCAGCAGGCCCTCGTTGAGCGGCAGCGGCGCCGCGACCAGGAGCCGGAGCACGTAGAGCACAACGCTGGTGACGATGGCCGGCGTCGCGTTGAGGTTGCCCGGGTGGACGTCGCCGCTGCCCGAGAAATCGACACGGGCGTGGTCTCCCTCGACGCACACCTCGACGGCCAGCGGCGTGCCGTCGTCGAGCCTCTCCTCCGCCCGGTGAACACCCTCCGACAAGCGGGCGATGGCGGCGCGGGCGTGGTGCTCAGCGAGCTCCTCGACCGCCGCCATGAAATGGAGCACGGCGGCTGAGCCGTGGCTCTCCGCCAGCGCCGCAAGCGCAGCCGCCCCGTGCCGGTTGGCGGCGACGGCGGCGGCGAGATCGGCGAGGTTGTCACCCACCGCCCGCGACGGGTACGGCCCGCCACCGAGCAGCTCCTCAATCTCATCCCAGTACGGCTCGCCGGCCCGCACCAGCAGCCGTGGCGGGATCACCACGCCCTCTTCGGCCAGGCGTCTGGCGTTCGGGGGCATCGAGCCGGGTCGTGCGCCGCCGATCTCGGCGTGGTGGGCACGGCTCGCGACGTAGCCGAGGAGGCTGCCGCTGGCGAACACCGGCGTGATCACCGTAACGTCGGGCAGATGTGAGCCGCCGAAAGCAGGGTGGTTGGTGACCGCGACGTCACCCGGCCCGAGTGAGAGAGTCTCCGCCACCTGCCGCACGCACAACCCGAGCGATCCAAGGTGGACTGGGATGTGCGGCGCGTTCACCACCAGGCGGCCTCGGGGATCCAGCAGCGCACAGGAGAAGTCGAGCCGCTCTTTCACGTTGGTGGAGAGCGCGGTCCGCCGCAGCATCTCCCCCATCTCGCGCGCGATCGCCGTGAAGCGGTTGACGAACAGCTCCAGCCGAACGGCCTCCGGGCGTTCAGCCATCCTCACCTCCCGTGCGAAGGACCAGGGCGCCCGAGGCGTCGACCCGCGCCCGCCATCCCGGCTCGACGACCGCGGCGCTGTGGCGCTCGAGCACCAATGCCGGTCCGACAAACTCAACTCCGGGCGCGAGCTCGGCACGCTCGTGGACACCGATTTCTTGCCAGCAACCGGCCACGAAGCACCTGCGCAGACGGGCCGTGGCCGTCGCCGTTACCGGGGTTGGCACCATCGTGGAGAGCGGGTCGGGCCGTGAGGAGGCCACCACCCGCACCGACTCGAGCTCCACCTCGCGTTCCTCCGGCCGGTAACCGTAGAGCGACTCGTAGGCGCGGTGGAACGAGGTCGCCGGGGGCACCCCGGGATCGTGGTCGACCGCCAGCGCACTGTCTTGGCCGAGGAAACGCATGTTGAGAATCCGCCGACGCACGACGACCTCTTCGGCTGCCACGCCTTCGCCCGCCACCGCGGCAGACGCCTCCCGGGCAAGCTCGGAGAGCAGTCCGTCGAGTCCGTCCTGAACCGCGTCCAGTGGGCGCAGCACCTGGCGCTCGGAGAATCGCTCGACCACCGCCCGCCCCAGGCCGAGGGCGGACAGCAGGCCGGCGTCGACCGGGACCACCACGGTCCTCATGCCGAGCAGCCGGGCCACCGCACAGGCGTGCTGGGCGCCGGCGCCGCCGAAGGCCACCAGCGCGTGGTCGGCCGGGTCGTAGCCTTGGCGCAGCGAGATGCGTCGAATCGCGTCCGCCATGCGCTCGTTGGCGATGTCCAAGAGGCCTTCGAGTACCGCCTCGAGGCCCGTATCCCCGACCGCGGCAACGAGCTCGTCCGCGGCGCGGCGGGCGGCGGCCGGGTCGATGGGAATCTCGAACCGGTCCGGGTTGAGTCTCCCCAGGAGGAGGTTGACGTCGGTGACGGTCAGTGGGCCGCCGGCACCGTAGCAGGCCGGTCCCGGGTCTGCTCCCGCACTCTCCGGCCCCACCAGCAGACGCCGCCCGTCGAACCGGCAGACCGAGCCGCCACCGGCCGCCACCGTTTCCACGGCCAGGGCCGGGGCGACCAGGTGGGCGTCGCCGACGTGGTGCTCGAACAAGTACTCGAAGTCGCCTTCGAAGCGCGCGACGTCGGTCGAGGTGCCGCCCATGTCGAAGCTGATGACACGGGTGAACCCAGACCGTTCCCCGGACCACGCCGCTCCCACGACGCCGCCCGCGGGACCCGACAGCAGGCTGTCCTTGGCTCGGTAGTCCCGGGCGCGCACCAGGCCCCCGGCGCTGGTCATCACGTGCAGGGTACCGACGCCGCCGAGCGCCTCGGAGACCCGCGCCAGGTAGCCGGAGATGACCGGTGCCAGGGTGGCGTCGACAACCGCGGTCTCGGCACGCGGCACGAGCCGGATGAACGGCGCCAGCCGCGCGGACGAGGAGACGTGGGCGAAGCCGATCTCGTACAGGAGGTCGCTGACCGCCCGCTCATGCGCGGGGTTGCGGTAGGCGTGCATCAGCGCGACAGCGGCGCACGAGATGCCGCGCTCCAGCAGCTTCTCGGCGGCCGTCCGCAGCGCTTCAAGATCGGGCGCTCTGAGCACGCCACCTTCCGCGGAGAGCCGTTCGTCGACCTCGACCACGGCGGCGAACAGCGGCGCCGGCTTGTCGACGGCCAAGGCGAACAGGTCCGGCCGCTGCTGGGTGCCGATGAGCAGGAGATCACCGAAGCCGGCGGTGATGAACAGAGCAACCGGCGCCCCTCGCCGCTGGAGCAGTGCGTTGGTGCCGCGGGTGGTGGCCAGACGCATCGCCATCGGCGGCAGAGGCCGTCCGCACGGGGTGCGGGTCAGCAGCCGGGCGCCGAGCACCGGCGCCTCCTCGTTCGAGCGCAGCTCGAACCCGCGGCCCACGGCCGTGCCTCGCGGCGCGTCCGCCGTCAGCGCGATCGTGCCGCTGTCCGCGTCCCAGCCGGCCACCGGCACACCCACCGTACGATCACCGACCAGCGAAAAGACACAGCCGGCGAAGAAGTCGTGGGGGAGCTCCCAACGTGCATCGACCTCGACTGCCCGTGCATTTGCCGGGCCCGCAATCCGCCCGCGCAGGGCGCTCGAGGACAGCACCTTGGCGCGGTGGAGGTGGCCGTCCGGGTCAATCCCGAGGCAGTCGGTGAACGTCCCTCCCGTGTCCACCCACACCCGCCACCGTGGCGCCGTCACGCGTCCGTCCTTCGCGGTCGGCCTGCGGGCCGGGCCTGTTCGACCCTGTATGTGCCCATGTCGCCGCAACTATACACGCGGCGCGTGGCCCAATCCGCGTTGCGACGGACTATCATGTGCGTTCAAGGAGCCGACCGACGGAGGGCATCCACGATGACAAAGACCTCGCTCCCGCTGGAGAGCCGCTGGATGCGCATCGCGCACCGGCTGGTGGTGGCAACAATGGCGTACAACGCCATCGAGGCTGGGGTGGCGCTGGCCTCCGGAATCGTCGCTCACAGCATCGCCCTGGTGGGTTTCGGCCTCGACAGCGTCATCGAGCTCGCTGCAGCGGCGGTTCTGCTGTGGCGGCTGCGTCTGGAGCGAGCCGGGGCCGACGAGGAGACGGTCGCCCAACGGGAGCGCTGGGTCCATCTCTTCGTCGGCGTCACCTTCCTGCTCCTGGCCGCCTACGTCGGCTTCGAGGCGATCTGGACCCTGAGGAACCACGAGGCCGCCGCCGAGAGCATCGTCGGGATCATCCTCGCCGCCGCGTCGCTCGTCCTCATGCCGCTGATCGCATGGGGCAAGCTGCGCGCGGCAACCGAGATCGGAAGCGGCGCGCTGCGCGCAGAAGCCAAGGAGACCCTGGCCTGCTCTTACCTGTCGTTCACGCTCCTCCTGGGGCTGGTGTGCAACGCAGCCGCAGGGTGGTGGTGGGCCGACCCACTGGCCGCTCTACTGATGGTGCCGTGGCTGGTCCGCGAGGGCATCGAAGGGATTCGCGG
Organism: Acidobacteriota bacterium; assembly: GCA_022340775.1. Lineage (GTDB taxonomy): Bacteria > Acidobacteriota > Thermoanaerobaculia > Thermoanaerobaculales > Sulfomarinibacteraceae > JAJDNH01. The sequence goes on from JAJDNH010000086.1 coordinate 4,681, forward strand.
CGAGGACGACGAGTGACGTCTTCGCGCCCCGCCACCTTGGCGCCTTCGCGATCTCTCCCTCTCCGAGAGTGCACGAAGCTCAGGTGGTGAGGAGCTCCGAGGTTGTAATCTCGACCCCGTTCTCCAAGAGGTCCCGCCGCACGCGTTGGTCCGATTCGGGGTCCACCGCACGGGTCAGGTCCCACGGCACGATGGTTCGAAAGCCGGCGGCACGGGCATCTTCGGCGCTCCACCTGACGCAGAAGTCGCGGGCCAGGCCGGCAATCACAACCTGGTCCATCCCGAGCTCGAAGAGCAGACCGGCAAGCCCGGTCGGCGGCCGCCGGCCGTGCTTGTCCCAGTTGTTCCGGAACCCCGAGTAGGAGTCGACCTCCGGATCGGTTCCCTTGCGGACAACGGCCGACACCGTGCCCCACGGGAGGGCCTCGTGCAGAGCCGCGCCAGGCGTCTGCTGCACGCAGTGATCGGGCCACAGGATCTGCTCCCTGCCCCACAGGTCGATCACGTCGAATGGGCTCCGGCCCGGGTGGCTCGAGGCGAACGAGATGTGGCCCGGCGGATGCCAGTCCTGGGTCGCGATGACACGGCCGAAAAGCCCGCTGGTCATGAGGCGTCCGATAGGTTCGATGAGCAGATCCGCCTCGTCCACCGCCAGAGCGCCCCCCGGCATGAAGTCCGGCTGCATGTCCACGACCAACAACGCGGCACGTTCGCGGTCCACGGTGACCTTCGATCGATCTCTCATCCTGTCGCCTCCAGGCTCGGCGCGGACCCACCTTTCTTACAACACGTCCCTGGCGTAGAGCAATCCGGCCAGCTCGTCGCGCCCGGACATGGTTCCCTTCAGTCCGTGCAGTCCAGCCCCCTGTATTTCACCACGTCTGGAAACCTGCGGCGGCCCAGGCGGGCCCCTTCCCTCAGTTTCACTTTGCGCTCGGACGCCGCACCGTGTCTAATAGAGCCACGGCCCGGTGGCAAGATGGCGCGGGGCCGTCGGTAGGAGGCCGGACGTGCGCATCCTCGTGGTCGAGGACGACTCCCACATCGCCGACTTCCTCGAGCGCGGGTTGAGCGAGAACGGCTACGCGGTCGACGTGGCCAACTCGGCAGAGACTGCGCTGGAGCTCGTGAGTGAGGGTGTGCATGACGCGCTGATCGTGGACCTCATGCTGCCCCGCATGGACGGCCTGACCTTCATCGAGCGCTGCCGCGGGCAGGGCGTGGGAGCGCCGGTCCTGATCCTGTCGGCGCTGCGGTCGGTGGAGGATCGGGTCCGCGGGCTGCACCTCGGCGGCGACGACTACCTGACCAAGCCGTTTGCGCTCGCCGAGCTGCTCGCCCGGCTGCACGCCCTGCTGCGACGGGCGACACCACCACTGGCCGAGAGCTCGCGTCTGCAGGCGGCGGACCTCGAGCTCGATCTCCTGCGGCGCGAGGTACGCCGAGGCGGACGGGCCATCGAGCTTTCGCCGCGCGAGTTCGCGATTCTCGAGTACCTGTGCCGCAACGCGGGCCGCGTCCTGACCCGGACCATGATCCTGGACCATGTCTGGCACACCCGCTTCGATCCCCAGACCAACGTCGTGGACGTCTACATCCACCGTCTCCGCGACAAGGTCGACCAGGGGTTCTCGCGCCAGCTCATCCGCACCATCCGTGGAGTCGGCTATGTCCTCGAGACGTAGCCGTACGGCCGCTTGGCGGCTGTCGGCTGTCAGCGCGGCGGCGTTCGCCGTCGGTACCGCGGTGGCGTTCGCGGGCGCGTACGTTGCCCTCTCGCGGTCGATCCTGCACCGCGGCGACGCCTGGCTCAGCGGCGAGGCGCACTCGGTCGCCCAGATGGTCGCCACGAGCCCGCCCGCAGAGGCCAGGAAGGAGTTGGAGGACGAGGTCCGAGAGCTCGCGCAGGTCGCGCTGCCGCCGGACCGTGGTGCCGCAAGGGCCGAGGAATCCCCGGTCCTGTTCTTCATCGTGCTGGATGCCGACGGCAGGGTGTGGGCCGAGGAGTCGATCGGCGGCGCGGCCGCGGGGGTCCAGGTCGCCCGCAACGTCGGTCGCTACGCCGCCACTCCAACCTGGGAGCGGCTGCCCGGGCGCGAGTATCCGGTGCGGGTGGTTGCCGACCGGCTGGGGGATGGGCGTGTAGTGGTCGTCGGCGTCACGCCGAGCGCCGACCTCGAGCTTCTCGAGAGCACCCGCGAGCTGTTCCTTCAAGTGTGGGCGGCCATGGTCCTGCTCGGCTTCGCGGTCTCCTGGGTCGGGATCCGGCGCGTCCTGTCTCGGGTCGACAGGCTGGCCCAGGCCGCGGCCGGGATCACCGCCGCCAGCCTCGACCGGCGTTTGGACGACCCCGGGCGCCGTGATGAGATCTCCAACCTCACCAACACCTTCAACGCCATGCTCGACCGCATCCAGGCCGCGGTCGGGCAAGTCCGCACGATGGCGGACTCTCTTGCCCACGACCTGCGAAGCCCCGTCACCTCGCTCCGGGGGTCACTGGAGGGCGCGCTGACGGCGCCGGACGAGGCAGCTCGGCTGGAGGGCCTGGCTGCCGCCATCGACGAGGTCGACCGCCTGGCCACCCTGATCGACTCGGCCCTCGAGACCGCCGAGGCCGAGGCCGGTGCACTCCACATGGCCCGCAGCCGGCTCGATCTTGCCGACCTCGCTGCCGCCCTCACCGACCTCTTCCTGCCGGCGGCGGCCGAGCGCGGCATCGCGCTCGAGCTACGGGCGCCGGCGCCGGTGCCTGTGGACGGCGATCCCAACCTCCTGCGGCGCCTCCTGATGAACCTGCTCGACAACGCTACCACCCACCTGGCACGCGGGTGCAAGGTGACGGTCTCCGTCACCGCTGAGAACGACCACGCCCTGATCGAGGTTTCCGACAACGGTCCCGGCTTCCCCCCAGAGGTCAGGGCGCGAGCCTTCGAGCGCCTGGTTCACGGCCCCGATTCGCCTGGCAAGGGACTCGGCCTATCGATCGTGCACGCGGTCGCCATCGCCCACGGCGGCACCGTGAGGCTCGAGCACCCCGGATCCGGCGGCAGCCGTATCAGAGTCATCCTCCCTGCCTCGACCGACTGACCCGCCCCCCGGAGGACCGGGAGCCCGGACTTTGATGACAGAACTGTCATAAAGCCGCCACGCGGCATTAACAAACCAACTCCAGACTGGATCCATGAGTGGCCCGTTGTCGGCCGGTATCACGGTTGTCCACATCACCTCCGAGCGGGGATGGCGGGGCGGCGAGCGCCAGGTCTTCCTGCTCATGCGCGAGCTCGTACCACTCGGGATCTCACAGACGCTGGTGGCGCCAGCGGGGTCGCCGCTGGCCGGGCGCGCGGCCCGCGCCGGCTTCACCATGACCCCGCTGCATCCGAAGGCGACGCTCCATCCGGCAAACCTCCTGATCCTCCGTCGTTGCCTCAAGACAGGTCCCCCACCCATCCTCCACGCACACAGCTCGCCCGCACTCACTCTGGCGGCCGTGGCCCGGCGTTTGGGAAAGATCAGGGGCATCGTCTACACGCGCCGCACCGCATTCCGGGTTCGGCGCGCGCGCAAGTACCGTACGGCGGCCGATGTTTACGTCGCGGTCTCGGCAACCGCCGAAAGGTGTCTGCTCGACGCCGGGACCCCAGTCCAGCGGTTGCGATGCATCCTCGACGCGGTCGACCCAGAGCACGTCCGTTTGACCTCGGCGTCGGGAGTCATCGACTCCGTCACCTCCGCCGGACCGACGGTTCTCAGCGTCGGCCACCTGAGCCCCGAGAAGGGGCACCGGGTGCTTCTCGAAGCGTGGCCATCGATCCTCGAGCGGGTTCCCGAGGCCCGACTGCTGATCGCCGGCGAAGGCCCCGAGTGGTCGGACCTGCTGGGAATGATCCACGCCCTCGACCTCGCGTCCTCCGTCCGCCTCCTCGGCTTTCGGGAGCCGATCGGCGACCTGCTCGTGAACGCGGACGTGTTCGTGATGCCTTCATTGGAAGAAGGTCTCGGCTCCGCCGCCCTGGAGGCGATGCAGATGTCGCTGCCAGTTGTGGCCAGCCGAGCCGGCGGCCTCACCGAGGCCGTCGTCGACGGTAGGACAGGCTTGCTGGTGCCGCCCGGCGAGCCGGGTCCCCTGGCGGAAGCCGTGGTCCGCCTGCTCAAGAACCGCGACGAGCGCGCCAGGATGGGCGAGGCAGCCCGCCTGCGCGCCCGCGCAGTCTTCTCGGGAGAACGCATGGCGGCCGACTACCTCCGCATCTATCGGGAGCTCGCGGAGGTCGACCGAGGAGACCTGTCATGAAGCACCGTCCACAGGCTGTTGCCCTGTCTCTGCTGCTGGCCGCGGCACCCGCCGCCTTTGCGGCCAAGCCCACCACCCAACATCCGACACACAAACCGTTGGTGTTCAAATCGGCTCGCCCGACACAGGACGAAGCACACGAGTCGTTCGCCCGTCGCGTTCGCTCCGACCTGGCGGCCCTGCTCTCGCGTCCGGCGCACATGAGACCGCGCGACTGGGAGCGGCTCGGCATGGGCGTGGCCGCGGTGGGGGCGGCGGCGACAGTCGACAACGAGCTGCAGACGCGCATCCAGCGCCACCGCAGCTCCAGCTCCGACAACCTGGCCAACGCCATCCGGCCGGCTGGGGGAGTGGGCGCGCTTGGGGCGATGGGCATCACCTGGCTGGTCGGCGAGGCCGGCCACAACGCGAACCTCAAGTCGACGGCGGAGGACGGGCTCGAGGCGAGCCTGATCGCCGGTGGGCTGATCACCCCGGCGCTCAAGATCATCGTCGGTCGCGCCCGCCCCGCGGAAGGGCTCGGCGCGAGCTCGTTCCATCCCTTCTCCCATGATTACTCCTTCCCGTCGGGCGAGGCAACCGAGGCGTTCGCCGTCGCCTCGGTGGTCTCGGCCCACACCCACAGCCTTCTTCTGAAAAGCACTGTCTGGGGGCTCGCCGGCGCCGTTGGTTGGGAGAGGATGGACCTCAACCGCCACTGGTCGTCGGACATCGTCGCCGGAGCCCTGATCGGAGCCGAGGTCGGCCACTGGGTGGTGGCCCGACACAAGCATGCAGCTCCGCGACGCGTGGATGTCATGCTCGTTCCCACGGTCGCGCCCGGTGCCTGGGGAGTTTCCGGAGACATCGCCTGGTGAGCTGCTGTCTGGGGGGGCCGGCTCGGACGGGAGCAGAGTAGAGTAGTGCCCGAGGGGCCGAGACGATTCGCTGCAGAGAGGTGTTGATTTGAGACTGGATCCGACCTGGAAGCTGCTGACAGCCGCGCTCGGGCTGACGGTCCTGTCGGCCTGCGCGACCTACCGGCCGCACCCTCTGCCGCCGCCACAGGAGGTGGCGGCGCAGCGGATGCCCGACCTCGAGCGCCTGAAGGTCGAGGCGGCGCGGCTGCATCACCCCATCCTGAAGCCGGTCACGCTCGACCTCTCGGACGGTCTTACGCCGGACGAGGCTGCCGTTCTCGCGGTGCTTGCGAACCCCGACCTCAAGGCCGTCCGCGACGCCCACGGAGAGGCTGCAGCTCAGCTCATCGGTGCCGGCGTCTTGCCCAACCCGGTGTTCTCCGGTGAGGTCGATCACCCCTATGGCGCCGGTTCGGAGAGCACCGTCAACGCCACCAACTTCAGCCTTGAGATGGACGTCGGCTCGCTGATCGGCCGAGCCGCTCGCGTGGCTGAGGCGAGCGCCAACCTGCAGGCGGTAGATCTCGGCATCGCCTGGCAGGAGTGGCAGGTGGCCCAGGCTGCGCGTCTTGCCACGGTCCGGCTGGCGATGCTCGAGCGCCGGCTGCGACTGGTCAAGAAAGAGCTCGCCTTCGAGTCGGAGACCGTGTCGGTGCTCGAGGAGGCAGTCGACAAGGGTGACGCGACCGTCCAAGACCTGGGCGTCCACCGCTCCGCCGTGGCGAGCCTGACGCAGCTCGAAGGCGACCTCGAAAGCACGGCCGCAGAGACCCGCTCCAGCCTCGACCTGCTGACCGGCCTTCCTCCGGATGCCGACGTCGCCCCGGTCGTTCCGGAGCAGAGCGGGAGGAGCTTCCCGCCCCTGCCGACGGCCCAGGAGCTCGTCGACCGCGCCGTCACCAGCCGTCTCGACCTCAAGGCCTTCCAACTCGGCTACCAGGCCCAGGAGGCGCGCGTGCACCAGGCCGTGCTGGCGCAGTTCCCGTCGCTGTCGATCGGCATCGACAAGCAACGGAACGAGACCGCTCTCCACTTTCTCGGTGGCCTGCTGACGCTGGGCATCCCGATCTTCGATCGCAACCAGGGAGGCATCGCCCTCGAGCGCGCCACCCGCACACGACTCGAGCACGAGTACGAGGCGAGGATCGCGCGGACCAGAGCCGACGTGGCACGGCTAACGAACCAGGATGCCCTCCTCGACAGCCAGATCGCCGCCGGGCGGCGCACCCTACACTCGCTCGTGCCCCTCGAGGCCGCCGAGCACCGAGGCGTCGAGAGCGGGGACGTCGACCGCCTGGCCTGGCAGGAGGTGCGATCAACCTTGCTCGACCTGCGCCTCAAGCTCGCCACCCTGCTCGAGGCCCGCCTCGAGACCAGGATCACGCTCACCACTGCCGTGGGAGTGCCGGACGCCGTCTCTCCGGCCGCAGCCGGCGGGGAACCAGCCCCTTCCGCCTCCACCAACCACGACCCGGCCGTGCCGGAGCACTGAGGAGGTCCTGCCCCACATGTCCCTGCACCACCGGCTCAGGCTTGTCCTTTCGTTCCTGGTTCTTCTGTCCGCCTGCGGAGGGAGCGAGCACTCCGCAACACCACCAAGCGGGTCCCAGAACGCCACCGGGCCGGTCGCCACAGTGGTCACGGCGTGCGCTACCCGCGGCACTGTCGAGGACACGCTCGAGACCTTTGGAACCGTCGAGTTCGACCCGCACGAGACGCGAACCGTCGCCTTCGTCCGGTCGGGTCAGGTCCGGCAGCTCCTGGTGACCCCAGGACAGCCGATCAGCAAGGGTGATCCCCTCCTGGAGCTGGGGCCGCTTCCCTCTTCGAGCACCGAGGTCGAGCAGGCCCGCATCAACCTCAAGTTCGCCCAGCGCAACCTGCAGCGGGTCCGACGGCTCTTAAAGAGCCATCTCGCCACCAACGAGACGGTCCAGCAGGCCGAGAAACAGGTCGCCGACGCCCGTGCCACGCTCGTCGGCTTGGGGGTCGACGCCGGCTCTGACTCGCAGACCATGTTGGCGCCGTTCGCCGGCGTCGTGGTCGAGGTCTCGGTCACTTCGGGCGCCATTGTCAATCCCGGAGAGGCCGCCTTCCTGGTGGCGCCGGCCGGGGGTCTCGCGGTCCGTGCCGGCTTCGAGCCCGAGGATGCGACCCACCTCAAACCCGGTATGGCCGTGCATATCACACCGGTATTCGAAAGTGCGGGCCAACCGACGGTCGACGCCGTGCTGGCCCGGCTGCACCGCGTTGCCGACCCCCGGACACAGCTGCTCGAGGCCCTGATCCGGCCGCGCCGTATTCGGTCGTGGATGGTAGCCGGAACCCGGGTCAGGGTCGACGTGGTCGTGCGGGCGGTACGCCACGCGATCCGCATCCCCCGCGATGCGCTGGTCGAGCGGGGCGGACGCCCCGGTGTGTACGTCGTCGAGTCGGGATCCGCACATTGGCGCCAGCTCCGCACCGGCATCGAGACCGACCGCTGGATCGAGGTCCTTGACGGCATCGAGGAAGGGGCCACCGTCGTCACAACCGGCCGCACCAGCCTGTCCGACGGAATGGCGGTCGCCGAACCGGGCACCTCGGGCGGGCATTGATGTCAGCACGGACGTGGATCGAGGACCACAGGCGCAGCATCCTGTTCCTGATGGCCCTGCTGGTGGCCGGTGGCGTGGTTTCACTGCTCAAGCTGCCGGTCAGCCTCTTCCCGCGCACCACGTTCCCCCGCATCGTGGTCAACGCCGACGCCGGCGACCGGCCCGCCGACCGCATGGTCATCGAGGTCACACGGCCCTTGGAGGAGGCAATCCGCACCGTCCCCGGTGTTACCAGCGTCCGCTCGACCACGACCCGAGGCAGCTGCGAGATCTCCGCCAACTTCCGATGGGGCCTCGACATGATCTCCGCCACCCTGCAGGTCGAGTCCGCCATCAGTCAGGTGTTGGGCTCCCTGCCTTCGGGAGTCAGCTACGAGGTGCGCCGTATGGACCCGACCGTGTTCCCGGTCATGGGCCTGAGCCTGACCTCGGCCTCCCGTTCGCAGGTCCAGCTCCGCGACCTGGCCCTGTACGATCTGCGGCCGCTGGTGTCGACGGTCGCCGGGGTCGCCAAGATCAAGGTGTTGGGCGGCCGCACGGAGGAGTACCAGGCCCTCGTCGACCCCGCCAGGCTCGAGGCGCTGGGACTGACGCTCGAGGACGTGGTGCGTGCCGTCTCCGCCGCCAACGTGGTGCAGGCGGTCGGCCGGCTCGAGGAGAACGAGAAGCTGTACCTGATCCTTTCCGACACCCAGTTCAGCAATCCCGCAGACCTCGGCAAGGTGATCGTCCGCCAGGGGCCGAGCGGCGTCGTCCTGCTGTCCGACGTGGCGACGATCAGGGACACAACCCGCCCCGAATGGACCCGCGTCACGGCGGACGGCCGCGACGCCGTGCTGGCCAACATCTACCAGCAGCCCGACGGCAACACCGTCCTGATCTCGAAAGAGATCCGCAAGCGACTGCAACAGCTGCGCAGCACGTTTCCCTCCGACGTCCACATGAGTGTCTGGTACGACCAGTCACAGCTCATCAACGCGTCGGCGGGATCGGTCCGCGACGCCATCATCATCGGCGTCGTTCTCGCCATCGTCGTCCTCCTGCTGTTCCTAAGAAACTGGAAGATTACGCTCGTGGTTTCGGTCGCGGTACCTGCGGTGCTGGCCGCCACCGCCCTGCTGCTGCTGGTCTTCCATATGGGGCTCAACATCATGACCCTGGGCGGCATGGCGGCGGCGGTCGGGCTGATCATCGACGATGGCATCGTCATGGTCGAGCACATCGTGCGGCGGCTGCGTCTGCAACCGGAGCACGACCACCGGATCATTCCCGCCGCCGCCGAGGAAATGCTGCCGGCCCTCACCGGCTCCTCGCTGGCCACGATCGTGATCTTCGCCCCGCTGGCATACCTTTCCGGGGTCACCGGCGCCTTCTTCAAGGCGCTGTCTCTGACCGTCGCCTGCTCGCTGATCGTGTCCTACTTTTTCGCCGCAGCCGCGGTGCCCGTCCTGGCAGACGCCTTTCTCGGTGCGCGGGACGCGGCGAAAGAGGACGTTGGGCGGGCGTTCAAGGCCGTGCTTGCCACCCACGAGAGGATCCTGCGCGTCTTCCTGCGCCGGCCGGTGCTGCTGCTGGCCATCGTCGTTCCTCTGCTCGCACTGGGCTGGGTCTCGTACCGGCACGTGGGCTCGGGCTTCATGCCCCACATGGACGAGGGCGGCTTCATCCTCGACTACGTGGCGCCGGCCGGGACCTCGCTCGCCGAGACCGACCGCCGGCTACGTCTGCTCGAAAAGATCATCACCAGCACCCCCGAGGTCGAAACCTACTCGCGGCGCACCGGCCTGGCTCTCGGCGGCGGCATCACCGAGGCCAACGAGGGCGACTACTTCATCCGCCTCAAGGGGCAGCCGCGGCGACCGATCGAGGAGGTGATGAACGACATCCGGCGGCGGGCCCTGCACCAGGTTCCGGGGCTCGAGATCGAGCTCGCGCAGCTGATGGAGGACCTGATCGGCGACCTCACGGCGGTCCCGCAGCCGATCGAGATCAAGCTCTTCGGCTCGAGCGGGGAGGAGCTGCGGCAGGAGGGTGAGAGGGTCGCGGAGGCTATCGCCACGATCCCCAACGTGGTCGACGTCAAGAGCGGCGTGGTGCTGGCCGGCGACGCCTTGGATATCCACGTCGACCGGCTCAAGGCACAGATGTTGGGGCTCGACCCCGACAGCATCACCCGCCTGGCCACGATCGCCCTCGACGGAGAGGTTGCGACCCAGGTGCAGAAAGGTGAAAAGATGGTCGGCGTCCGGGTCTGGACGCCGAAGGACGTCCGCTCGCGGATGGACAGAATCCGTCGCCTCCGCCTGCGTACCGAGGACGGCCGCAACGTTCCCCTCGGAAGAGTGGCCACCTTTACTGTCGTGACTGGACAACCACAGATCGTGCGCGAGAACCTGAAGACGATGGTTGCGGTCACCGGGCGCATCAGTGGCCGCGACATGGGCTCGGTCATCCGCGACGTCAAGGCAAAGGTCGCCCAGATGGCGGTACCGAAGGGCCTCTACATCCGATATGGCGGTCTCTACGCCCAGCAGCAGAGCTCGTTCCGCGGGCTGCTCGCGGTTCTGGGCGCAGCCGCGGCCCTGGTGTTCGTACTACTGCTGTTCATGTACGAGAAGTTCGCCGCGCCGGTGGCGATCCTGATCACTGACCTGCTGGCCGCAACCGCCGTCTTCTCGGGCCTGTGGTGGACCGGAACCGAGCTCGACATCTCCTCGATGATGGGGCTGACCATGATCATCGGCATCTCCTCCGAGGCCGCCATCTTCTACATGACGCAGTGGAAGGAGTCGGCCGCGAGCCTCGGTTTCACAGACGGCCTCATCGCGGCCGGACACCTGCGATTCCGACCCATCCTGATGACTGCGCTCGCCGCCGCCCTCGCGCTGCTGCCACTGGCTCTGGCCATCGGCGAAGGAGCGGCGATGCTACAGCCACTCGCAATCGGTATCATCGCCGGGCTGGTACTGACGGTGCCGCTGGTCCTGCTCGTGCTGCCGGTCCTGTTCTCGGTCCTGTCGAGGCACCCAAGCCATGAGTGAGGTGCAGCGGACCCGGGCGCTTTCGGAGGCGTGACATGTGCGGAATCGCGGGATGGGCGGAGGAGGAAGGCCGAGTCGACAGGGCCGTGATCGCGCTCATGTGCGAGCAGATTCGCCACCGTGGACCGGACGGCCACGGGATCTGGATCAGCCCCGAGGCAAGCGTCGGCCTGGGTCACCGGCGGCTCTCGATCATCGATCTCAGCGATGCCGCAGCGCAGCCGATGGCGAACGAGCGCGGGAACATCCAGCTCGTCTTCAACGGCGAGATCTACAACTTCCGCGAGCTCCGGCACGAGCTCGAAGCCGCCGGCCATGAGTTCAAGAGCCAGACCGATTCCGAGGTCATCCTCCACGGCTACGAGGAGTGGGGCGCCGATGGGTGCCTGGAGCACCTGCGCGGCATGTTTGCGTTCGCGCTCTGGGACGGAGGGCAGAAACAGCTCCTCATCGCCAGGGACCGGATCGGGATCAAGCCCCTGTACTACGCCGAGCTACCCGGGGGCGGCCTCGCCTTCGCCTCCGAGGCCAAGGCGCTGCTCGCTCACCCCAGGCTGTCGCCAGCGCTCGACGATGACGGCCTCCGCGGCTACCTGGCCTACGGCTACGTTCCACATGAGCGATCGATCTTCCGAGGGATCCGGAAGCTGCGCCCCGGGCATGCGCTGCGCTGGCAGGCGGGCCGGGTCGTCGAGCGGCGGTGGTGGGAGCTGCACTACCAGCCGCAGGCGCTCGACGGGAGCCGCGAGGAGCTGGTGGCCGAGATCGGCCGGCTGGTCCGCGAGCAAGTGGCGGCACATATGGTCGCCGACGTCCCCGTGGGCTCCTTCCTGTCCGGCGGCGTCGACTCCTCGACCGTCACCGCGCTGGCACGGGAGAATGTCGGCAACGCGCTGAGCACGTTCTGCGTCGGCTTCGACGCCGGCTCCCAGGACGACCTCCACTACTCGCGCCTGGTCGCCGAAGCGCTCGCCACCGAGCACCACACGATGCAGCTCACCGGCGACGATGCGCGCCGCCTGCTGCCGACCCTGGCGGGCGTCATGGACGAGCCGCTGTACGACCCGTCCGTCCTGGCGACGCTGGTTCTGGCAGGGTTTGCCCGGCATCATGTAAAGGTGGCGCTGTCCGGCACAGGCGGCGACGAGGTGTTCGCCGGCTATGGTTGGTTCGCATCACAGGTTCGCTATGCGCGCCAGCGTTCACGCCTGGGCCCGCTGTGGTACCCGCTGGCCATGGCCGCCAACCCCATGGTCGGGCTCCTGCGGCGTCTGCCGTTCGGGATGCGGGCGCCCGGCGCGCTCAAGCTGGTGGGCCGCTCCCAGCCCGAACGCTCGTTCCTGGTGCGGGGTTTTTTCGACTCGTGGGGCCAACGGAGGCTGCTCGGCGGCGGCGTCGATTCGGCGGTTCCGGACGGCGAGCACCTGTGGGTCCACCAACGGACCTGGCGCCCCGACTGGCCCCTGGTGCCGGCCGTCCTCAACCACGACATGTGCAGCTTCCTACCAGACAACTGCCTCGTTCTGCTCGACCGCACGACCATGGCGCACGGGCTCGAAGCCCGCGTGCCACTGCTCGACCACGGGCTGGTCGAGGCCGTGTTCCGCATCCCGTGGCAGGAGCTGTCGTCAGGGGACGGTGAGAAGCGACTGCTGAAGGAGATCGCCGCCCAGCTGGTGCCGCACGAGGTTCTCACCCGCGCCAAGTCCGGGTTCTCGCCGCCCTTCAAGGTGTGGCTGCGAGAAGGCGGGATGGCTGCACTCGCCAGCGAGCTGATGGGTGGCGCCCTGGCCGAGGACGGCGTGATCGAGCCACGGTTCGTCGAGCTGCTGGTGCGGCGGCGCGCGCTCCGCCGGTGGAACAAGCTGTGGCTGCTGATCGTGCTCGAGTGGTGGTACCGCCGGTGGATCCGCGGTCAACCTGTTCCGGCGGCGGCCGGGGTGGGATGAAGCCGTGAGGCACTTCCTGCGCGTCCTGTGGGTGGCCCGGCGGCACGCGGCATGGGTGCTCCTGGTCATCGTCAGCATGGCGATGGTGGCGTGTGCGACCGTCTTCGCCCTCAACCTGATCCGCCCGATCTACGACAACCTGCTGAGCCCGGGCGGCGCCTCGCGGGCGGTCAGCGCGGCCGCGACACCCAAACCGTTCCTGGTCAGCCGGCTGGACGCAGTCTCAGCACAGGCGCAGGCCTGGATCCAGGCCCGTCTCGGCACGGGCCGGTCGACCCTGCTCCTGCTGGTGTTGGTCGCGATCGTCGCCAAGAACGTGTTCACCTTCCTGGCCCGCTACTCCGTCGCTCAGCTGGGACTGGCCACGGTCAGGGACCTCCGCGACCTGGTGTTCGACGCCGTCCTCCGCCAGAGCCCGCGCTACTTTCACGACGTTTCGTCGGGTGTGCTGATGTCCCGGGTCGTCAACGACGTCCGACTGGTCCAGGAGGCGCTCGCGGAGCGTTTCGGCGATCTGCTGCAGAGCTCGGTGACCCTGATCGGCATCCTCGCCTACCTGTTCTCGCTCAACCTCCACCTGTCCCTCGTGGTGCTGCTGCTGGCACCTCTGCTGCTGGCGCCCGTCGTCCACTTCGCGCGCCGGCTACGGCGCCGCTCCTGGCAATCCCAGGAGCGAATGGGCGATCTCACCACCGTCCTCGACGAGGCCGTGCACGGGATGAAGGTGATCCAGGCGTTCGGGATGGAGAGATTCGAGGCAGAACGGTTCAGGAACGCTACCCAACGCCACTTCTGGGCCAACCTGCGAGCGCGCGCGATCCAGATCGCCAACGCGCCGGTGATGGAGATCGTGGGCGCCGTTGGAGCGCTGGCCCTGATCGGGTACGCTTCATCGAGGATCGCCAGCGGTGCCATGACTATCGGCGACTTCTCGGCGTTCCTGCTCGGCCTGTGGGCCGCCTACGCACCGGTCAAGAACCTCAACCAGTTCAATCTGGCGTTGCAGCAGGCGGTGGTGGCGTCCGAGCGGATCTTCCAGGTGATCGACGAGCCCGTCGACATCCTCGACCTGCCGGGCGCGGTTGTCCTGCAGGGGGTCGGAGACGGCGTCGAGCTGGAAGGCGTGTGGTTCGCTTACGAGGACGACGCCTGGGTCCTGTCCGACCTCCGCATGGCGATCCCGACCGGACGAACGGTAGCCCTCGTCGGGCCGTCCGGAGCCGGCAAGAGCACGGTGGCCCAGCTCATCCCCCGGTTCTGGGACGTGCAGAGGGGGGCGGTCCGGGTCGGGGGCCGCGACGTGCGCGAGTCAACGCTAGCCAGCCTGCGCGGGCTGATCGGTCTCGTCACCCAGGAGACGATCCTGTTCAACGACACGGTCCGCGCCAACATCGCATTCGGCCGCGACAACCCATCCCAGGACCGCATCGAGGCGGCGGCACGAGCGGCGTTCGCGCACGACTTCATCCTCCAGCTGCCGAAGGGCTACGACACGGTGATCGGTGAGAGCGGTCTCAGCCTGTCGGGCGGGCAACGCCAGCGGTTGGCGATCGCCCGAGCCCTGTTCAAGGATCCCCCGATACTGATCCTCGACGAGGCAACGTCCTCGCTGGACGCCGAGTCCGAGCGACTTGTGCAGGAGGCACTCGAGAACCTCATGAAGGGCCGCACGACGCTGGTCATCGCGCACCGTCTGTCGACGGTCAGAAACGCCAACGAGATCCTGGTGCTGCACGAGGGCAGGATCGTCGAGCGGGGGACCTTCCGTAACCTGCTGGAGGCCGATGGCGTGTTCGCCCATCTGGTTTCTATGCACGAGCTGGCGGGCGGGGATGACGCGCCGCCGCCGGTTCCGGAAGAGAGCGAGGAGAGATCCGGTTCATGATGAAGATGCGCGCGGTCGGCTCATCCAGACGCCGAACGACCGGCGGCACCGGCTCGGAAGGACCGGCCCCGGCAGGCAGGGCGAGGTCGCTCGGGCTTGCCGCCGTCGTCGGCCTCGCCGCAGTTGCCGCTGCCTGCGGGGGCGCCACCGAGAACCCGCCCAAGCCGGCGCCGGCCGTAACCACCGTTGCCGCCGCCGAACGGCGGGTCGAGGTCGCGCTCCCCTTCACGGGCCGGGTCGAGCCCGCGCAAGCTGTTCGGCTGGTGGCCCTGATCGCGGGTCGCGTGACCCGGGTGAAGGTAGCGGATGGCGCACGGGTCGCCGCCGGGCAGGTCCTGCTGGAGTTGGGCGGACCACAGGCGGAGGCTCAGCGCCGCGATCTCGCGGCCGCCGCCGACGGCGCACGGCAGGAGGTGGCGGCGGCCACGGCACGCCTCGCACAAGCCCAACGACGAGCCCGATCCCACCTCGCCGGGCCCGGCGAGGTGACCAGGGCGGAGCAGGATGCCGCAACGAGCAGGGCAGCCCTGGCCGCGGCTACGGCAGCGCTCGATCGCTTCGACGCAGCACGGTCGGTGATCGCGCCGGTATCCGGACGCTTCACGAGCCGCAGGGTCAGCCCGGGACAGGACGTCTCTTCAGGCGACTCGTTGGCCGAGATTCTCGAACCGGGCTCGCTACGGGTCAACGCCAGCGTCATGCCCAGGGCCGGCTTCGAGCCCGGTACCGGGCAGCAGGCCGAGATCGACCGCGACCCCGGTTCGCCGCCTCTCCGAGCCGTTGTCACAGCCATCCAGCCAATGGGCCGCCCGGCGGGGACGGTGCAGGTCTGGCTGACGGGAAAAGCTCTCGGCTCACTGGTGCCGGGAACGGCCGTACGCGGACGCATCGTGGTGGCGGTCCACGATCACGCGGTAACCGTCCCGACCGCAGCGATCGTACGGGACGAGCACGACCGGCCGCTCGTCTTCGTCGGCCGTACCGCACCGTACCGAAGGCGCCTGGTAGCCACCGGCGAGACCGGGCCCGGGTGGATTGAGATCACCAGCGGCCTCGAGGCCGGCGACGAGGTCGTGACCGCTGGCGCATACGAGCTCTACTGGTCCAGCTTCGCCAAGACCTACAAGGCCGCCGACTGATGATCTCAGGCCAGAAACCAGGAACCATTGAGGGCATGCCCGTATCAGGTCACGGCCATACCGCAACCCTTCCGGTCCGGTCTCGTGCCGTATCACCCTTCGGATACGCCTGCTCTTCTGAACCTAATTACCTAATCACTCAATTACTTAGTCACTCGACTCTATCGCTCGTGTACTTCCTGACTTTCTCACTTTCTCACCTTCTCACCTCTTCACTTCCTCACCTCCTCACCTTCTCCCCATGCGTCGTCTGATCTCCCACCTGATCAAGCGGCCCCTCGAGGCCGGCCTGGCGGCCCTGGTGGTGACGTTGCTCGGCCTGTACGGAGCGGGCCACATGAGCGTCGACCTGTTTCCCAACCTCGACGTGCCGGTGGTGCAGGTGATCGCTCACGCGCCCGGAGCTGCGCCGCAGGACCTGGAGCTCACGGTGACCCGTCCCGTGGAAAATGCTCTCAAGGGCGCTCCCGGAATCCGCCGAGTCGCCTCGACCACCCTGCAAGGGGTGGTTGTGATCACGGTCCAGTTTGCGTGGGGCACAAGGGTCAGCGACGCCCGGCAGATCGTGCTCGGCCGTCTCGGGGAGGTCCGCTCGCGGCTGCCGGCCGGCGTAGTGCCCAGGCTCGAGCACATCGGAACCACGCTCCAAGAGGTTGGCGGCTGGGCAATCTGGGGGGCCGGCGATCCGCTCGAGGTGGGTCCGATCGTGCGCCGCGACCTGGTCGCGCGGCTGATGACGGTGGACGGGGTGTCACTGGTCGACGTGATTGGCGGCGAACGGCTGGCGTTCTGGATCGATGTCCAGCCAGAGCGCCTGGCCGCACTGGGCCTCACCCTGAGTGATCTCGAGGCTGCCGTGCGGCGCACTCATGGCGCCGACGTCGCGGGCTTCATCGAGCGTGCCAACGAGGACGTGGTGGTTCGGGCCGACTCGCGACTGCTGACGATCTCCGCCCTGGCCGCGGTGCCGGTTCCGCTCCCCGACGGCCGCAGCTTGACACTCGGGGAGGTCGCGACCGTACATGAGGGGCGGGCGCCGCGCCACAGTGAGGTTCGTGCGGACGGCGTGCCGGCAATGGCGATCTTCGTCCGCAAGCAGCCCGGAGCCAGCACCATCACCGTCGAGCGCGCGGTCGAGGAGGAGCTCGCGCAGGCACAGTCTCTGCTGCCCCCGGGGACCCACATCGAAAAGTTCTACGACCAGTCTGAGGTCCTGGTCGAGGCGCGAACGGCCATCGTCCACGATCTGCTCGCCGGAGCCCTTCTGGCTGTTCTCGTGCTGTGGCTGTTCCTCGGCTCACCGCGGCCGACCATCGCGGTCGCCCTCACGATCCCCCTTTCCCTCCTCGCCACGCTGATCGTCCTATGGCTCGCCGGGCAGAGCCTCAACGTCATCACGATGGCTGCGCTCACGCTCGCGGTCGGCATGATCGTTGACGATGCGATCGTGGTGACGGAGAACGTCTTCAGACACCGCGAGGCGGGTGAGGACCCAGCCGAAGCGGCCGCCACAGGAACCTCCGAGATCGCCGCCGCCGACGCCTCCGGCACCTTCACCACGGTCGCCGCCTTCGTGCCTCTGCTGATGGTCGGTGGGCTGGCGGCGGTGTTCCTGCGCCCGTTCGGGCTCACCGTGTCGGCAGCGCTGCTGGCATCGCTCGTTCTCTCGCTGACAACGGTCCCGGTCATCCTGGCGCGCGGGACCGGCGCCGGCGCCGGCCGGGCGCCGGGCCGCCGCGTGCTGCTGTACCTGGAACGGCGGATGGACGCCACGCTTGGGTGGGTGCTCCGTCACCGCGTGCTGACCTTGCTGACGACCGCCGTGCTGGGGCTTCTTCTGTTCGTGTCGCCGGCGTTGCGTCATGGAACGGTCTCCCTGCTGCCACCGGTCGACGAGGGGGCACTGCTCGTGGAGTACGTTCTGCCTCCCGGCGTGTCGTTGCGGGAGAGCCTGCGCGTCGGTCAGGAGATCGGCCTGCGCGCCTCGAAGCTGCCCGGCGTTCTCCTGGTGGAGGAGAGGGTCGGCGCGCCACAGGGCGGCGCCAGCGTGGAGGGAATCAACCGCGGCGAGCTTCGGATCAAGCTCGCCCCACTCGACTCCGGGCGGCCCTCTGCCGATCAGCTGCTGCAGCGGCTGAGCCGGAGGTGTACCGATATCCCGGGCGTGATCCTGCAGCTGCATCAACCAACCCAGGAGCGGATGGACGAGGCGTTTTCGGGCCTGCCCACGGTGTTCGGAGTCACCATTTTCGGGCCCGAGCTGGCTCGGCTCGAGGCCATCTCGGTTCGTGTCGAGAAGATTCTCGACGACGACCCTGCGGTCCACAACGTCGTCAACAACTCGCGCTTCCACAGGCCGCAGCTCGACGTCCGCATCGACGGCGCCCGTTGCGCGGCCCTCGGCGTGGACCCGGCCGACGCACGCCGTGCCGTTGCCGCCGCGCTGTGGGGAGACGAAGTGCTGCGGGTGCTTCGCAACCGCCAGCAGGTCGGAATCCTACTCAGGGTCGAGGGCTTCGGACAGGGGCTCGAGGCGATCGGCACCCTGCCGGTACCGACCCACACCGGCAGCGTGGTGCCGCTGGCGAAGGTGGCAACGCTCACACTGCACCGGGTCGCCGCCCAGATCAACCGCCTCAACGGCCAGCGCGAGCTCACCCTTCCCGCAGAGGTGACCGGCAACTTGGTCGGCGTGGCGCGCCGCCTCGACCGCCGCTTCGCCTCCATGAAGCTGCCGCCGGGCTACAGCGTCGAGTGTACGGGACAGTACCGGGTTCTGCTCAAGACCGCACGTGAGCTCGCCTTTGTGCTGCTGTCGGCGGCGGCGGTGATTCTCGCCATCATGACCCTGGAGTTCGGGTCGCTGAGGCAAGCGGCTTGGATCCTCGCCGTCGTTCCCGTCAGCCTGGGCGGCGGTGCCGCCGGGCTCGCTCTCACCGGCGCGGGCCTCAACGTGGCGGCCGCCATGGGTGCTCTCACGCTCCTCGGTATCGGCGTCAACAACGGCATCGTGCTGCTCGACTTCGCCAACCGCCTGCACCGGGACGGGGCCGAGCCGGCAGCCGCGCTGCGCACTGCGGCCCGCATCCGTTTGCGGCCGATCCTCGCCACCAGCCTAACCACGATCGCCGGCCTACTGCCCTCAGCCATCGGGCTCGGCACCGGGCAGCACGTCTTCCAGCCGTTCGCGATCATGGTCATCTGCGGCCTTGCGGTCGGCACGCTCGCGACCCTGCTCGTGCTCCCGGCCGCGGTGCTCCGCCTCCGCTGATCCGAGGCATGCCAGGCTAGGCGAGGAGATCACCTCGCATCACGGTGACCGCGCGGCCGGAGATCGCGACGCGCTCACCCCGGACCCGAACACGCACGACTCCACTACGCGTCGAGGCCTGGTAGCCGACCACATTGTGGCGGCCGAGACGTCCGCTCCAGAACGGCCCAAGAACGCAGTGCGCGGAGCCGGTAACGGGATCTTCGGGAACGCCGACTGCCGGGGCGAAGAACCGCGAGACGAAGTCGAAACGTTCGTCCGCCGATGCCGCCGTCACGATGATGCCACGCGCGGTCACGCGCAGGAGCGCTCCCGTGTCCGGTTTCAGGGACCGCACGACCTCATCGGACTCGAGCTCCACGAGCAGATCCTCGGTGCTGGTACCGACCCATCGCAAACCGGCGCCGAGCGCCTCGGCGAGGCCAGCGGGCGCATCGATCGCGGTGGGCGGCCGGGACGGAAAATCGAGCTCGATGAGCTCGCCTTCGGCCCGCGCCAACAGCTCTCCGCTGCGCGTGGCGTAGTGGATCACTTCCGCCTCACACAGACCCTCGCTCCACAACACGTGCGAAGTTGCGAGCGTGGCGTGGCCACACAGCTCGACCTCGACCACCGGAGTAAACCAGCGCAGGCGGAAGCGATCACCCTCCGGATGGACGAACGCCGTCTCGGAGAGGTTCATCTCTGCCGCCACGGCCTGCATCCAGGACTCGGCGGCCGGCTGTTCCAGCGGCACGACCGCGGCCGGGTTGCCGGCGAACGGCTCGGCTGTGAAAGCATCGACCTGGTAGACCTTCATGGGATCATCTCCCGAGGGTCCTGCCGGCGGCCGCCGGCACCTCTGCTCCGACAGCGCCTTCCCCAGCCTCCTCCAACACCTCCCCAAGGACCTGGGCCAGCCGGCGCACGCCGTCCCGAATCCGCTCCTCCGGCATCGCCGAGAAGTTGAGGCGCATGGTGTTCTCGTGGCCTCCGTTGGGGTAGAACGACGAGCCGGGCACGAAAGCCACGTTCTGCTCCAGCGACCGCTCGAGCACCTTCCGGGCGTCGGTCCCGTCGGGCAGCTCGACCCACAAGAACATACCGCCCTGCGGACGGTTGTAGACGATGCCCGGAGGGAACGCCTCTTCCATGGTCCTCAGCATGATGTCTCGCCGTCGCCGGTAGGTGTCGCGAATACGCTCGATGTCGGCCTCGAGATCGAACAGCTCGAGGTACACCGCGACCTGTCGCTGGCACAGGGTGGAGGTGTGGAGATCGGCACCCTGCTTGACCATCACGTACCGCTCGCGAAGCGCGCGCTCAGCCGCCAACCAGCCCACGCGCAGGCCGGGGCAGAAGGTCTTCGAGAAGGTGCCGAGAAACACGACCAGTCCATTCGTATCCAGAGTCTTCAGCGACGGCACCGCCGCCCCCTCGAAGCGCAGCTCGGCGTACGGGCTATCCTCTAGGACCGGAAGATCATGGCGCGCAATGACCTCGAGGAACGCTTGCCGGCGCTCGAGCGACCAGGTGTGTCCGGTCGGGTTCTGGAACTCGGGTACAACGTACACCAGCTTGACCCGGTCGTTCTCGGCCAAGCGCCTCTCGAGCTCGGTGATGACCATCCCCTCGTCGTCGGTCGGCACCTCGACGAAGCGCGGCCGGTACGCCCGCAAGGCGTTGATCGCGCCGAGGTAGGTCGGGCTCTCGCACAGAACCACGTCGCCCTCGTCGAGGAACAGCTTGCCCGACAGGTCGAGCCCCTGCTGCGAGCCCGAGGTGATCAGGATCTCGTCACTCCGGACATCGGTTCCCAGGACCTGGTTCATGCGCTCGACGATGGCCTCGCGCAGAGCCGGATCGCCTTCGGTGGTTGAGTACTGCAGGGCCCGGTAGCCGTCACGCGCCAGGACCTCCTCCGTCACCCGCGCCACCCTCTCCACCGGAAACAGCTCGGCCGCCGGCATCCCACCGGCAAACGAAATCATCCCCGGTCTCTGGGTCAGCTTGAGGATCTCGCGGATCTCCGAGGTGCGCATCTCCGCCATCCGGCTTGCCAGCTCAACGCTCATGCTCGTTCCTCCAGTCTCATGATCAGTCCCTCACACCACCGGCGGCATGCCCACGGCCTCCGCCGGCGGACGGTGCTCCACCCGTATCGATCGCCGGACCGCCTCCAGAAGACGACCCACCCCGTCCCGGATCTGCGTCGGCGACGGGTAGGAGAAGTTCAGGCGCAGGTACGCCTGCTCCGGCGGCTCGAAGAAGCAGGCCTCGCCAGGCAGGAACGCCACCCCGACATCGGACGCGGCGGCCAGCAACCGCGACCTTTCCACGCCGTCCGGAAGGCGGCACCAGTAGTAGAAGCCGCCGCGGGGCCGTTTCCACCGCACCCCCATCGCCTTGCCCGCTTCGAGTGCAGCGTCCATCGCGTCACGACGCTGGGAGTAGGCAACCCTCAGGCGCCGCAGGTACGGCTCGTAGTGACCGTCGCTGAGGAAGCGGTCCAGCAGCAACTGGCCGACGCTCGAGGCGTGCAGGTCGCTCCCCTGCTTGAGGAGCGCCAGCTGGCGGACCACCGGCCGCGGCGCCACCAGCAGGCCGAGCCGCAGCCCGGGGAACAGTAGTTTGGAGACGGTGCTGAGGTAGATCACCTGCCCGTTCCTGTCCAGTGCCTTGAGTGACGGCACCGGGCTGCCGTCGTAGCGCAGCTCCGAGTAAGGGTCGTCCTCGAGCACTGGCACGCGATGGCGGGCCGCCAGCTCCAAGAGCTCGCGTCGGCGCCGCAGTGCCATCTCGGCACCGGATGGGTTCTGGAAGGTGGGCAGGGTGTAGATCAGCTTCGGCCGTTGGTGCTCGAGAACGGTCGCAAGGAGATCCGTCCGCATTCCGTCCTCGTCCACCGGCACCCCCACGACCCTGGCCTGGGCGCCCCGCAACACTGGCAGCATGCCAACGTAAGTCGGTTCCTCGACCACGACCACATCACCGGGGTCGACCAACGCCCGCACGACCAGATCGAGCCCCTGCTGCGACCCGGACAGCACCAGAACCTCGGCCGGTGAGCACCTCATCCCTCGGGTCGCCAGCCAGCGCGACAACGTCTCCCGTAGCGGCGTATGACCTTCGGTCGGGCAGTGCAGCAGCATCGGCGGCCCGACGTCCTCCACCAGACGAACAAAGATCTCGCGCAGGAGCTCGAGCGGAAGCAGCTCGGGTGCCGGCAGGCCGACAGCCAGCGAGATGACGTCCCTACGTTCAGTGAGCTCCAACAGGTCGCGAACGACGGGCTCCTGAACTCTGAGCGCCCGCTCGCAGAAAAGTTGTCGCCACGGCAGGCCTGTCGTGCCGCCATCGGACGCAGCCGGCGCAGCCGGCGCGCGCACCGAGGTCCCACGACCGACATGGGAGTCGACCAAGCCCTGGCCCTTCAGCTCGCGGTATGCCGTCAGCACCGTGCTGCGGTTGATCCCGAGCGCCTCGGCAAGGCGTCTCTCAGGGGGGAGGCGGAATCCCTCGGGAAGAGCCCCCGAGAGGATGAGCTCGCGGACCCGGTCTACGATCTGGCGGTAGAGGGGAACCTTGCTCTGGCGGTCGATCACGATCTGCATCGGCTCTCCCCGTCACCAGCCAATACTCCACGTCAGCCATATTGGATGGTGACAATCATCAATCTATGGAGCTCATAGCCAGCCGACAACCTCCAATCATAGGCCAATCGACCCATCCAATTCTAGGAATCTCTCCCGGCTCTCGGCCCGGTCACCGGTACCGACGCATGGCGGCCGGCGTCCTTTGCCGCTATGATGAGTGCGAATGACCACTCAGCGCCGAGACCCACTCCAGGCCGCGATAGTCGCGTTCGCCTGCGTCATGTGCGTCCTGACGGCCGCCGCCGGGCCGCTGGGTAGTGGTACGGACGGTCCGCGCCAGAGCGCCCAACCCGACCCATTCAGCGAGACGGCCTATGCCTTCAGGGTCTTCCGCGACTCCGAGGGGCTGCCTCAAAACACGGTCCACACCATCACCGTCGACCACCAGGGCCGCCTGTGGGTAGGCACCCAGGACGGGGCGGCGTACTACGACGGGCGACGGTGGACGGTCGTGGACATGCCCAGCAGGCTACGCTCGAACTTCGTGCGTGCGATCCTCGGTGCGAGCGACGGCAGCATGTGGTTCGGCACTCGTGCCGCAGGCCTCTTCCGGCAGCAAGACGGCCGCTGGACCGCAATCCACGAGCTCGCCGAGCGATCGGGGTGTCTTCGAGTCAACGCTCTGATCGAGACCGGTGGACAGGCGGGCAAGCCCATCATCTGGGCCGCGACCTACGGCGGCGGGGTCGGCCGCCTGGAGAATGGCTCCTGGCGGATCTTCACGACCGCCGACGGGCTACCGAGCAACCTCGTGTGGGCGCTCTACGCCCAGCACCATGCGGGCAGGGGCACCACGATCTGGGCCGGCACCGAGAACGGGCTGGCGCGGCTGCTCCCCGGCGCGAGCCGCTTCACAAGCGAGCCGGAGTTTCCCGAGGGCTCGGTGAACTCGCTCGCCGGCGCCGTCGTCCCTACCGGCCGCAGCATCCTTTGGGCCGGAGTCTACGGGGGCGGACTCGCACGATTCGAGGACGGCAGGTGGAGCAGGCTGACGAGGCGCGACGGGCTCCCCAGCAACTACCTCACAAGCCTGGTAACCGCCGGCGGCGAACGTACCCCTATCACGTTGTGGGCAGGTACCGACGGCGGCGGCCTGGTGCGCATCACGGGCGCATCGATTGAAGTCATCAACACCCGCGGCGGTCTCCCGTCCGAGGCGGTCTACAGCCTGCTGGAAACCCATCCGGCCGACGGACCGAGCACGCTCTGGGTCGGAACGAGAAACGGTGGCCTGGCACAGCTCACTGAGGGAACCTGGAGAAAACCCCTTCCAGTGGCCCCGGCGCCGTCCGCGCCGGTCAACAGCATCCTCGAGATAGAGGGGGCGGACGGTCAGGCGGCGATCTGGCTCGGCACCGACGGCAGCGGTCTCGAGCGGCTCCTCGACGGACGCTGGACGCGGATAGAACGTACGGCGGGGAAGCTCCCCAGCAACACCGTGCAGTGTCTGCTCGAGACCACGGACGGCGGGGGCTCAACCCTCTGGGTCGGCACCCGCAACGGCGGGCTCGCCGCCCTCCGCCACGGACGCTGGTCCAACTTCAACATGGCCTCCGGCGCACTCCCCAACGACATGGTTCAGGCGCTAGCGGAAGCGAGGGATGCCGACGGCGGGAGGTCGCTTTGGGTTGGCACGCGCCACGGACTGGCCAGGCTTCGGGCGGGACGCTGGAAGACACTGGGAACGCGCGACGGCCTCCCCGACGATTCGGTGACCTGCTTGGCAGCCAGCAGAAACGATGGAGGTGCTGACACGGTCTGGGCCGGCACGGCGGCCGGCCTTGCCGTCCTCGACGGAAACCGGTGGCGCACGCACGAGGCCAGCTCCAAGCTCCTCAACATGACCGTTCAGTGCCTGGCGGAGCGGCGCACCTTGGACAAGCGACGGACCCTATGGGTCGGTACGGACGGCGGCGGGCTGTCGGTGCTGGACCTGTCGGAAGGCGGCAGACTGCTTTTCACCCTCACCGACAGCAGCAAGCCGGCACTGCCCAACAACGTGATTTACCAGATCCTGGAGGACCGCTCCCACAGGATCTACCTCCTCACCAATAAGGGCGTGGCCCGCCTGACCCGGGTCCGCGGCAACGGTGTCTCGGCCACCGACTACGAGATCTTCCCGTTCACCGCCGAGGACGGCCTGCCGCTCAACGAGGGCAACCGCGGGGCCGGCGTCATCGACAGCCGCGGCCGAGTCTGGGTCGGCACGATCGGCGGGGCGGCCGTGTTCGACCCCGACGCCGAGCGCCCCGACCGTTCGCCCGACCTGCTCACCTTGGACGCCAGCTACGGTGATGATGAGTCACCACTGCCCGCCAACGCCGTGCTCAAGTATGACCGTCGCCACATCGTTTTCCGCTATGCCCTGCTGTCCTTCTTCCACGAGGACGAGACCCGCTACAGGACCCAGCTCGCCGGCTTCGATGAACGGCCCTCAGCGTGGACCACAGACGTCAAGAGGGAGTACCGGACCCTGGGTCGCGGGCACTACACCTTTCGCGTCTGGGGCCGCGACTACTCTGGCAACGTGACCGGGCCCGTCGAGCACAGCTTCACGGTCCGCCCGGCGCCGTGGCAGACCTGGTGGGCCCTGGCACTGTTCGCCGGCCTCGTGTCGCTGGCGGCCTACGGCTCGCTCCAGCTGCGGCTGAGAGCGCACCGAGGCCGCGAACGACGGCTCGAAGCCCTGGTCGGGGCGCGCACCCGCCGCTTGGCCGAGGCAAACAAGCTCCTGGTCGAGCTCTCCTACGCCGACGCCCTCACCGGCGTCGGCAACCGCCGCCGCTTCGACGAGCTGCTCGAGGTCGAGTGGCGCCGTGCGACGCGGGCGGGCCGGCCGCTGGCGCTGGTCCTGATCGACATCGACTTTTTCAAGCCGTTCAACGACACCCTCGGTCACCCCCGTGGCGACGAGTGCCTGCGGTCGGTCGCCGCCTCCCTGGCCGATGCCCTGCCGAGGGCCGGCGACTCGGTGGCCCGCTACGGCGGCGACGAGTTCGCCGTGGTCCTGCCGGACACCGACCTCAGCGGAGCCCTGAAGGTTTCCAACCTGCTCCAGACGGCGGTCTCCGCCCTTCGGATCGAGCACTCTCACTCTCCGGTTGGACGCTTTCTCACCGTCAGTTGCGGAGTGGCGAGCCTGGTGCCGCCGACGGACGGCGGCCCGCAGCAGCTCATCAGCCTCGCGGACCGTGGTTTGTACAAGGCCAAGCACGCCGGACGCAACTGCGTCGCCACCGTCCAGGAGTGAGCCCGGGCTATCCGGTCACGATCTACTGCGAGCGACGATACGCGCGCCATCGCTGTCCTCTTCACGTCTCGCTGTCCTCAACATACCCGAAGTATGCCTCCGGCATCTCGACGCTCAGAACCCAGCGCTGACAGACGTCTCGCCGCTCTCGCTACGATCGCGTCCGGAGAACCCGGGCTTGAGAATTCTCTTGTCCTGCGTTTTGCGGTCCCAATTGTGGGTTCTGGACCTAATCACCTAATCCCTAAGTCACTTAATCACCTGGTTGATCTCCGGCAATCGAGTGTGCAGCAGCCTGGCCGGTCAGGATGCAGGCGCCGAGGAAGGTGCCTTCAAGGGCTCCCTGACCGTGGATACCGCCGCCCCCGAAGCCGGCCGCCTCGCCAACGGCCCAGAGTCCTGGAACGGGAGTGCCACCAGCGTCGAGCACTCGCGATCCGAGATCCGTCTGGATGCCGCCGAGGCTCTTACGAGCCAGGATGTGCTCCCGGATGGCGAGCAGCGGACGCGCCTTGGGATCGAGGATCCTCTGGAAAGCACAGGTTCTGACCCGGTCTCCCCGGTAGCGCCGGCAGTGCGCGATACGCCGCAGCTGGTCGTCGTTGAAGTACTTCGGACCGCGTTCGATCTGGTCGTCATAGGCCCGAATCTCGGCGCTCAGGAGGCCGGGCTTGATCAGCGACTCGCCGGTGAGGTTGTTCATCTTGCTGGCCAGGCCGTCAACCGTTTCCGCGACCACGAAGTCCTCGCAACGATCGACGAGCTCCCGCACCAGGGCGGGGTTTCCGAGCAGCACGTTCTTGAGGAACCTCAGCTTCTTCTTGTCACGGATAGCCTCGTTGAACTCGGAGCCAGACACCGCCAGCTCCTTGCAGGCAATCTTCCAGTTCATCACCTGCCACGAGTACTGCCGCGGCTGCCGCAGCACCTGCTCGACCAAGAAACGGGTGTCGTAGCCGGTGACCAGCGGGATCGGGCCGATGCGACGGCCCTCGGCATTCATCCACAGGGCCGACTTGGGCGGCACCAGTGACAGTCCGTGCCGAGGGCGATCGGGATCGGGATGGTGGACTCCGGCGGCGTAGTGCCACTGCAGATCGAGATGGGTCAGCACGCCGCCAACCCCTGCCACCACTTCATGCAGCTCTCCGTCACCGTAGCGGTGGGCGCCGTTGAGGATGGTCGGCGGCGGCTCTCCCCATGGCCGGTACCAGTGCTTCCGTATCTTCTCGAGCGAACCGCAGATCCCGCCGGCGGCCGCCACTACCGCGCCTGCCGACGCCGCGAACTCCTCGCCAGAGCTCTCGATGACGCCGG
Organism: Acidobacteriota bacterium; assembly: GCA_022340775.1. Classification (GTDB taxonomy): domain Bacteria; phylum Acidobacteriota; class Thermoanaerobaculia; order Thermoanaerobaculales; family Sulfomarinibacteraceae; genus JAJDNH01. Next base: position 31,958 of record JAJDNH010000086.1, read on the forward strand.
AGCAGCCGCTGACGACGCCGCCGGAGGTCTCCACCGCTCGCACCCAGTGACCGAACCGGAGATCGAGGTTGTCGCGGCGCGGGTGGCGCTCCAGACAGCCCAGCAGCGCCTCGATCAGTCCGTGACCCGTCCCCCAAACCATGTGGAAGCGCGGCACAGAGTTCCCGGGCCGGTAGAGGCCCCGCTCGACCCAGTGGACGACCGGAAAGAAGCGGACGCCGCGCGCTTTCAGCCAGTCGTGGATGCCCTCCCGCGACTGGTTCACGTAGGCCTCGGCCCACCGGCGGGGCCACGCGTCCTCCTCCGCGTACCGGGCCACTGAGTGCCAGTCCGACAGGGCGAGCTCGGGAGAGTCCCGGATGCCGAGACGGCGCTGAGCAGGCGTCCCGACCATGAAGATGCCGCCAAACGACTCCCTCGCCAGGCCGCCGAACCGGGCCTCGGTGTCGCGATCGAGCAAGACCACCCGCCGGCCCCGGTCGAGGAGCTCGAGCGCGGTGACGACACCTGCGATGCCGCCGCCGATGATCACGACATCGCCGTCGTAACGACGCCGCTGTACCATAGGTCACCTCCCCGGGGATCTCGCTTCCTCGGAGTGTAGCGCGCTCTCTCCCAGGGCAGGTCGGATTTCCTGTACGATGGAGGATGCGACATGTCTCGCTCCGTCTTCATCCGCACTGTCATCATCCCCATCGGTATCGTCGTGATCCTGGGAGCGGGCCTGGCGGGGCTGTGGCTCCAATCCCGGCAGCACCACCTCCACCTCCTCAAGAGTGAGACAGCGGTGATGGCGGAGCAGACGGCGGCGAGGCTTGAGGATGCCGTGAAGATCCGCCTCGAGCTCGTCAACCAGATCCGCCGTGAGTGGCTGATCGCTCCTTACCCCGATCGCGCCGCTTTCGAACGCCGGTCGCTATCGCTCCAACGACAGTTCCCGGGCTATCAAGCAGTCAGCTGGGTGGACCCGAAAGGGGTCATCCGGTGGGTGGTGCCAAGAGAGCCGAACATCGCGGCGGAAGATTTCGACCTTCACAACCACCGCTTTGCCGCCGCCACATTCCGGCGTGCCGAGACCACCGGAGCCATCCAGGTGACACCCCCTCTTCCGCTCGTGCAGGGTGGGCTGGGAATCGCGAGCTACTTCCCTATCCGCACGAACGGAAAGAACCTCGGCTACCTCAACGGCGTCTTCCGCATCCGTCCGATGGTGATGGCCTGTCTTCACGGCTCAATGCTCAAAGCCTACTCTGTTCGCCTCGCGATCGAAGGCCGACAGGGGTTCGCCAACGGAGTCCTCACGAGCCCAGGCTCCGACAAGCTCGCGGCCAGCGCGGCTTTCGGAATCTACGGCACGAATTGGGTGCTACAGGTGGCACCGAGCGCCGCGCAGGTGGCTCTTGCCCGTCCCGAGCTGGCATCAGCGCTGATTCTCCTCGGTCTGCCGCTGGCCGTCGGCGTTGCGTGGCTGTTTCGGACCGATCAGCTACGCCGGGTCGACCTCGAGCGTTCCGAGGAGCGTTACCGCCGCCTGGTCGAGGACTCCGTCGATGTCATCTACGTCAGCACCCCGGGGGGGCGGCTCCTGGACATCAACCCGGCGGGCGTCGAGCTGTTTGCCGCAGCCTCTCGCGAGGAGCTGCTCTCGGTAGACGTCGGCCGCGACCTGTTCGTCAATCCGCGACAGCGCCGGGCGTTTGTCGAGCGTCTCCACCGCGATGGCTCTGTTCGCGACTACCGCCTGCTGCTGAAGACCCTGGAGGCGCGGGAGATCGTTTGCCGGGTCTCGGCGACCGTCGTGCGTGACACGAGCGGCGAAGTCGTCGCCCACCGCGGCATCCTGCACGACGAAACCGAGGCCACCCGCATGCAGGACCAGATCATCCGCATGCAGCGGATGGAGAGCATGAGCAACCTGGCCGGTGGAATCGCCCACGACTTCAACAACATTCTCGCCGGCATCCTCGGGTACACGTCACTCCTGAAGATGAAACTGGATGACCCCGATCAGCGGCGACAGCTGGAGGTCATCGAGCGGAGCGTCGACAGTGCAACGGCCCTCACCTCACAGCTGCTCGCCTTCTCACGCGGCGATCTTCGCGAGCGGCGGCGCGTCGACCTCAACGAGGTCGTGCGGACGACCCTCTCCTTCCTGCGCAGGACCATCGATCCGTCGATTCTCATCGAACCTGACCTGGCTTCCGACCTGCCCCCGGTGATCGGGAACGGCGGACAGCTCCAGCAAGTAGTTTTGAACCTCTGTCTGAATGCCAGGGACGCCATGCCCGAGGGCGGGATCCTCGGCATTTCCACGAGCGCCGAGGTTGGGGCTTCAAACACCGGTTCATCTCCCGCCGACGAGGTGCCCTCAGGGTTCGTCCGTATCGCAGTATCCGATACCGGACATGGGATGGACGCGACCACACGCGAGCGGATCTTCGAGCCGTTCTTCTCGACCAAGGCCCGCAACAAGGGAACCGGCCTCGGCCTGGCCGTTGTTTACGGCATCGTCACCGGCCACGGAGGGACGATCGAGGTCGACAGCTCTCCGAATCTCGGCGCGACGTTCACGGTGGAGCTCCCGGCCACTACCGGAGCGCCCGAAACTGACGAGTCGGTGGAAGCGGCCGAGGGTGGCGGCTCGGGCACGATTCTGGTCGTGGATGACGATGCCACAGTCCGGTCGGCCCTGGTCGAGATCCTCGAGAGTCACGGCTACGCCTCGCTCCAGGCCGAGGACGGGCTGCAGGCGGTAGCTGTCTTCGAGCAGCACCGGCACGAGATCGATCTCGTCATCCTGGACATGACAATGCCCCACATGGGCGGACGCCAGACGTTCGACCGCCTGCGGGACATCTCGCCCGACGTCCGCGTGGTGCTCTCCACCGGCTACAGCCGCATGAAGGAAGGTCAGAAGCTACTCAAGGAAGGCGCGAGGGCGTTCCTGCAGAAGCCGTACCGCGTCAGCGAGCTCCTCAGCGTCATCCACGGCATCCTCGGAGACCAATAGGAGGTCCGGGCGGAGAGGCCCGTTCGGCTGCAACCCGCGATACGGGGCCATTTGCGCGTTTTTCGCTTGTCGTCCGCCTCCGACGTACCTGCAGGTACGACTGCGGCGTACTCCGGCGCGAGAAAACGCACATCTGACGCCCGTCTCGCAGGTTTCGCTACGAACCGTCTCTCCGCCCGGACCTCCGGAGCCTTTGAACGACGGTTGTTGTCCCGGGGTTGCAGCCTGATCGCCGGCCTGGCCACAACTGTTCCTGAACGGTGCAGCCTAGCAGCGACTGTCCCCGGGGATGGTCCCGCGGTGGGGCGGGGACGGAGCGGAAGGAGGCAACCGGCCATCCCGCCGCGGGCTGCAGGGGAGCCGAGCGCAGGAGGCTTGGCCCGAGGTCAGCCGAGGGTAAGCCTGCGAGCACGGTTCTCCCGCAACCGCAGCGGGTGCAGCCGCGAGCCGACGCGTCGCTCTGTTCCCTGCCCACCGGCCCGCGCAGCGGGCTGCGGGCAATGCCCGCACGGGACATGCGATCACGTGACGCCCATTGAAGCGGGATCGCGCAGGGCGTTCGCCTCGCGCCTCGCCGCCAGCGAGCGAGGAGTGCACTGACCTCGTGGTCGTGCCGACGAAGCGAGCACAGCGGCGTGGTGCGAGAGGGCGCTCCTGCGCGATCCCTCTTCTATCAAAAGGGGGGGCTCACTCACCTCATCAGCTGACTCAGGAGGCAGATCCGAGCGCAGCGAGCCGTCGGGGCCGGAAGGCCGGACCGAGGCTTGCCTCGAGGACGGACTGACGGACCCAGACGAGGCGGCCGCAGGCCGCGGATCTGCCTCAGCCCGGGTCAGCCGTTGGCTCTTTGCGCGAATCGCAGCCGAACCGGGAGTGGGGCCGGGCCGTTACTTGTAGATCTGGCGGCTGCGCAGGTCCCTGACGCGGTCTCGGAGGGTGGCCGCCTCCTCGAACTCGAGGCGTTTGGCTGCGTCCCGCATGCGGCGCTCGAGCTCGGCGACCAGCTTGTACAGCGAGGCCTCGTCCTCCGGAACCTCTCCCTCGGGCGGCTCGGCGGCCAGGCGCGGCCGCCCGCCCGGCTCAAGGTAGTCGAGGTTCGACATGACAACCAGCGGGTTGGCGACGTCCTTCACGATGGTCCGGGGCTCGATCCCGTGCTCGGCGTTGAAGGCCGCCTGCGTTTCCCGGCGGCGCCCGGTCTCCTCGAGCGCGCGCTCCATGGAGCCGGTGATACGGTCCGCATACAGAACCGCGCGCCCGTCGACGTTGCGAGCGGCGCGACCGACGGTCTGGATCAGCGACGTATCGGAGCGCAGGAACCCTTCCTGGTCAGCGTCGAGGATGGCGACCAGTGCGACCTCGGGCAGGTCAAGGCCCTCGCGCAGGAGGTTGATCCCGACCAACACGTCGAACTCGCCACGCCTGAGGTCGGCGAGAATCGCGGTCCGTTCCAGCGCGTCGATCTCGGAGTGGAGGTAACGGACACGGATCCCGAGCTCAGCCATGTAGGCAGTCAGGTCCTCGGCCATCCTCTTGGTCAGCGTGGTCACCAGCACCCGCTCGCCGAGCTCCACCACGCCCCGCACCTCGCCGATCAGGTCGTCCACCTGCCCCTCGGCAGGCCTCACCTCGACCGCCGGATCCAGAAGGCCGGTCGGCCTGATCAGCTGCTCCACCACCTCACCCTCGCTGTGCTCCAGCTCGTAGGGTCCCGGGGTGGCCGAGACGAAGACGACCTGGTTCAGGCGGCCCTCGAACTCCTCGAAGGTCAGAGGGCGGTTGTCGAGCGCGGAAGGCAGACGAAACCCGTGGTCGACCAAGGTCTGCTTGCGTGAGCGGTCGCCGTGGAACATGCCTCGCACCTGCGGCACCGTCACGTGTGACTCGTCGATGATGCACAGAAAGTCACGCGGAAAGTAATCGAGCAGCGTCGGCGGCGGCTCCCCCGCGGCGCGCCCGGTCAGGTGCCGGGAGTAATTCTCAATGCCCTGACAGTAGCCCAGCTCGGTGAGCATCTCGAGGTCGAACTGGGTGCGTTGCCCGAGACGCTGGGCCTCAAGCAGCTTGCCGACTGTGTTGAGCTCTCCAAGCCGCAGGTCGAGCTCTTCCCTGATGCCGCCGATCGCCGCCATCAGCTGCTCGCGCGGCGTCACGTAATGGGTACGCGGGTAGACCGGCAGACGCTGGGCGGACTCGAGGACACTACCGCGCACCGGGTCAATGCGCTGGATCGACTCGACCTCGTCGCCCCAGAACGAGACCCGCAGTGCGGTGTCGTCGTACGGCGGGTAGATCTCGAGCGTGTCCCCACGGAGACGGAAGCTGCCCGGCGCGAGATCGAGGCTGGTCCGCTGGTACTGCATCTTGGCGAGCTGCCTCAAGATCTCGTCCAGGGCCTGCTCCTCACCGACCTCGAACAGCTGCATCATGCCGTAGTACGCCTCCGGCGAGCCCAGACCGTAGATGCAGCTCACCGAGGCGACGATGATGACATCGCGCCGTTCGAACAGCGATCGGGTCGCCGACAGCCGCAGGCGGTCGATCTCCTCGTTGATGCTGGTCTCCTTCTCGATGTAGGTGTCGGTCGTCGGCACGTAGGCCTCGGGCTGGTAGTAGTCGTAATAGGACACAAAGTACTCGACAGCGTTGGACGGGAAGAACGCCTTGAACTCCTGGTACAGCTGGGCGGCCAGCGTCTTGTTATGCGACAGGATGAGCGTCGGCCGCCCGGTGGACTCGATGACCTTGGCCATTGTGAAAGTCTTGCCGGAGCCGGTCACCCCGAGCAGAGTCTGGCAGGCCAAGCCTTCCTCGAGGCCGCCCACCAGGCGAGCGATGGCACGCTCCTGATCCCCAGCCGGGCTGAACGGCGCCTCCAGCGCAAAGCTGGGACTCACCCTCCACTCCGTGTGGGGCCCGGGGAGGAGTGCTGGCGCAGGAAACCCTCGAGGGCCATGAGCTCGACCCGCGTCACCTTTCCGTCGTCGAGCACCGTGCCGACCCGCTCGAGGAAGGCACCGGCAAGAGGCGCAGACCCGCTCCTGGCCCGCAGCCTTGCGAAGAAAGCGTCGAGATCGGCGTCGAACTGCTGCCTCTCGGGCATCGTGAGGTCGGCGGGCAGCCGCTCCTCGAGCCGCACCCGCGCCCTCTTGACGGCCCAGTCAACGCCGGTGTCGAGAAAGAAGAAGCTGGCCACGACAACCGCCGCGAGAACGATGACCCCGGCCAGGCAGCCGGTCGTCCCCCATCGCGCGCAGCCCCCCTGCCCCTGCCGGCGGCCGCACACCAGCGGGTTCGGGCCTGGTCCGCCTCTCGGCGCCACCCCGCTCGGCTCCGTGCGTCCATTCGTCATGAGCGTATTGTACGGAATTCCCGCTTCGGGGCCGGTCACCCCTCCTCGACCATGGTGATGAACTCGGTCACCACCTCCGGATCCCACCACCCCTTCTCGAACGTCTCGTCACGGATCATGTCGAGAGCATCGGGAACGCTCATCGCTCGGCGGTAGCAGCGGTCGTTGGTCAGCGCATCGAAAACGTCGACCACCTGGAATACCCTTGCGAGGTACGGGATCTTCTTGTCCCTCAGCCGGTCCGGGTACCCCGAGCCGTCGCGCCGCTCGTGGTGGTGGCGAATGATGGGCAAGACCGGCTTCAGGGTGCGCATCGGAGCGCAGATCTCCACGCCGATCTCGACATGCCGGCGCATGATCACCCACTCCTCCTCGCTCAGCTTGCCGGGCTTAAGGAGGATCGCGTCGGGAATCCCGATCTTGCCGAGGTCGTGCAGGTACCCCCCTCGCCGGAGCGTCTTCAGGTCCTCGACGCCGAGGGCGAGTCGTTCCCCGAGGCGGGTGGCGAGCCCGGCCAGCCGGTCGCAGTGCTCGCCCGTGTCCTCGTCGCGGGCCTCGATCGTCCGAGCTACCGAGAAGAGGATCCGTTCGGCCGAATCCAGGTCCTCGGTAAGACGGCGAAAACCAACCAGGTTGCGGACCCTGACCTCGAGGTCGGTCACGTCGCACGGCTTGTTGAGAAAGTCGGTGGCCCCCGCCTCCAGACCCTTGAGCCGCGCCTCCCGCGTTCCACGTCCGGTCAGGAAAACGACGGGAATCAGCTGGGTCTCGTCCTCCTCCTTGAGACGACGACAGACCTCGTAGCCGTTCATCCCCGGCATCACGACGTCGAGCAGGATAACGTCGGGCTGCTGCTCGCGGGCCAGGATCAGCGCCGACTCTCCATCGACCGCCTGCCACACGTCGTAGCCGAGGCTACCTAGGGCAGCAGCAAGCCCCTCCAGGGCCGCCGGGTCATCGTCGACCGCGAGAACTGATCCTCTGTAGGTCACTCAGTCACCGCGTCTCAGTATAGCACCAAGGTTACCGTCGCCGCCGCCAACGCGGACTCTCCGTCTCGATCCGCTACAAGGTCCCGTTTCGGGTCAAGACGGATCGCCCGCTGCCCGGGCGAGGATCCAGCCGTCGGGATCGACGCTGAGCTTGGCGCCGTGGGGGATGAAGACCTCGCCTCGTCCGCCGCTCATCTGCAGACGCACGGCGCGCCCCCCGACCCGGACCGGCAACGGCAGCTGAAAGGCCGGGTCGTTCCAACTCAGTACGGCTCTCTCCCCGCCTGCGGCTGGATGCCTCTCGAGGTCCCACTCGGGCAAGGCCGCCCTGTGGAGGTAGCGTTCCCAGAACCAGGAGAGGTCTCCCTTGAAGCGGGTGTCGACGAAGCTCGTGAAGTCCCCGGTGGTCACCGACCGGTAGGCAAAGCGTGGGTCGTTGGGAAAGTCGTGCAAGATCTCGAAGAACGCCTCGTCACCCAGCAGCCAGCGGAGCGTGTGCAGCACGCACGCTCCCTTGGTGTAGATATCTCTCGTGTAAGCCTCTCTGGAGCTCGCGGCCCCGCCCGGTACGATCGGCTGGCGGTTCGTAACCTGCACCGCCAGCCTCTGCATGTACTCGAGATAGCGGTCGACCCCCTGCGTGTCGTTCACGTACAACGCCTCAGCGTAGGTCGCGAAGCCCTCGTGCAGCCAGAGATCGGCGAAGTTCGCGGCCGTAACCTTGTTGCCCCACCACTCGTGGGCGGTTTCGTGCAACAGGATCCAGTCGAACCCGTACCTGTTGTCGGCGAACCGACTGCCGTAGGCAATCAACGTCTGATGCTCCATGCCGAGGTAGGGAGCTTCCACCGCCCAGTACTTGTCGCGGAGGAACGGGTACTCCCCAAACCGCCGCCCGAGGACTTCGAGAATGCCGGGCGCCTCCGTCCACAGACGTCGGGCCTTCTCCAAGTGTTCGGGAAGGGCCCAGAACAGGATCGGGACATCGAGAGTGCCGTCCACGCCGTGGTACCGCTCCTCGATCGGACGGTACGGACCGACGTTCACCGTGACGTCGTAGTTGTTGATGGGGTACGAAACCCGCCAACGGCTGGTGGTGGTGCCGTCTCCGTTGTCGGTCGATCCCAGCGGCCGTCCGTTGGAGAGGCCGACCAGCCCGCTCGGCACCGTCAGCGCGATATCCATCCCCGTATCCGGCTCGTCACCAGGGTCGTCCTTACACGGCCACCAGACATCGCCGCCGTCCTCCTCGCAGGTGACCCCGATCCACGGCTGGTGTCCTTTCGGCGTCCTGGCCCAGACAAAACCTGAATCCCACGGTGGCCGGGCCGCGACGCGGGGCCGGCCGCGGTAGCGAAGATGGATGCTGTGTGACTCGGCCGGGTGCCACCGCTTCGCCAGGGGAACCAGGACCAGCCCACCGTGCTGCCGGAATGTGGCGCCGCGGCCGTCAATCCGGGCGTCGGTCACGTGCAGCCGATCGTCGAGACCGCAGACGTAGGTCTTTAGGGGTTCTGAAACACGCACCCTGGTGTCGCACGCCCCCTCGATCGACCTCTTGGCCGGCAGAATCCTCACGTCGAGGGCCACATGCTGCACGTCGTACGCCTTCATCGACGACGCCTGCAGGCCACCCGAGGAAGGGGGCTCTGTGCCCCGGGTCAGCCACACGACTACCGCCACCGTCATGGCCACCAGCAAGAGGCCACCGGTGATCACAAGTCGCAGATCGAGACCGCGCCTCACCCCCCCAGTGTACCGTTGCCGGACCGCTACAATGCTGGGCGACACGGAGAGGAGGCATGATGCAGCATCAGCCCGACATCCTGAACGCCGATGGCGCAGCACTGGTCGTCATCGACGTGCAAGAGAGAATCAACGCGGTCATGGCGGACCAGCTTCACGTCCCGCGCCTGACCGTTCTCGTGCGCGCCTTCCAGGCTCTCGGCCTGCCGGTGCTCCTCACGGAGCAGTACCCGCAAGGCCTCGGAAGCACGATCCCCGACCTCGCCACCATCGTCGGCAGCGTGCCACTGGTCAAGGACACCTTCTCGTGCGGCCGGGACCCTGCCTTCCTCTCGAAGCTCGAGAAGGTCGGACCGCGCCAGGTCGTGCTCACCGGCATCGAGGCCCATGTGTGCGTGGCCCAGACCGCCCTCGACCTACTCCATGCCGGCTATCGCGTACAGATCCCCCACGATGCGGTCTGCTCACGACGTAACATCGACCGCGAATGGGCCCTGCGCCGCCTGCAGCAGGCCGGTGTCACGGTCACCTCGACGGAGTCGGCGCTGTTTGAGCTTCTCGACCGCTGCGGGACCGACGACTTCCGTACCGTCTCGAAGCTGCTCAAGGTGATCCCGGCATAGGGTATCGACGAGCTCTGCGCCCGGGCTTGTCGTCTTCCGAGAACTGCCGGGGCTCACCTTCTCACTTCCCACTCAATACCGCAGCAGGGCGGCGATCGAGTCGAGCTCGCGCAGGCTGTCCGCAGCCGGCCCGTCCACCATCTCGACCTGCCCGCCCATATCCAGAACCGCCTGACTCAGGCGATCGACAAACCGCCCGACCCGCTCCAGAGGCTCGCCGCACATGGGGCAATCTTCTCTGTGGGCCACCGAGAACGCGCCGCAGCCGCGGCACTCCCACCCCGACGCCTCAGCCCCCTTGACGTAGAACAGCTTCCAGACGCGGCCCTGGGCCAACGCTCCAACCACGGCGTCGAGGCCGGAGACCGCCTTGCCGCCACCGTGCAGCTCGGACAGCAGACCGGCAACCAGCTCCTGCTCCTGCTCGCGTTCCATCTCCTCCTGGACCTCGAGCACGCGCTCGAGCACCTCTTGGGGCGTTGCGGTCACCGCCACGTTGATCGTCTTCACCAGCTTGCCGTGAACCCGGCGCGGCAGCAGGCGTGCCACCTGCCCGGCCGCCTCGGTCGGTCCAGCCACGATAAGCCGGTCGAACGGCATTCTGAGCGAGAGATCGAAAAGGGCGTCGACGACCCTCTTCGCATGCAGCGCCACCTCCCGGTCGTGGTGTCGCTGGAACCTCGCTTGCGACCACCACTGGTCGGTACCCGTGGTTCGTGTCTTGGTCCCAGTCGCCGACAACAGGTCTGTCTGCTCCACAATCTCGCCGAGGTAGACAGTGAAGATGCGGGCGCGCTTCTTCCCCGTGAGGACGACTGCAAACCGCTCGTACTCATCGAGCGCCTCGACGACCGGCCGCAGGAACGCACCCCGCCGCCAGTGCACGGATGGAGCGATGTCGACCTGGATGGCGTGGACCTCTGCCACCTCCGCCTCCGGGTGAACCACGACCAACGCGGTTCTCCCCCGGGGCTCGAGCTGGTCAATCAGGCCGAGGGCTGTCTCGCACGCGGTTGCCAGATTCCCGTTGTCGTGGTGTAAGGCACGGAGCTCCTTCAGCATCGCCTCGGCCTGGACCACATACCCGCGCTTGCGGTGCGACGGCCGGTTCTGGTCAGTCGCCACGTACATCGTGAGCGTCAGGGTCTCGTGCTCGGTCAGGCGATGCAACCGCCGAAGGACAGCTCGATCCAACATGGTCACCTCCCATGGCCCAAGTTTTGGGGCTCTCCTTCCAATATACGTCGTCAATGCGAGGGGGTCTCATGCGCAGCCTTCGAGGGACACGGGGCCGATCACGTGGAGCCCGCCGTCAAGCGGTAGTGCGCAGGTGCTGGAAGATAATGCCGGCGGCCACAGCAACGTTCAGGGACTCCACCTCGCGCTCAACCGGCACGCTGATCATGCCGTCTGCCGCACCCACGATGGCAGGTGAAAGGCCCGTGCCCTCGCTCCCGAGGAGCACCATCAGCGGCCTTCGGGGCTGCCACCGATCCAGCGAAAGGCCTCCCGCGCCGGTACCCCACACTTCCCCGTCGTATCGTCGAACCCGCTCGATCGCCAGCGAAGGCTCGATATCCATCTCGACCGGAACCCTGAAAACCGCGGCCGCCGAGCCGCGGACCGCGACCGGCGTGAAGGGATCGGCGCAACCCGGTGACAGGAGCACGGAGGCGATACCGAGCCCAGCGGCGGCGCGAATCACGGCACCCACGTTCCCGGGATCCTGGACTCGGTCCAGATAGACGGCGCAGCCCTCTCGCCCACTCCACTGTGGCATGGCGGGCTCAGAAACCACAGCCAGAACCCCCTGCGGATGCCGGGTCGGCGCAAGCCGCTCCAGCACGCTCCGCTCGACGATGAAGGATCGCTCTGCGGCGTCGAGCCAGGTCGCGGCCCGGCCTGCGTCAACGTTCTCCTGGTCGAGGTAGAGCTCGTGAACTCGCACTCCCCATCGGACGAGGTCGTCGAGCAGCTTGCCGCCGTCCACGATGACCTCGCCCCGGTCGCGCTCGTTGAGCCGTCGCCGCAACCGCTTGAGCCGCTCACTGTGCCGCCCGAGAGGCTCCATCCGCCCAGAACCGCTCCCCTTCCCGTCCATCATCTGTCCTGCATTGTAGCGAGTGTCGGCCACCACAGGTGATGGCGGGAAGAGCTGGGACCAGAGAACCACGGAGACTCAGAGAACACAGAGCGGCCACAGAGGAAAAGCAGAGGAGCTTAACCACGGATTTCACTGATTTCACGGATCTTCAATGAGGGCGCCACGGGCTCTTGTAGGGCGGGGAGGCTGCCGTCATTCTCGGAGCATTCGTCGCGCGGAGCGGCCACAGGCGCGCCAATCTCCTTTCTTTTCATCCGTGTGATCCGTGGTTCTCGTCCTCCGAAGTCTTTCAGTTTCCTTGGTTCTTGCTTCTCAGAGGTTACAGGAAGACGGGGGTATTGAACGCCGGGTGTTTCTGCGATAATCCCCCGGACAGCGGCCTCGGATGCCTGCTGCAGGCCTCGAGGTACGACCTGGAGGGCGATCCACTCGAGCGGTGGACGTGTCTCCGAGAAAGGACCGAGCCGATCCCATGACGATTTCCCTGATCGGACGCACCATCGGTGAGTCGGTCACCCTGAAGCTCAACGAAACAGCCGCGATTCTGAGGGCGAAGGGGGACCCAGTCATCCACCTCGGCGGTGGCGAGCCCAAAGGGCGCGCCCCGATTGACGCCATCCTGGGTGCAGCCGCCCTGCTCAGCTCGGGCGAGGTCCGCTACACGCCGGCGGACGGCATACCGGCCCTCAAGAAGGCAATCATACGGTACACGGAGGAGTTTTACGGCCGTTCCCCCGCCCCCGAGAACGTGATGGCCTCGGGCGGTGCCAAGCAGGCGATCATGGTCTGCCTGCAGGCCATCCTCAACCCCCAGGAGGAGGTCGTCTTCCCGGCGCCATACTGGGTGAGCTACCCGGAGATGGTGAAGCTGATCGGCGGCGTCCCGGTGCCGGTGGTCCCTGAGGACGGGAGCTTCATTCCGCGCATCGAGGACATCGAGCAGGTCCTGGGGCCGTACACGCGCGCCGTGATCATCAACAGCCCCAACAACCCCAGCGGCGCGGTCTACCCGGATTCGTTCATCGCCGAGATCGTGGAGCTCTGCGAACGCCGCGGGCTGTACCTGATCATGGACGACATCTACCACCGGCTGATCTTCAACGGCCGTCAGCCGGTGAACTGCTACAAGTACGCCAAGGACCACACGGAAAGCTCGAAGCTGGTCGTCATCAACGGCGTTTCCAAGCAGTACGCCATGACCGGATTCAGGATCGGCTGGGCGGTGGCCAACCGCCAGCTCATCGAGGTGATGACCAACATTCAGAGTCACCAGACCTCGGGCCCGTCGGCCCTCCTGCAGCACGCCGCAGTGGGCGCAATCAACGGCATCCAGTCGAGCGTTGCCAACCTCCGCATGACGCTGGAAAACAACCGCAACGTTCTGGTTGAGAGGTTGCGCTCCTTTGCCGGCGTCAAGATCGAGGAACCTGGAGGGACTTTCTACAGCTTCCCGGACTTCAGCGCCTACTCAAAGGACTCGGTCAAGCTGTCCGATCTCCTGCTCGAGAAGGTCCAGGTGGTCACCGTGCCCGGCGCCGAGTTTGGCCGCGAGGGTCACCTCCGGATTTCTTTCTGCGGCTCGATCAAGGACATCACCGAGGGGATCGAGCGCATGAAGTGGGTTCTCGATCCCGACGCACCCAACGAGCTCTATATCGGAGACCGCAAGCTGGTGAGGGACTGGTCATGAGCAAGTACCTGGAGTTCAGCACACCCGCCACCCCGCAGGCCAAGGACCTGAAGGCCGACCTGGGGCTATCCAGCCAGGGCCTGATGCATCTCGACCGCGTGTTCTGGAACCTCCCAACGCCGGCGTTGTACGAGGAGGCGACCTTCCGCAACGAAGGGCACGTCGCCTACGGCGGCCCGCTGGTGGTCAATACCGGCAAATGGTCCGCGAGGGCGGCCCAGGACAAGTACATCGTCCGCGAGGCCTCGACCGAGGACAGCATCTGGTGGGGCGAATACAACCGGCCGCTCGATCCCGAGAAGTTCGATGGTCTGTTCGCGCGCGTCCAGGCGTACCTTCAGGACGAAGAGGTGTTCGTCCAGGATTGCTACGCCGGCGCCCATCCCGACTACCGGATGCCGGTTCGGATCGTCAGCGAGAGGGCCTGGCAAAGCCTGTTTGCCCGCAACATGTTCATCACCATCAGGGATCGCGATGAGCTCAAGACCCACGTTCCCGAGTTCACGGTCATCGCTGTTCCCGGCTTCAAAACCGATCCGCGGATCGATGGCACCCGGACCGACACGACGATCGTCATCAACTTCGCCCAGCGCCTGGCGTTGATCTGCAACTCGTCGTATGGCGGCGAGATCAAGAAGACCATCTTCACGGTATTGAACTTCCTGCTGCCGTTCCGGGAGGTTCTCCCCATGCACTGCTCGGCGAACGTCGGCCAGGACGGCGACGTGGCGCTGTTCTTCGGCCTCTCGGGAACCGGCAAAACCACCCTCTCGGCCGACCCGCGGCGCAAGCTGATCGGTGATGATGAGCACGGCTGGGCCTTGGATGCGGTCTTCAACTTCGAGGGCGGCTGCTACGCCAAGGTCATTCGTCTCTCGGCCGAGCACGAGCCCGAGATCTACGCCTGCACCCGACGGTTCGGAACCATCCTTGAGAACGTCGTCCAGGACCGCACCTCCCGCCGACTCGATCTCGACGACGACCAGTTCACGGAGAATACCCGTGCCGCCTACCCGCTCGAGTTCATCCCTAACGTGGTTGCCGAGGGCGTCGCCTACTCTCACCCCAAGAACGTGATCCTGCTGACCTGCGACGCGCAGGGCGTGCTACCGCCGATCGCCCGCCTCGACCCGGAGCGCGCCGTCTACCATTTCATCTCCGGCTACACCTCCAAGATCGCCGGCACCGAGATCGGCCTCGGCATCGAACCCGAGATCACCTTCTCGGCCTGCTTCGGCGCCCCGTTCATGGTCCACCACCCGTTCGAGTACGCCAACATGCTCAAGGCCCGCATGTTGCGCCATGGAGCCCGCTGCTGGCTGGTCAACACTGGCTGGGTCGGTGGACCGTTCGGGATCGGCAAGCGGATCTCGATCCGACACACCCGCAACCTTCTGAATGCCGCGCTGGAGGGCCAGCTGGAGGAGGCCGAGTACCGCCGGGACCGGCTGTTCGGTTTCGAGGTTCCGCTCTCCTGCCCCGACGTGCCGAGCGAGGTGCTCGACCCGTCAACCTCATGGGGCAACGCTGAGGAGTACTGGCGACGCTACGATGGGCTGGCCGCGCGCTACATCGAGAACTTCAAGCTGTACGCTGCCGGCTGTCCGGCCGAGATCTGCGCTGTCGGTCCGTCGAGGTTGCAGAAGTAACCAAGTCATTCACCGCCGCAGCACGAACACGGCTGTGATCGGTGCGCAGGCGTAGAGCCCGTCGCGGTCGGTCGGACTGAACGTGAACTCCGCGGGAGTCGCCCGACTCGGGTACGGCGATGCGAAGTCGAGCCGCGAGGATCCGGAGTAGTCGTGCCGGAAGATCTCCGCTCGCCAGCCTGCATCGCCAAACAGAGCGAGCCAGCCGTCCACCGAGAGGTTCGTGCGGTGGTAGTGAATACCCCGATGCACGGCCACATCCTCATCGCTCAGAATCGGTGGCACCGCGATGATGAGAAGGCCATTTGGCTCCAGCAGCTCTCCCGCTGAGTCCAGGAAGGCTCGGGGATCCTCGAGATGCTCGAGGACGTTGGACGAAACGATCACGTCGAGGGTCACATCGAGCTTGCCGATCTCCTCGCAGTCCAGCGCCTCGAAGTGCAGGTTGGGGGCGCGGAAGTGCTTGCACGCATAGCGGATGCTCAGCCTGTCGATGTCGACGCCGATGACCGAGTGTGCGCCGCCGCGCGCCAGCTCGAAGCTCCCGTAGCCGTTTCCGCACCCGGCGTCCAGCACTCGCCGGTCTGCCACGTAGCGGGCGAAGAACAGGTAGATCGACCGGTGGGCCACGAACAGGTCGTTACGAGCACCCGGCCAGACCGACTCCCCGAACGGGCGCAGGCCCGCGAGCAGCTTCCTGATCCCGTTCGCGAACCTCCTCAGCACCTCCGGACACCTCCACTGCTCTGGCTGGCCGATTCTATCCCGACAACCGGCTGCGCGCATGGCGGCCATCCGCTTCGCTGGGGTAGCGACGCAAGGCTGCCGGATTCGAACATTATCGCCTTATCGGTAGGTGGCAGGAGCCCGGCGGTTGGTACGCGTGGGGCTGGTTCCCGTGGCTGGCGGCCGCGGTCGGGGACACACTCGAGCTGCGGCCCGGTCTTGCGGCGACGACTGTCGCCCTACTGACCTCGTTTGTTGTGCTGACCAACTGTCTATGGTTTGCGGCAGCGCTGCACCTTTACGGCTGGCCGTAGAGCGCGCGGGTCGTCCAAGAGCCGTTGAATGCGACCCAGGCGGCCGACGCGGCCGGCGGCGTTCATGAGCTGGAACGGCCACTCATGAGTTCCGACCGGCCCTCATGAGCTGGAACGGCCGTTCATGCGCGCCGCCACCTCCATCTCTGCACCTCTTGGGGCCGGATACCCTGGTCGCCCAGGGCCGAGGGAGCCCGGCATTCTCTGAAGCTCCGGCGGCCGTGCGGTCCAGAGCGACCGCCCGCCTCACGTTTCCGGCGGTCGCAAGGCGGCGAGTGGGGATGATCGACTCCATGGCGACCGCCGGAAGCCGCTCGGGCCGCCTCCTCCAAGGTTGAGGCCGATACTCTCACCGCCAAGGGCCGAGATTGCCCCCCTTGACGTTTCTCGCCAGCGCCAAGCCCTCGTGAACGCTCTTCAGAGAAACATCAAGGACCGCACGTCCGTTTGAACGGACCGTTCTCCGGAGCGCGCTCCGGCCTCGTTCTACGGGTGGGCGGGGGACTCCGTCACTCCGTCACCGGGTGGGCGGACGGGCGATTCCCCGAGGGATGGTCCCGCGGCGGGGCGGGAACGGGGCGGAAGGAGGCGAGCGACCATCCCGCCGCGGGCGGCGGGGGGACCGGGCACAGGAGGCTTGGCCCGAGCTCCGGTGAGGGTAAGCCTCCGAGCACGGTCTCCCCGGCGTCCTCGGCGGGTGCAGCCGCGAGCCGACACACCGGTCCGTCCCCGTCCCGCCGGCCCGCGCAGCCGGCTGCGGGCTACGCCCGCACGGGACATGCGATCGCGCTGGGCCTACCCAAGCAGGATCGCGCAGGGCGTTCTCCTCGCGCCTCGCCGCCAGCGAGCGAGGAGTCGCTGACCTCGTGGTCGCGACGACGAAGCGAACGCAGCGGCGTGGTGCGAGAGGGCGCTCCTGCTCGATCCCTCTTCTATCAAAAAGGGAGGGGGCTCACTCACCTCTCAGAGCACCCAGGAGGCAGATCCGAGCGAAGCGAGCCCTCGGGGCGGGAAGACCGGATCGAGGTCCTCCTCGAGACCGGGTTTCCCGATCCCGAGGGGCGCGGCCGCAGGCCGCGGATCTGCCGGAGCCCCGATCAGGTTAGATCGGAGCCGGTACCCGGGAGCGGATTGCTCGGGATGATGAACGGATCCGAGTCGTCCGGCTCCGGGACCACCGGCTCGGGGCGTTCCGGCTCGGGGCGCTCAATGACCTCCGGCTTCTCGTCGACCTCCGGTTCTTCGGCCACCACCAACTCTTCATCGGACTCGGGCTGGGTGAGCAGGCCGCTGGTCGGCGCGAACGACAGGAACAGCGCCACGATGCAGTAGGCCCGCAAGAGCCCCAGTACGAGGCCAGTCACGAGGCCGAGGAAGGTGCCGGCTAAAACTCGGAGATCGAAGCCCAGCATCAGCGGCGCGAGCACCAGCAGCTTCACAGGAACGCCCCACGCGAGCACACACCCGAGCGAGCGCAGCGGGTCCCGCAGGGTGCCTGCCAACCCCTGCAGCCACGCCAACGCGGAAGAGCGCCGCTGCGGATCCGCGAGCACCCAGGCACCGCGCAACGTCGCCGCCCAGACGATCCACACCACGAGCCCGCCAAGCGCCAGAGCGGCCAGCTGGAGATTGACCATCCGCGTCTCGGCCAGGTGCGTGCGCGCCGCCCTCGCCATCAGCTGGAACGGCGAGCACACCACCGCCACCAGAGCCACCGTGCCTGCGATCGCGGTCAGCGCCAGCCGCGCGTAGCGCCACCACGCGAGGACACCGAGGCCGACCACCTCGCCGAGGCGTACCGGCCGCCCGGAGGACCATGCGATCCAGCCGGTGGTGCCGGCATGCCACATCACACCCCAGGCCCACAGGACCGCCAGAAAGGAGACGACTCCGACTCCCAGCCACGGGCCGATCCGGGATAGCCCCCACATCAGAATCAGGCCGACGTCTCCCGGCGCAGCTCCGGTCATGGGCACAGGACCCAGCATCGACCCCAGGCTGCGCCTGACGGCGAGAACCAATGGAGCACCGAGCACCAACGGAACCAGCCAGACCGCCGCCACCAGCCGCCACATCTCGATCGCCTTCTTCGCGCCGAAGCGCACCGACACCGTGTGATTCTCTTTGCTCATGTCAGCTCCAGGGCAGGGCCGTCAGGCCCACCAGCGCGAGCGCGTCATCGACCCACCAGAGGCGGCGCAGCCCCTCGGAGGCCGCCGCCTTCGCGGCCCAGTAGTTGTTCTCCCGGTGGGCCTCCATCGCCCACACACCCTTCGGGTCGACAATCACCCGCTCGAGCCGGTGCTGCGCGTTCCAGGCCCACTCCACCCAACGCTCCCGGCCATCCCAGGTGCGCTGCTCCCGGGTTCCGTCGTCCCACACCAGCTCGACGTCAACCGGGCCCTCGAGCCCGCCGCGGCGGCCAATGTCCACGGTGACCTTCCAGGAGGTCTTCTCACCCTGATGCCCACCCTCACCCGCGGCAGCCTTGTCGCCAGGCCCGCTCTTGGCAGGCGGTCCGCTGCTGGCCGCCGGGGTTGGTTCCGCCTCCTCGGCCTTGGCGATCTTCTCCCAAGCGCCATCGTGCCACTCGTACCCCTTTTGCTCCCCTACCTTCTGTTGGCGCACACGGAGTACGGCGAAGTCCGCGAACTGCTGACCGCGTAGGGCCTGGTCGAAGAACCAGCTGTAGTCAGCCCCCACCGACTCGTTGAACGTGGAGATGAAGTCATCGCCATCCGGGTGGCGGTAGCGGTAGCGTTCGGCGTATGTCCGCATGGCGCGGGCAAACGCCTGTGGCCCGACCAGCCCTTGTAGCGTCTTGAGCACCACCGCCGTCTTGGAGTAGCTGGCGGTGGAGTAGTCGCCCCTGGTACGAAAGGCCCAGGCGAACCGATCCACCTTCACAGGGATGGTGCGGAAGAGGAACGGGATTCGATCGCCGGTCCAGGGATCGTACCAGGGCACGTCCGGGAACAGGTGGTCGCGCATCGCGGCCGCCGAGCAGGAGGCCTCGGCGAAGCTGTTGAAGCCCTCGTCGAGCCACGCCTCTTCGAACTCGTTGGACGCGATCAGGCCGTAGAAGTACTGGTGCCCGAACTCGTGGATCGTGACCATCTCGACGAGGGGGACCCACTTCGCAGGCGGGTATCGAAGCCAGCGGCTGCCTCCCGTGGTGATGAAGGTCGGGTACTCCATACCCCCCGCCTCGCCCGCCGTGATCGGAGGGTCGACGATCGTCAGCTGGGGGTACGGGTAGGGACCGTAGTGGAGGCCGTACCAGGCAATGCCCAAGCGCGCCGACAGCAGCGTGCGATCGGCCAGGAACCTCTGCGAGTGCGGTATCAGAAGACGGAGCTTCACCGGCGGCAGCTCGAGCTCGGCCGGGCTGAGCCCCAAGAGGCCAGATGCCTCGGCGAGCCACGGGGCCGGAACATCGCGGCCGGGATCGAACTCGGCCTCCACCACATCCATCAGGGCGGCCGGCGCCGCGGTCCAGGCGAAGTCATGGACCCGGTCGGCCCGATACGTGATCTGGGTCTCCCGCGAGGTTCCGGACTCGATCTGCCGACGTGACTGCTCGACCCCGCTGGCGCCGACCACCCAGTGATCGGGCACCGTCACGGTGACCGTGAAGCTCCCGAAGTCCGCATAGAACTCCGAGTTGGCGTGGTACTGGTGGCAGTTCCACCCAGGCGTTGAGCGTCCCCGTACGCCCGCATCCTCGTACACGCCGAGCTTCGGAAACCACTGGCCGACGAGGTGAAACTCGCCGGACCAGCCACTGCGGGCGATGACCTTCGGCAGCTGTGCCTCGAAGGCAAGGTGCAGAACGACCGACCCGCCCGGCGGGACGGCCTCGGGAAGCTTGACGCGGGCAACCGTGTAGTCGTCCGGGTTGCCGTCGTCAGGCCGCTCGAACGCCATCTCCGGCAACAGATCGGTGCCGTCATCCAGGCTCATCGAGGTGATGCGGGTCCACCCCCAGTGCATCTCCGGCAAGGGCCCGCCACGGAGATAGCGGGGGCCGAGCTCGCGCATGAACGTGGTTCTGTTGCTCGCGAAGGCGTTGAGATACAGGTGCCACCACAGCTCGTCCGTCGGCGCCGACGTGGTGTTCGTCCAGCGCACGGACTCCGTACCCTGCAGAGTGTGGTGCACCGGATCCAGCCGAACCTGGATGTCGTAGTTGACGACCTCCACCGGCTCCGTGTCAGCCCATGCCGGAGTTGCGAGCAATACCAAGGCAGCGACGATCAGCAGTCGTTTCATGAACGTTCCCCCGCTCAGGTTTGCCACCATAGGGCCGGCGACGGCTCCGCCCCATCTCGGGATGGCCAACCGCCGGTCGAGGGTTTATCGTAATGAAGGGAGGCTCGAATGCGCCGAGCGATGATCCTCGCGATCGTGCTGGCAACGGCCACAACGGCGATGGGGCAGCAGGGCTTCTCGCTCCGTTTGGGAGACCTCACGGCAGCTCCGAGCAACCCCCGCACGCGCGCCCGTCTCGCAGAGTGGAACTCGCCCATCGGTCGTCTGATGTATGACCTCGCCCAGCAGCAGGCGAGCCTGGGCAGGGAGGGTCTTCCGGGGTACCCGATGGCGATCGCCATCCGCCTCCGGGCCCAGCGAGGACTCCCGGTCCAGGTCATCACGGCCGCCATCGAGAATGGGGTCCAGATCGACGAGCGAGCGGTGCCCGTGGTCCACTGGCCTTGGGAGGAAAAGGGAGAGCAGCCCGCCCTGTCCCTTGACCAGCAGATCTCTCTTCTCCTCGGGAGGCGTCTCGAGGTCCGTTGACCGTTGCCGGCCCTGGAGAGTCGGCCGTGAACGCCCATCGCAGAAGCCCCATCATCCGTTGCCGATCAGCTGCGGTCGACGGCGCCCTGATTTCGCATGCGGCCTTTGCGCCCCGCTGCCGTTGGCGCGACATTCGCGCGCCGCGGGCAGTCGGACCCTCAAAACCCAGCGATGACAGACATTCCGCCCGTCCCGCCTTGATCGCGCACGGAACCTAGAGCTGGTCCTTGAGGTTCTTGGAGGGCTTAAACCGAACGCTCTTCGAAGCCGCGATGGTCATCGGCTGGCCCGTCGCAGGATTTCTCCCCTGCCGCTGGGGCCGGTGGGAGACCTGGAACGTGCCGAAGCTGGGCACCGTGACCTTGTCGCCGCCGCGCAGCGACTCCCCGATCAGCTCGAAGATGCTGTCGTAGCACAGCGCCACACGTGTCTTCGGTATCCCTGTGAGCTCCGCAATCTTATCAACGAGATCGGCTTTACCTGCCATGGTACCTCCACATAGTGTTGAACTCAGGCCACCGTACACCGGGCCGCCGAACCGGTCAAGGTGCCGCTGCTGGTTGCGTTTTGCGACAAGCCGAGGTCCCGGCGACTCGCTCGCGGCCCCAACCGGAGAGCAACCATCTGCTGTGGCGACACTTGCTACAGTGACGCAGCAGTAACGACCTGGTTCCGGCCCGCCCGCTTGGCAGCAAGAAGGGCGGCATCGGCCTGCCAAACCACCTCCATCGGATCGCCGAGGCCGGGCTCGGCCGCCGACTCTGCGACGCCAAAGGAAGCCGTGTACCGTATCTCGTGCCCCTCGAAGACAAGCCTCCGCTGCTCCAGGGTCCGCCGGATCCGCTCGGCCACGGCTGCCGCCTCCGGCGAGCTCACGCTCGGGAGCAGGACCACGAACTCCTCGCCACCGTAGCGCACCGCGCTGTCCAGGGGACGGAGAGAGCCCTGCAGAACCTCCGCCAGGTCGAGCAGCACCTCGTCGCCGGCTCTGTGGCCCAACTCGTCGTTGACACGCTTGAACCAGTCGAGATCGAGCATGATCACGGCGAAGTGCTCGCCGCGCGCGGCCAGCCGATGCAAGACACGTTCGAAGGAGCGCCGGATCGCCAGACCGGTCAGCGGATCCGTATTTGCCAGCCGGTACAGCTGGGCGTTGCCGAGGGCGGCCGCCGCCTGGCGGCACACCGTGTCCAGCAGGGCCAGCCGATGGTCGGCCGGCAGGCAGCCTCGCTCGAAGTCCAAGCGCAGCCGGGCTGCAGCGCCGTCTCCGACCGGCAAATCCTTGATCAACACGCCGCCCCCCTCGGGGTTGGCCTGCAGGCCCTCTGAGCGTCCCAGCATCTCCACGACGGTTTCGCCCCCGGAGTTGCCCCGTCTGCCTTCGGCATCGAACGCGTACACTCGGCGCGCCCGCCTCCCAGCATCTTCGAGTACCAGGAACATCTTCGTAAACGGGACAACGTCGCGGATCGTGAGATGCAAGCGACGGAGGAGGTCGCGGAACTCCAAGGTTCCGGACAGCGTCTCGCCGGCACGATGCAGCCGCTCCAGGTCGGCGAGCCGCCGGCGAAGGCGTTCGCGGTCGACGCCGCCCTGCCAGGCCAGAACCATCGTGCCCATGTAAAGCAGCGCCATCAAGGCGAAGGTGCTCCAGCCGAGGCGCTGCAGAGCAACGACCAGAAGGAGGCTCGCCGGAGCGGCCAGCAGCTCGGCCAGGGTCGAACGCGGGACCGTCGTGCGCAGCGCCGCCGCAACGCCCAAACCCGCCGAGGCGGCGGTCGCCAGGTTGACGACGTGGTGGATGAGATACACGACCGCGGTCAGGACCAGCGCCGCCAGCAGATTCTCCACCGTCACCGTCGACAGCGGCGGCGTGACGGCGAGCAGGGAAAAGGTCACCCAGGCGGAAAGCAGGTAGATTGCGGCGCTGGCACCAGAACGAAAGAAAATCCCGGCCAGGCTCTTGGTCAGTGACCGCGCCTCCTCCGTCCTCAG